>JAGHUT010000053.1 GCA_018064645.1 Candidatus Crickella merdequi | reverse complement strand
GATGATGAAGCTGTAATTCTAACCAAGCGGAACGGATATCTGAGGTTCAATTTTAAGGACCTTGATGCGCTCATTGAAGAATTACGGTATGTGAGAGAACTGGCGGCCATTAGAGAAGACTATGTTGACGTGTAACTGTGGCCGAACCGAGCAGAATGCCGGCGGCTGGTTTATCTGCAAAAAGACAAAAGAAATGGTGTGCTATTACTGTTGCTCAGAGTGCACGTTCCATAGAAAGATAAGCGGGCTCGTCATATGCCAGTACATAGATGCGGCTGAGCTGATCAGGAAGAAAACACAAAGAGAGCGCGAATTGATGCAACAGTCAGAACGGGTTAATCACAACATGATAATCCGGGAACAGGAAAGAAGGAGAATGAGACGTGAATTTAACGAGAGAAAGAAGGCTGAAGCTAAATAAGATAGCTGAACACTACGGAAAGGAACATCAGCGACTGAAGCTTATTGAGGAACTGGGGGAGCTCACTTCAGCCTTGGCAACAGGCACTGAAGGCGATGTTATTGGAGAACTCGCAGACGTTGAGGTGATGATGGAACAAATCAAGGACCTGTTCGGAGTAAGAACCAAGGTCGAAGGGGTTATCACACTGAAAATAGAGAGACAGATAAGGAGAATCGCTTATGAGCGCACTGATTAACAAGAAATTCTTTGACAGAATGGGAGAAGCTTACAGACGAGCATCAATCGATGTTGAGAACATCGTATACGGGTGTTGCGAAAATGTGGAAGTCGTAATTGTCACATTTGTTGATGGCTCAGATATAAAGATTGATGTATCTGGCCTGTCAATTAATGAAATGGCTGCAATGGTAACAACAGCAATTGCAGCACATTAGCCGAGAATTCTCGGCATTGTGCCTGGAAGGGAATGAAGTCGGTTCGACTCCGGCTCCAGGCAGAACAGGAGAACAAGAAAATGAAAGACAAGGCTATTATGAAAATCACTGAAGAAATGATGTCGGCAAACGACTCACTGTCAGTGGCTCTTGAAGAGTACCTGACAAACAAAATTGAAAATGAAGATGGGGTCGCAGAGAAGATCCTGAAGGAGGGAAAGAACCTCAAGGAAATTCACTCCAAGATCTGGGAAGAAGCCAAGAAAAGAAAGAAAGGCAACTGTGCATACATTCCGGACGAGGAAGTGTTCCAAATGGTTGATGAATACTACGAACTGGTCAACCATTTTGAAGCGCCGTCGAAAATGGATAGCAACATCATAGATATAACAGACCTTCTGTAGGAGGTTGATATGAGAGTTGAAAAAGAGAAGATGGAGAAGCTCCTGGCACAGATTCCGCCGGCACCAGATGATGTGCTTGAGTGGATTCAGCAGGACTGCGTACAGAAGAGCTACATCCTTTACTCGGAAAAGGAGCACAAAGCAGTGTGCACACGATGCGGAAATACATTCGACATTGATAAGGGAATGTATGCAGGCAAAGCTGGATATTCGGACATGTGCTATTGCTGTTACGAAGCCTATGGAGTGCTGAAACCAATTGGGCGCTCTAGAGGTAATCTCTCGGAATACTTCAGAGTGTTGATCCTGGTGAATGACGGTCCAACAATTTGGGGCACTCTCTGGCGGATAGAGGCAAACTTTGAGAAAGCAGGCCAGCCAGCAATATACAGAAAGCTGACGACCATATATCGACTGAACTCAGAAGTTCAGGAACGGTATGAGTTGAAAGAGTCATGGAGCGATTGCTATTGGGAAATGTACAGCAACGTCATTGTCAAAAGCAGCTGCAACAGCTGGTGGCTGGGAAGCAAGTACGACAGACTGTTTGTTTACACAAACAACCTTGAAGAAGTGTTTAAGACCTCGGATGCGAGATATCTGTGGGATCCAGTTGGAGATTGCATGATTGACGAGTGGAATATCGTAGGCTATCTTGGCCAAGCCCTCAAATACAAAAGTCTGGAACTGCTTTACAAGTCAGGATTCAAGGCCATTGCTCTAGGAAGGGCAGCGGGAAGCAAAAGCAACGCGATCTACTGGCGAGGCAGGACCCTTGAAAAGATCCTTAGATTGCCACGGGCTGATATCAGACGCATCAGAAAACGCAATCCAACAGCGGAACAAGTGCGTGTGTATCAGCGCTTGACACCTGAGGAGAGAAGAACAATCCCGTGGGAAGCTGTGAAGGATATAGCATCAGATCATTACTGGTTCGACAAAACATATAGAGAACGCATTTGTGAATGCGGCGCAGATTTTATTAAGACTCTGAAGTACCTTGATGCACAAGAGGGAACCGAATTTGGGAATAAGAGACGGGACTGGCTCGATTATATGAAGCAGGCCAAAGAACTCGGGATGGACATCTATAGAAACACCATAAGATACCCCGAGAACCTCCAAGAGGCGCACGATGCCGTAATGGCTGAATGGACCGATAAGAAAAACGAGATTAATGACAGGAAGATTCGGGAGCGAATCGTTGTCAAAGAATTCCACAAAGACGGGCTTAAGATCATAGCTGCAGACAGCCAGAGAATGCTCAACGAAGAAAGCGCACAGCTTTGTCACTGCGTAAAAACATACGGAAGTAAGCTGGCGGATGGCAAGTGCATGATTTTCTTTATCAGACGAGAAGAAGAACCCGACAAATCATACTACACCCTGGAAACAACTGTTGAAGGTAAGAAAGTGCAATGCAGAGGCCTGAAGAACTGCTCAACCAATGAAGAGGTTGACCGATTCGTTGAAGCATTCCTGCAGCACCTAGATAAAGCAATCAAAGAAAAGGAGAAGTTATGCAAAGCATCATAGAAGCAAATTATGAAGTTGTTCCTGAGAGAACACTTCCGGTTATTGCATCAGAAATCAGATTCATTGAATCACAGGTGGCTAAGACCGCACTCGAGGGTGCAATCGAAATCGGAGCAAGACTGAAAGAGGCAAAAGACCAGGTCGGACATGGCAACTTTGAGAACTGGTGCGCTGAGAACCTGAATTATTCCAAGAGAAAAGCAGAGAATTTCATGAGAATTTCTGCTGAATATGGCGACAAAAACAGCCCGTTTTCAAAAACGCAGACGTCTGCGTTTTTCAGTATTTCCAAGGCTTTGGAGCTTCTCGCACTACCGGAGGAAGAGGTTGAAAACTTCATAGAAAGCCATGATGTTGAGAGTCTAACCGTCAAGGAACTGAAAGACGAAATCAAGCAGCTGAAAGCAGAGAGAGACGAAGCCCTACTCTCTGCTGAATCAGCTCCGGAACCTGAGAAGATAGTCGTGGAAGACACTGAAAAAGTTAAGGCTCTTGAGGACAAGATGTCAGAACTTGACCGAATGATAGAAGCGGAGCAGAGCGACCACAACAAGACAGCTGCGAAACTAAGAGACGCAGAACTTAAACTCCAGAAGGCCGAAAGGGATAAGGCGGAAGCTGAGAAGAGAGCACGAGAAATCGATGCCAAAATGGATGAAGAGGCCAAGAACAGAAACAGCGCCATCGCTGAGGCTGTTGAGGAAAACAAGAAAGCCGTAGCAGACGAACTAAAGTCACTAGGACAAGAAAACGAGATGCTCACAGAAGAGGTCGATAGGTTGAGAAAGCAGCTCAACAAGACCAGTAGCGAGAACATGATGAGATTCAAGCTCCTGGCGGATCAGGTACAGAGCATAATCAGAGAAGCTGTTAAGTGCGCCGGCAAGGAAACTGACGCAGACAAGTCTCAGAAGATGCTTGCAGCACTGAGACAGGTGATTGAAGCGTCGATGAATTAGACATAGGAGCGGCGGCTGGACTAAATAAGGATGTTCGCTGACACAAATGCCGCCGCTCTGCCAAATATAAGGAGGCCGTATGAACATATGGGAAACTATTCTGATTGTTGCGATGTGCATTGCAATAATGATGCTCTACGTTGCGACTATCAACGAGTGGGCTCACTCTAAAGCCGATTGCGACAAAGCCTATGAAGAGGGCTTCTTCGCAGGAGCGCAGGTATACGACACGCTCTCTGGAGACGAGGAACACAGACAAGTATCGGATTTCATCAAAAGGGCAGTGATTGCTCAAGCCGAACTGGAGGGTAAATTGAGATACGGAGACAAGAAGAGGATTCGTCTTTGCGTAAACCGCTACGAAATAGAGGATATAGTGAATCAAATTATTAAGAGAAAGTGAGGGAGGCGTGATTTTGGAATTAATGGCGATAGGAACATTTGTAGGAATTGTCCTGCTTGTGATGGCAATAACATATATGGTGGCGCATCACGAAGGATATGAAGAAGGTCGCTTGGTTGGAAAATTGGAAGGGCTTCAAGATGCTCATGAAATTGTGAAAAAAACGTTGGGGGCTGATTGTGACGACTGGAATAAATAGATCCGAAAGGAGACGGCTTGAGAGGCTTCTTAAGCAGCAGAACGTCACCTACACGTTCACGAATGAGCAGCTCCAGGAAAGAGACGCTCAACGTCGTAAAGAGATGGGCAAAGAAATGGAAGACAGATTCATCAAGATATTCTTCTCCATGTGCCTGATGGTAGGACACAAGAACTATGGCTGGACCGGCGAACAATGTTGGCAGTTCGGTGAGGACATTTGCAAAGAATATGAAGCTGAATTCGGAAACCCAACCACAGAAACGATTAATAAGTACGTTGAAAAAGCCTGCAAACTGACAGGCGTTAGATTTGAGAGGTAGGCGAGGTGGAGTAGATGAAATTTGAGGGAAAGGTAAATATTTGTGGAATCCCGCACAGGGTAGTTGAGTGCAAAGATATGTTTGACGGCGATTGTCATTTTGGGCAAATTGAGTTTAAGACAGCTGAAATCAGAATAAATGCAGAATTAACTCCAGAAGTCAAATACGAAACGCTTTGCCACGAAATCGTACACGGTGTGTTAGTGCATACAGGCTATACAGACCTTACAGGTGATGAGAAGTTCGTACAAGCTATGGGTAATGCAATTTCGCAGACGTTCAGTTTGAAGCTAGAACCTTGCGAGAATGAAGAGGCAGAGGTGGAATAGAGTGAGGTGACGTAGATGAGATTGATTGATGCGGATAAGCTGACTGGTGCATTGAACTTATGGGGATGCTACAAACACGAGAATCCAAAAGCCTACGACACATTGATGCTGTACGAGATTCTTGATGCAATAGAAGACCAACCAACCGCCTGCGATGTGGACAAGGTTGTTGAAGAATTAAAAAATGCCCGTTGTCCACGAAGTTTTGAATGCGCCGAATACAGAGAAAGAGCAATCGACATAGTGAGGAGAGGTGGAATAGATGAAGAAATTTAAGGTGATAGTGTGCTGCCAAGGACAGCCATTCGAATACGAATATAGGGGCCTGATAAGTGCGTTATTTGGATACGCATATCACTACTTAAAGAAGCACGGATACGGGACTATGAACTTTACGCTTAAGGAGGTGGAGTAGATGAGAGGAAAAATTAACTTTGGAACAGTGTCGCTTGAACAGGCACACTCAATCCTTGGGGAAATGCTTAGCCGCGGAATCGTGGCGGATGTGAAGATGAATGTAGATATCGTAGAAGGTCAAATCAAGTTCGAACCGGAAGGGTTCCAGCAGGTGACACTTAACGAAACGTGGGGTGAAGAATGAACCAGGTGACACTGATAGGAAGACTCGCAAGAGATCCCGAACTGAATTACACTCCACAGACACAGACCGCAATCACCAGATTTACCTTGGCTGTGGATAGACCAAAACGAAACGGCGAAGACTCTGGAGCCGACTTCATTCGCATCACAGTATTCGGGAAGCAGGCAGAGAACTGCGACAGATATCTTGATAAAGGTAGACAGGTTGCTGTCTCTGGAAGAATACAGACTGGAAGCTACAAGAACCGAAATGGCGAAACTGTTTATACAACAGAAGTAATAGCAGAAAGAATTGAGTTCCTGGGAGGAAGCAGAAGAGAAGCTGCTGCACCAGCACCAGTATCTGCAGCAACACAAACAAGTTTCGACGATCTGCCGGATACATTCCAAGCGGCAGAAGATGATATTCCTTTTTAAACTATTGTGATCATCAGGGATAAGTCCCTGATGATTGGCTGTCAAAATACAAATGATCTTCTTGTTCATATTTTCAAAAACATAATAGCCATAACGACAGCCAATCATGAAGGACTTAACCATATATATAAAGAGGAAAACAAATGAAACAGAAAACAGATATTACATGTCCATGTCTTGAGTGTGAGAACAAAGGCTGCGGTTCTTACCATGACAAGTGCGAAGCATACCAAGGCTGGAGAAGAAAAAGAGAAGCCGGAAAGCGAGAACACAACGTGTTCGATGATTATCTTTCAGACAAGATATCTAGAGCGAAGAGAAGTAATAACTGGAACAAGTAGCGGGTGAGAGTCCCGTTTAGGGCTTGATAAGAGTATTAAACTTATGACCATCGGGGAGGAGCAATGAGCAAAGTAATCAGGGAGACAATAGTGGCAGGAGCAACAATCCTGAGAACTATCAAAGTGAATTGCTCGGAGTATGGTCCAAGGAAACCGAAAGCAAACCCTACATCAGAGGCGGTAAGAACCAACAATGACAGAATCGCAGAGAGAAATTTGACAGCATTGCTGAATGCTAACTTCTTCCCAGGTGATTTGCATATCACATTGACATATGAGGAGCTGCTGAATGAAGAAGAACAGAAAGCGGAGCTTAACAAGTTCCTGAGACGAATGAAGAGGGAATTCAAGAAAGCGGATCGTGAATTCAGATATGTGCATGCGACTGAATATGAAAACCACAGGCCGCATCATCATATCGTGATGAGCTATATCGACCTGCCTGTGATTCACAAGCAATGGAAACAGGGAAGGATTTACAGCTCGATGCTGGATTCAAGCAGAAACTATGCAACGCTGGCGAGCTACCTGATCAAGGAGACCAACAAGACGTTCAGAGAAGCTGGCAACGCTATGAAGTGCAGGTATCACTGCAGCCGCAATCTTGATAGACCTATCATCGTTAGAGAGGTGATGAGCTCGATTCAGTTATTTGAGAAGCCAGCAGAAATCAAAGGATACATCATCGATGAGGACTCAATCAGATACTATCAGCATCCATTCACTGCAATGGAGCACTTGGAATATCTCATGATATCAACTGACCCTGTGCCAAGGGTTAAAAAATGGCGAAAAGGAAAGCGAATGAAGAGGGGAGAATCATTCAGACGATTCGAAGAAATCAAACAGCTTGAGCTAGATGATTTCGGGGAATATGAGTGGGGGACAATATGAAAGATTACCAGAGGATGAAGAATAACAAGTACCTGCTCCCAGGTGCTGTATATCACACCGCACTGTGGATCATTAGGGACTATGACAGGATGGTGGAAGAGGCAAACGACGTTCTTCTAGAATCACCATCACCATCGGACGGAATGCCGAGAAGTAGCAAACTTGTTGACGAGGTTGCAGGAAAGGCAGAGCGCAGAGCTGGCTATGCAAGAAAGATCATCGCAATCGAGAAAGCATTAGACAGAATCCCTGACGAATATCAGCGCGGAGTCTGGGAGAACATCACAAAGCGTAAGGCTTTTCCAAAGGATGCAAGCCGTTCTACGTACAGCAGAAATAAGTCTAAACTGGTGTATCACGTCGCAAAGAACCTGGAACTGATTTAAAGTTGCGACACCGGGGAAAACTTTTAGTGGTAATATGCTAGTGAGGTAATAGCATGGGAAATCCAAGAAGCAGCAATGGAAACCTGCGACGAAAGAACAGGGCGAGGTTCAGAGCAATGAATGCGCCTTGCGGCATATGCAAGGGAAGACTGGGGCCTATTGATTATGAAGCCCCCAGTGATTCTAAGCACCCCCTGTCGTTTGTGATAGACGAGGTACGTCCGGTATCCAGGTGGAGGGAATTCGGATACGAGTCTGCAAGAGCTGCAGCTGAGGATTGGAATAATCTTCAAGCAGCTCATTACTGTTGCAACGCGTTGAAGTCGAACAAGATCACAGAGGAGATGAGACCCTCGAAGAGGTTTCCACTGGTGTCGGACGGAGATTGGTAAAATGATTTTATATGGGGACTGGAAGGCCGAAAAAAAGACAAGGGGAGGGTACCCCGGCACACCCCGTCGGCGACCCCCTGTGTTCCAGCGCCGAAATACCCCCTCGCGTGCGCGCGCGAGGGAGGGGTGGTCAAAGGAGGAATGATGGAAAAAGAGAAAACGTCTTTTGAAGAGGTTGTTCTGAAGGAAAAACGCCGAATAATCCGTGAATTGAAGAAGGCAAAAATTTCTGACCATAAGATGAAGATAATCGAACCAATAGTAATCAACTCCGCATGGATGAGAGTTAAGCTGGACGAAGCAAGAGAACAGGTGTCAAAAGAGAGCATCGTTGTCGAATATGACAACGGAGGCGGTCAGAAAGGCATCAGAAAAAATCCGTTTTTTGACGCTTATGAAGCATTGTTCAAATCGTATATGCTCGGAATGGATAGGATTCTCGACTGTTTACCTGACAGAAAAGATGCCGAAATCACACTCTCAATACCAGATGTACAGCCGCAGTCAGTGCTTGGCCAAATTAGAGAAAAGAGAGCTAGAACTCCATGATTGGGAGCCAAGAACCACGAATAAAGATAGAGCCGCACAGGGCCAGTTCGGATGGCCAAGATGCGGCTATTATAATGCGCGAATATGGAAATAAACTGGATGAGTGGCAGGAGAAGATTGTTGAGTGTTGGCTAGGCTTAGATGAAGAGGGTAAATACAATGTGACGTCAGCTGGGCTGGCGGTTCCAAGACAGAATGGTAAAAACGTGTGTCTTGAAGCCAGGGAGATGTTTGGGATGTTGATTAACGGTGAGCGAATTTTGCATACAGCTCATCAAGTAAAAACGTCTAAGAAATCGTTCAGACGCCTAGTGGCATACTTTACAGACGACAGACATCCGGAAATTGAAAAGGAAGTCGCAGAGATACGATACACAAACGGAGAAGAGTGCATCAGACTCAAGAATGGAGGGAGCATTGAGTATTCGACTAGATCCAGACAAGCGGCTAGAGGATTCGATGGCATCAGCCTGGTTGTATACGACGAAGCTCAGGAACTGACCGACGAACAGGTGGAAGCAACTATGGCCACACTTGCGGCATCGCAGACTGGATTTCGCCAAATCATATACACGGGTACACCGCCATATCCAGGATGCCCGGGTGTAGTTTTCCGGAGAAAAAGAAAGGGAACACTGGGGAACCCTGGAAAAAATGAGGCGTGGCACGAATGGAGCCCGTTGGGAGATAGCGTGGATGACATAAATCTTGATGATAAGTCTTTGTGGTATCAATCAAATCCGGCTATGGGAATTCACTTGACGGAAGAATTTACAGAAACTGAACGAAAAGACATGTCGCCGGATGGATTCGCGCGAGAACGTCTGGGATGGTGGCCACCGGAAAAAGAAACCGCCGAAGACAAAATGATTGATGCGGAGAAGTGGGCGGAATGTGCAAGCAGAGCAGAAAAGCCGCAAAAAGGCACAGTTGCATACGGAGTGAAGTTTTCGCTCGACTCATCGGAAGTGGCGCTCGGAGGCGCAATTATAGAGCCTGATGGAAACGCTAGAATATCCCTCATAAAATTTGAGACAACAAACAGGGGAACAAAATGGCTGGCTGATTGGCTTAATGAAAGATATGAGAAAGCGGCATGTGTCGTCATTGATGGAAAGAATGGCGCAGACCTGTTGATTGATAGAATTTCTGAAAGGTGGAAGGCGAAAGACTCGATTATAAGGGCAAATTCTAGAAATGTAATTGATGCAGCTACACATGTTACAGAAATGATTAATGATAACACGCTTACCTGGTATGAGCCACAAGAGGCTCTCAACCAGTCGGCAATTAATAGTACACGCAGAAAGATTGGAGGTGGCGTTGGATTTGGAGGTCCTAATTCCGCGCCGATAGAGGCCTGCAGCTTAGCTCTTTGGGGAGCTAAAACAAGTAAAAGAGATCCAAGCAGAAAGGGGAGAATAGGATAAAAATGGCACTACACATTGAAAAGGTTAAAGGGCTCACAGAAGCTGAGAGCAAGAAGCTCGCCCAGCTGCTTGAGGTCTACAACTATCACTATATGAAGAACGAGGAGAAAGCACACTATTACGATGGCCACATCAGCCTGAGTGAGGTGAATCTAGGAATCGCATTGCCTCGGTTATTCCGTGGGCTTGAAATCGGCTGCACTTGGGGTCGCAAGTGTGTTGACGTACTAGCGTCCCACTCAATGTTTGACGGCTTTGTCAACACTGCCGGAGAGCCGAATGAGTTGCTTGATGAAATCTGCAGAAAGAACAACCTGATCGCAGAGTACAACAAGGCAACAATTGACGAGCTCAAGTTTGGATGCACATTCGCAACATTCTCGGCGGACGAGGAGCTGAAGTGCAAAATCAGACTGCACAGCCCGAAGACTGCGGCGGCCCTGTGGAATGGTGAGAAGAATCGCATTGACTGCGGAATGGCAATTATCGATACCGTAAGCGACGAGAAAGACCGAGACAGGTTCCAGCCATCAGTCATCAATCTGTACACAGACGATACAATAATAGTCCTCAGAAGAAATGACACCGGTTGGACAGCAGAAAGACATCCTCACAAAATGGGCAGACCTCTGATGGTGGCATTCGTGTGGAATGCGACATCGGATAAGCCGTTTGGATCATCAAGAATCAAGGAGCCAATCAGGAGACTGATTCAGGGATACGTGAGAACACTTGCCAATGCAACAATTGCGCTGGAGTTCGCAACAAGCCCGCAGAAGTATATGATGGGCGCATCGGATGAGCAGTTTGATGCCATTGTGGGCGACAAATTCAAGCAGTATGTAGGAAGTATCCTCGTGGCAACAAACAACCCTGAGACAGGCGAAAAACCGACATTTGGACAGCTTCAGCAAGGGCACATCGCACCTCACGTTGAGATGCTGAGGTCACTTGCTACACAGTTTTCGGCGGCAACAGGTCTGACAGTTGCAGACACTGGAGTCGTAAATGATGCAAACCCTACAAGCTCAGAGGCAATCATTGCACAGTCACAGACGCTGATTCTTATGGCAGAACAGCTCAACGCGTCTAATGGCGACACGCTCAGAACGATCGCACAGATGGCGCTGGCGATTGCGAAGCGCGTGACTCTTGATGAGCTTGATGAAGAGGATCTGTCAGTTATTCCGCACTTCAAGAACCCTGCAATGCCTTCCGTAGCATCGACTGCTGATGCGGCAATCAAGGTTGCAACATCAAGACCGGCGTTCGCAGATACAGATACGTTCCTGGAGATGATTGGCTTCTCGCAGGCTGATATCAGACGCATCAAGGCACAGGAGCAGAGAGTAAGAGGTTCGAAGCTGTTAGCGGAGGAATTCGCAGATGAAGATATCACAGAGTAGCTGGAACAGATACATCGAGAAACTGTCTGCAATCAATGCCAAGGCAGGTAAGCTAATGCAAAAATGGATGCTTGAGCACCCAAATGCGGACTCAGCAGAGATGATTGATTACGCATACGCAGTGGCGTCCAGATACGGCGAGGCATCCGCTTCACTGGCTTGCGAGATGTATGACGCAACTGCCGCTGTTCAGGGAGCGAGAGTTCCTGCAGCAGAACCGGCACAGACAGCGACCTACGCAGAGACCGGCATCGCAGTCAATGGCGCAAAGCTACGAGGGGATGCCATCGTGCCACAAGCGGTTGAGCGCCTCGTCAAGATGGCTGGACAAGATACACTTCTTAACAATTCCTTAAGAGACGGTGCAGAGTGGGCGTGGGTACCGATGGGAGACACTTGTGCATTCTGCATCACGTTAGCATCGAGGGGCTGGCAGAAGGCATCAAAAAAGGCAATCAGGGGCGGGCATGCTGAACATATCCATGCGCACTGCGACTGTTCTTACGCTATAAGATTTGACGGTAAGAGCACAATTGACGGCTATGACCCGGATGAATATCTCAGACAATACGACGATGCAGGCGGTGACATCAATGCGATGAGGCGTCAAAACTATGCGCAGAATAAAGACAAAATCAACGCACAAAAACGTGCGGCATACAAGCTTAAAACGGCACAAGTTGAGATTCCAGAAGGTTATTCGGAAAATGATCATAAAGATGAGATATCAGTCGCTAATTGGATAAAAAGGAAATACGGCGGAATAATAAAACCGCTCTTAGAATCTGATAATTATGGAGAAAAAACCCCAGATTATTTGTGGGATGGAAAATTATGGGAACTAAAAACCATAACAAGTGAAAAGGCCGCAGATAGCGCGGTAAGAACAGCGATTAAACAGATAATCAATAATCCTGGTGGAATAATATTAGATTACACCGAAAATACAATTGATTTAAAGAAAATCGAGAAAATAATAAATGATAGACTAAAAAGAAGTGGAGCAAAATTGGGGAGAGAAATAACTGTTATTATCAAAAAAGATTCTAATGTGTTGAAAACAATTAGATATAAAAAATAGAGGCGTTGCCCCCCCGCCAATAGAGGGCAGAGGGGCGCCTCTATTCGCTTTTATTATAAAATAATTATATATTTCGAACAATAGGAAAGTGCAAACAAATGCACTTTTTTATTTTGCCAACTCGTGGCTTAAACGAGGCATTACTCAGTCCATAGGAGGTTAGAAATGGAAAATACTGAAACAAATATTCAGGTAGACGTTACTGAGAACGTAGAGACAGAATCTCAGGAAACACAGGCGCGGATGTTCACGCAGGGGGATGTAGACAAGATTGTTGAAACTCGCGTACACAAGGAGCGCAAACGCTTTGCAGATTACGACGAGCTCAAGGAGAAGGCTCAGAAGTTTGACGAGATGAATGGGTCTTCCAATGAAGAGCTGCAGAAAGAGAGACAGAGAGCTGACGAGCTTCAGTCACAGCTGGATGCACTCAACGAGCAGAACGCAATCCGAAGCACCAGGGAGCAGGTGTCGTCAGAAACTGGCGTGCCGGCAAACTTACTCACAGGGAACGACGAGGAAACCTGCAGGGCGCAGGCCGAAGCTATTAAGGCCTACGCAGGCGCGCACGCGTACCCTACCGTAAAGGACGGCGGAGAAGCCTCAAAGGCAAAGGCAAGCTCCACCGCAGACCAGTTCGCGGACTGGTTCAAGAAACAAAGAACACTTTAATTGCTAATTAAGAAAAGGAGATTAAACAATGGCAGATATCAACAGAAGTTCATTCCTTCCAGCACCAATCTCAAGCGAGATCATCTCTAAGATGCAGGAAGAGTCAGCAGTTATGGCTCTCGCAAGAAGAGTCAACCTTCCAGGAACAGGCATCGCTATTCCTGTTATCACATCAGACCCAGAGGCTGGATGGGTAGCAGAGACAGGCAAGAAGCCAGTAAGCAACTCTGAGGTGCAGAGCAAGCTGCTGAGACCTTACAAGCTGGCAGTAATCGAGACAGTTTCAGAGGAGCTGACAAGAGACGCTAATGCTCTCTACGAGGAGCTGAAGTCAAGACTCGGACTCTCTATGGCTAGAAAGTTCGATAACACAGTTATCGGCGGAACAGCTGCACCTGGTTCAGACTTCGACACATTTGCAGCTTGTACAGCTCAGGACCTGAAGACAGACGCATACGGCGCAGTTGTAGCGGCTGACACAGACGTTGCTGTTCACGGCGGCATCGTAAACGGTTATGCACTGTCACCACAGGCAAGAGGAATCCTGCTGGGAGCTAAGGATAAGAACGACAGACCTCTCTTCATTAACTCCATGGCGGAGGGTGCAGTTCCAATGATTCTGGGAGCACCAACTAAGCAGAACAAGGGTCTGTACAAGAACAACGCTGGTGGCCACAGCACAGTTGGTGTTGTAGGTGACTGGACTCAGGCTGTATACGGAACAGTTGAGGGCATCAAGTTCTCAATTGCTGACCAGGCAACTGTTGGCAACATCAACCTGTTCGAGCAGAACATGGTAGCCATCAGATGCGAGATGGAAATCGGCTTCAGAGCTGACACTGCTTGCTTCAACCTGCTGACTGACTAATGAGAGTCGAATTTATAAACAGCATTGGCGGAGTAATGTTCGTAGACGAATCGCGCGTTGACGAGTATAAAGCGGCGGGCTATAGGCTCGCCGTTAAGTCTGCGCCAGAGGAGAAAGCGGCGACTAAAAAGAAGCCAGCGAAGAAGAAAGAAGGCAAATAAATGATTAGATCATACGCGACAGCTGAAGAGTTAGAGGCAGGCTTCAGAGAACTGAACGCAGATGAGCAGAGAAAAGCAGAAGCGCTTCTTGAGGAGGCTGCAATCATTATTGACGCTTACAACGAAGATGCAGACCTTGACGCTAAGAAGCTCGTATCGTGCAGAATGGTTCGCCGCTCTCTTGGCGATGGTCAGAGCTCGTTCCCGATGGGCGCAACGCAGGGCTCTATGTCCGCAGGCGGTTACACGCAGAGCTGGACAGTAGGCGCAGGCGGTAGCTCGGGAGAACTGTATCTGAACAAGCTCGAGAAGAAACTGCTCGGACTCGGAGCTAGAATCGGCGCACGTTCGCCACTGGAGGCTTGCGATGTTTAAAGGAATCACAGTGACTCTGTACGAGCGTGAAGAGGTTGGCACAGATGCGTTCAACAAGAAGGTCTACAGAGAGGTTCCGGTGCAGGTTGAGAATGTTTTGGTGGAATCGCTTACTGCAGACGACCTTGTTTCTGTCACAAGCCTATATGGAAAGCAGGCGACGTATCGCCTGTGCATTCCAAAAGGAGACACGCACAAATGGGAAGACTGCCGCGTTGATTTCTTCGGCGAAAAGTGGCGCGTTTTCGGATTCGCACAGGAGTGGATTGAAGAGAATGTGCCAGGCAGTTGGAACAAGAAAGTGATGGTTGAGAGATATGGCTAGAAGCTTCGTAAAGATTAATTATGCGGGTGTCGGAGAACTGATTCGTTCGCCCGAAATGGACAATGTGCTGAAAGGCTACGCAGATGCAGTCGTTAATAACGCAGGCGAGGGATTCGTCTCTCATCGATACGAGGGCAAGCGTATCGCTTACACCATCACGCCTGATTCGGTTCAAGCCTCGAACAAGAATAAGAAGGAAAACACTCTCGTGAAAGCACTAGGAGCAGCAAGACGATGATAATCGAAAAATTAATAATCAGCCATATGAATGGCGAGCTGGACGTTCCTGTTGTTATGGAACGTGATGGCGAGACTGCTCCATTCGTCCTGATTGAGAGGACTGGCGGAAGCAGAAAAAACAGAATAGAAGCGGCAACCTTTGCTGTTCAGAGCTACGGACGCACAATGCTTGAAGCGTGCGAGCTGAACGACGCGGCGAAGGCAGCCGTTTATGCAATGAGAGAGCTTGATGCTGTGTGCGGAGTCGACCTGTCGAGTGATTACAACTTCACCGACACATCGACGAAGGAGTACAGATATCAAGCTCTTTTTAATATCAGATATTTAATGGAGGAATAAAAAATGGGAAACACAGCAAGCTCAGGCAAGCCAAAATCAGTCAGTGGTGCAGTGTACATTGCGCCAAAGGGCTCAACACTTCCTACTGATGCAAGCACAGCACTTGATGCGGCGTTCAAGAGTGTCGGATACATTTCTGACGATGGCCTCACCAACGCAATGGGTCTGTCTTCAGAGGAGAAGAAGGCGTGGGGCGGACTTGTAGTAATGAGTACTATCACAGAAGTTACAGACGAGTTCAAGTTCACTATGATTTCGCCTCAGAACGAAGAGGCTCTTAAGCTCGTATTCGGCGACGACAACGTAACCATTTCAAGCGGTAAGCTGACCATCAAGAAGAATGGCAAGGAGCCTGTTGAGCACGCATTCGTATTCGAGATGATTGTATGCGGCAAGGCTAAGAGAATCGTAGTTCCACAGGGCAAGCTCAAGGAGACTGGCGACGTCACATACAACGACGCCGACGAGGTTGGATACGAGGTTACTATTGCGGCACTGGCTGACTCAAACGACAATACTCACTACGAGTATATGACGACTTAGTAAAGGAGCAAGGGTATGATAAGCGGAACAACTAAAACTGGATTCGAGTTCAGCATCGACGAGAAGAAGCTCAACAACATGGAATTTGTTGACGCACTTGCGGAGGTTGAAGATAACGCCCTCGCCTTCTCAAGGGTAATCAACATGATGATGGACAAGGAACAGAAAAAAAGACTCTACGACCACGTGAGACTTGAGGACGGAACAGTTCCAGTTGATGCAATGGTCGAGGAGATCACCGACATTATGTCGTCAAACGCAGAGACAAAAAACTAATAACCCTCTCCAGTATGCTGAGAGCAAGTGAACAGGATCTAATCTGTGACCTTGCTGAGACTTATCATATCTTCGATTATAGGTCGCTGCCTGTTTCACTCGTGGCGACCTTAGCTACTGGATTGAGGGATGATTCAAGAATTAAGTTGCTGATGAGCGGCGAGAAATATCCTCGAGAGCTAATCACTTCGGCCATTATTGCAGACCGCATCACGAGCCTTCAGTATCAACTTTTTGGAATGAAAAACCCGAAGTTCTTATGTGACTTCTTGTTCCCGGATGAAGAGGTTGAGAAGAAGGAACAGGCTGAAGTGTTCAGCTCTGGCGAGGAGTTTGATGCCGCGTATCAGCGAATAGTAAACGGAGGTGAATAAATGGCAGGACAAGAATTGGGTCAGGCCTACGTGCAGATTGTGCCCTCTGCAAAGGGCATAGGTGCAAAACTTAACGCCTCGATGGGTGGAGAAATGACAAGTGCGGGCAAGACTGCGGGATTATCGGTCGGCAAGACTTTGATTAAGACGATGGCCGCGCTTGGCATAGGAAAGGCTATCAAGGCCTCAATAATGGAGGGTGCGGCACTCGAGCAGTCGCTCGGCGGTGTTGAGACTCTTTACAAGAACCACGCACAGACTGTCATCAACAACGCCAACAAGGCTTGGGAAACCGCAGGAATCAGTGCTAACCAGTATATGGAACAATCGACCAGTTTCGCGGCGGCTCTGCTGAGTTCTCTCGGAGGAGACACACAGGCGGCAGCACAGGCGGCGGACACTGCAATCATTGACATGGCTGATAACGCGAACAAGATGGGCTCCTCAATGGAATCCATACAGATGGCTTATCAGGGCTTCGCGAAGGGCCAGTATCAGCTCCTGGACAATCTCAAGCTGGGCTATGGAGGCACTAAGGGCGAGATGGAGAGGCTTCTGGCAGATGCTGAGAAGATTAGCGGTCAGAAGTATGATATCACCAACCTTGCAGATGTATACGATGCGATTCACGTCATCCAGGGCGAACTGGATATCACCGGCACAACAGCCAAGGAAGCGGCAACAACTCTGACGGGTTCATTCAACGCGATGAAGGCCGCGGGCACTAATCTGATGGGAGCTCTTGTGATGGGAACCGATGTTGAAGCCCCGATGATGGCACTTGCGCAGAGCGCAATGACATTCTTTGTAAACAACCTGGTTCCGGCGCTCGGAAGACTTGGAGAAGGTGCGGCGAACGCGGTGTATCAGCTTGGTCAGATGATGAGCAACCCTGCAGCACAGCAGAAGATGATTGGCACAGCGTCCAAGCTGTTGACCAACTTAGTCGTTGGAATTGTGCGAAATCTGCCAAAGGTTGCGGCAGGTGCGCTGATGATTGCGACGTCACTTGTTAACACTCTTTCAGGTGCGCTGTTCAAATCGCTCGGCGCTCTCGGAAAGAAGGCTGTAACTGCACTGTTTAAAGCTCTCGATATCAGAGCGAAGCTCACAGAGTGGAAGAATAGAATCAAGTCATTCTTCCCGTTCAATCTTGGTAAGATTCTCAACTTTAAGTTGCCACACCTGAAGATCACTGGAGGCAAGGCTCCATGGGGCTTAGCTGGACAAGGAACTGCGCCGAACATCGGTGTTGAATGGCATGCTCAGGGTGGTATCTTTACCCGTCCGACAGTCATCGGAAATCAGGGATTTGGTGAGGCTGGAGCTGAAGCAATCCTTCCGCTTGATAGACTGTGGCAGGAAATGGACAGACGATTCGGCGCTGGAGCTGGTGGCACTCTCAACGTGATCATGCAGCTTGATGGGCAGACCATCGGTCAGTCGTCGGTAGATTACATCAACAATCAGACAGTTATATTCGGGGCTTCCCCAGTTATGATCTAGGAGGTTTATATGGCAGAAAATCAATTGTTTTACATAGCGACCTCGAAGGTCAAAGAAATCAGAAAAGGTGGCTCAATTACTTACGAGTGGAATGTACCGAAGACTTTTAAGAACTGGAAGACATTCAGGAGCCCTGTTAAGGCATCGCAGACAAAGGTCAAGTATTCAAAGACCGCGAAAGATGTACCGGGCGCTAGATCTACAAGCAGGCACGTGGTTCCTAGCGGTGGGGAGACAAGACTGGGAACATACTTCCCTCATACCGAAGAGCGAATGATAGCGGGAGTATCAAGGGCATGTGAGGTTGCCTACTATGTGAGAGGCTACACTAAGTATGTCAGAACGTCGTCTCTCACTCGTCAGAAGAAGATGGCAAAGAACAAGTACACTGTTACAAAGCCTTATCAGTATCACAAGATATACAAGGATAAGCCAGTCGTGCAGAAGGAATACTCAATCTACGAGAACGGACTCGAGTTCATATTCTTCGGGAGCGAGTATTATAGCGATGATGGCACAGCAATTCCAACGGAAGGACATCTGCCACATCCAACAGGGTACAAGTTCGGATACTTCGATGTGAGAAAGAACTTCACTGTGGATTCAAACAACTCCGATCGAGACAATTCGGGCTCGCTTGTAATCAAGAACGTGAGAGCCAACGTGGCAACGATTGAGCTGAAGTGGGAAGGCTTAACTGCAGAACAGGCAGCTGAAATAATCGACACTCTGAATCCAGAGAAGGATTCAAAGGGCGAGTATACATATCTGCTTGTACAGTATAAGGACCCACAGACTAACGAGATTAAGACCGGCACTTTCTTTGCTGGCGACAGAACAATCACGCCATACGCCGACGGAAACATAGAAGAAATAAGCGTGACGCTGACGGAGGTATAAGAATGTTTTATGACACAAAACTTATAATTGACGGCGTCGAGGTAGCGGCAGGTGCAGAAGAGAATGCGCCTGCCATTTTTAGTATGCGGCTTCTCAACGTGGCTTGCAATTCTCCACTTCAGCTCGGAGCGGTTACAACAGATTGCTTGGATGTGATTATTGCCAATCCGTTCAAGCCGTCCTTTGATGGCTCTGTTGTTGAGCTGTGGATATCAGCACAGGAGTCAGCTGAGCTCGATGCGATATCAGAAATCGTTGACCTTGTTGGCGATGAGACGACAGACGAAGTGCTGGATGTTACAGAAGCAACAGACAACAGCGATGAAGAGGAAGGCGAGGCTCTCGATGTAGATGAAGAGGCTGAAGTTGCTGATGCGATGGAAGCTGAAACGATTGACCAGTACGCACTTCTGGAAGGCGAGGAGCTTACAGATGCCATCGAGGATGTAGTTATCGAGGATTCAGAGTGGCACAAACTGGGCGTATATCGCGTAGTAAATCAGACAACGACTTCGAACGGTGTCAGATTGGTCGCGTATGACAACCTTTCACGCCTAGCCATACCATTTAACCTTGAAGCAAATAAAACCCTTCAGAGCGAATACAATCGCCTCGTACAAACTCTTGCAGAGGAAGGCATAACGCTAGAACCAAGAGAATTGCCTGATCGCGAAATTACACAGAGCATAACCTGCAGCTGTCGAGAAGCGCTTGGGTATTTTGCCGGACTTCTTGGCGGCTTTGCATCGTGTGATGAAAACGGAGTCATCGACATATCTTCTTATGTCGTATCCGATGCGATTTTGATTAGAGAAGAACTGATGTCATATAGCGCCGCATCTGCGGGAGAAATGACTGTTGAAGGATTTGTTCTAAAGGATAAATCGGGCGTTGGAGTAGCATCTGTTGGAGATGGTCAGAGTATTGCGATGGTCAATCCGCTTGTAAACGAGGAGGACCTTGCGGAGATCTATGAAATGTACGCAGGGCTCAGGTTCGGTGGAGCGGAGCTTTCTGCGAAATGGACCGAATCGCTGACAGCAGGCTCACTCGTAAGAGTGTTTACTCGTGACGAGTACGAGAACTATCTCAAGCTGGCGAACAACGACGTTATAACAGACGACATCAAATCGATGATTAATTCTCTTGGAAAAGTCATCCTGATATCGTCGCAGACCATCACTTTTGGCGGACAGGCCACAACGAGCATAAAGTCAATCTGCAACTCAGAGGCAAACAAAATAATGGACTACTTGACTGCGCCTGCTTCGCAGAAAATAGGAGCGGCGGCAGACACTGCTACAAACGCTTCAGATGCTGCAGAATCAGCACAGCAGGCGGTATCCAGAGAGCTCGTAGCCTCATCATACGCAGAGATTGATGAGACCACAGGGGCAATAAGTCTGTACGGAAAAAATGAAGAGGGTGACGTCGTTTCTCAGCTAGATCTAAAATCGACAGGCATAGAGCTGTCTGATGGTGAAGAAGCAAAAGCTCGAATGTATTCGGATTCTGAAATCGGTGGAGTGTTCCAATCAGACCAGATGATTTCAGAGACATTACGAATGGGAAGATTTGCCTGGGTCGCACAGTCGAATGGACACTTAACACTCAAGGATATGGGAGAGGAGGCGGTGATATTGTATGAGTAGGAAAACCGGAAATACCATCAGTTCAAGATGGTATGGCTATATGGAATACACGGTCTCCACAACATCGTCCGAGGTCGTTGTCAAGGTAACGGAAGTCGGAGCGCACTGTTCTGGAGCATTTAAGTCGGAAATGTTTTCCGCAAAGTTGGTTGGTACATCGACGTATTCGACGAGCGGAAAGTCGACAAGTGGCGCGGTAGGTGATTTTCCATTTTTAACGACAGACAGAACATTTAGATTTGCGCGAGGTGCGTCAGCCTATACAAAAACAATTAGCTTCTCTGTTACAAACAGCGGATCGCTATTTCCTGGAACATCGAGCGCGTCAATAAGTGTTTCAGTTCCAGTTAGTTATACAGCGCCGTCGGTTAAATGTAAGGCGTACAGAGTCTCAGCGTCAGCAAGTGGATACGCTCCCAAGGTTGACCCAACTGGAACTCGAGGCTATTACGAGATAACACTCTCGGGTGGCAAGAACTGGACGCTTTCAAGTGGGCACACGCTGAGTATCGGTGGAATATCATGCAGTATCGCTCGAGAGGGAACGACTAACACGTTCTACGGATATACTCTCGCAGGAGCAGTTCCTGAGGGTGCAAAAGCAACGGCTACAGCCTCGATTAAGCTGACTGCTATGGGAACTACCAAGTCGGTTACAGGCACGACATACATATCACCAATCAGCAATATGATAGACGTTGCACCGAACTGCGTTGCAATCGGCAAAGTTGCGAGCGATGATCGTACAGAAATGACCTTCGAGGTTGGTTGCCCTATGTATTTAGACGGTCACAATTCCCCTGTTGGTTCAGTTTTTAACAACACTACAGATACAGCGTCTACGATGTCTACGACAAATACGTGGGTCAATAAAACTGGTTGTAGTTTATCCTTGTCGCCTGGCACTTGGGTCATCAAGGTACAGGCAGTGTTTCGAGGCTACACAACCGCTACTGGTACTACAAATGCTGCAGCTGGAAACAGAGTTGTCGGCATCGGATATCAGAACGCAAGTGAAACAAACTCATTTTCTGGTGGTCGCGCTGAAACATATGCTCCATCTGGGCGTGCCACATATGTACAAAGTGTAGTAATGCGTAAACTTTCTGTAGATACAACGGTATACCCAATGGTACAGACAAGCACACAAGTTGGTTTTTCATCAGCAAGAATAGAAGCTGTAAGAATTGCATAATAAAACAGGAGGCACAAATGTATTACATTATCGAACATCAAATTCGTCCAGACGGAATTATTAATACAACGGAGACTGCGAGAAGCACATACGCTCTTGCGGTATCATACTACCACGAGCGTTACAGCAAAATGGTAGTAAACGAGCAGTTTGTGTCTGTAGCTCTGATGCTTACAGACGCAGAACTTAAGGTGATGGAACATGCAG
Source organism: Candidatus Crickella merdequi (assembly GCA_018064645.1). GTDB lineage: Bacteria > Bacillota > Clostridia > Peptostreptococcales > Anaerovoracaceae > Crickella > Crickella merdequi. The sequence continues at coordinate 7,718 of JAGHUT010000053.1, read as the reverse complement.
TTGTTCCTACACAGTACAAGGAGGGTGAACATGAATAACAAAGTTTACGATTTTCTGAAGTGGGTAGCGCTTGTGATGCTTGATGCGGTTGGTCTGTTCTACCAGACACTTGCGGAGATTTGGTCACTCCCTTATGGTGACAACGTACTCAAGACTTGCGTGGCACTCTCTGTACTCATTGGTACTCTTATCGGTGTTAGTGGCACACAGTACAACAGAACAGACAATGAGTCAAGAGGCTATGAGGCATACAGAGAAATGGTAGAGTCAGAGGACTTCATTGGCGAGGACTTCGAGGAAGTGGGTGAGGATGATGAGTAGCACTATCTTCAGACAGTATGACTCAAGATGGGGTAGCTTACCATATCCGACCAAGAACTCTAGCTTCGCTGGTAACGGATGCGGTTGCTGTGCAGTTACTCACATCGCAATCGAAAATCCAAAGTATGCGAAGCTGACTCCGAAGGATGTACGAAAGTATATGGTACAGTATGCTGTAGCTGGTAAGGGTACTCTGTGGAGTGGAATACCTGCTGGAATGAATAAGTATCGTGCAATCGATGTAAAGAGTGGACTTGAACGATATGGATATTCAAAGCCTGTTCACATCGAAGAAAACGACCCAATGAGTAAGGCTTTCGAGTATATGAAGGAGGGCTATACTATGGGAATCATTCTGTTTTCAAAAGGATATGGCGGTACTACTTCCCGTACTTATTGGACAGCAGGCGGACATTACATTGCGTTCACTGGTGTTAGAAATCTTACATCTAAGGATGCAGAGATGTATATGAAAGACAGCGGTGGCAGATGCCACGATGGATGGTATTCATATCTTCGTAGTATGAAGGGCGTAGTTTTCCAAATGTGGCTTGTTAAACCAATCAAGGCAGAAAAGAAGCCATACAGCGGAGACTTACCAACTCTCACACAGACCGTTAAATCAACGGCTAGAATCGGACACGCTTGCGCCAATGAGAAGGGCGGTACTACAGGCGGAAAAGCTGGCGATCAGACCACTCACGAAGTTTGCACAGGAAACTTTAAGTATTCCTCGAACAAGGCAAGTCACTTCCATTGGGCGTATATGGCAAGAGCCAAAGACGCAAACGCAAGAGCAGAAATCGCTAAGGCGATGAAAGAAGCGTGTGCAAACAACAACATCGGATATGACACTTCGGGCAATGACAGACTGACTCTGCTCAAAGCACTCAAGGCAAATGGCTTTAAGATGTCCAAGATTGACAAGAAAGTGGAGTGCGATTGCTCATCCTTAGTAAGAGCTTGCTGTTATTGTGCAGGTATCAAGCCTAAGAATTTCAGGACAGCAACACAGCTCTCCGCGTTAAAGGAAACTGGAAAGTTTGACATCTACTCAAGCGCAGAGTATCTGACATCCTCTAAGCATCTTAAGACTGGTGACATTCTGTTTAAACCTAACGCACACACTTGCGTTGTAGTTTCCACAGGCACATCAACTACAAAGACTGTTTCACTTAAGAAGGGTGACTCAAGGTCAAGCGAGGTAAAGAAGCTCCAGAGATTCCTCAAGTGGTACGGTATTGACTTGAGAATTGACGGCAATTTCGGAGAGAAAACAGAATCGGCTGTTAAGAAGTTTCAGAAGAATGAGGGGCTAGTTGTTGATGGGCATTTTGGAAGCAAGTCACTTGCACGTGCGAAGAAGGTGGCGAAGTGATGGACGGAAACACTGTAGCAGCCGTTGTCATTGCGGTACTTGGTTCCGATGTTATTAAGGAGATTGTCAAGGGGCTGTTCGGGAGGAAGCACGATGCTGTCAAGCGTGCTGACCTGGAACCGATACATCAGGCACTGCAGACCTTGAAAGAGGGCTTGATGACGATGCAGGCGGACAGACTCGACCACCTGATGACAGTGTACCTGAGAGACGGAGTCATCACAGATGTGCAATACAAGTCACTTGTGAACATGCACAACAGCTATAATAAGCTGGGCGGCAACTCGTTCATTGACGATAAGTTTGAGCGTGTGCAGGAGTTGTACAAGCATCATTGACTTTTGGTTATGGCGGGGATAGAATTTCTGCAAGGAGGTAACTATATGAAAAGCGGGAGTAAAGTGGAATAAGCAGCTTTATGATAGATTCTGCGAGCTGGCCATGTTGTCAGCATCGGATCAGAAGATTCTGGAGCTACGAATAAGAGAGTATAGCTTGACTCAAATCTCGATGGAACTCGGATACAGCAAAAGCACGGTATCCGGCAGAGTAAAGAAGCTGCTGGAAAAGTACGACGAGGTGCAGAAATTACCCGAGAGCGGATTACCGCCGAGATACCTATCAGAAAAAGAAGAATGGATGAATACGCACTAATGTTAGAGGGAGGCTTCGGTCTCCCTCTTTTTTTTATTGCAAGAATATTGCAAGAATATTGCAATAATTCTGGACGAATACTGTACGAACTCTGGACTTTTAGGGGCTTGTTTTCTGCCATAATTAACATATAAGGAGGTAGCAACTATGTACGGATACGGAGGATTCAACCAGAACCCACTCAGCCTTATAAGAGTCACAGGAATTGACGGCGCGAAGGCATTCCAGATGCCTGCTAATAGCAGTGTAGCTCTATTCGATGGCGACAACGATTTGATGTACATCAAGAGCACTGACGGAGCTGGGTTCCCGACAATCAGAACATTCAAGTTTGAAGAGGTGTCTCCGACACAGATGTCGGGAACATCAGACTATATGACTAGGCAGGAGGTAGAAGAATATGTCAAGCAGCTTATTTCCGCAGAACGGACAGCAGGAAAATCCAATTCTCGCAAGAGCAAAGTCGATGATGAACACACCGATGATTAACACGGTCAAGTCGATGGTAGGGAATAGAGACCCTCAGCAGGTCTTCTACGAGCTCTGCCAGCAGAAGGGAATCAACCCCGAGGATATCCTCAAATTACTCAGATAGAATTTGCAAATTCACATAAATCAATTCAACTAATTAACTAAAGGAGGACAAACAATGGATAACATGAGCTTATCAGATATCGCAGCTGTAACCAGAGGCGCAGAAGACTTCGGTGGCGGCGGTTCTATGTGGTTCCTGGCAATCATTCTGATTCTTTTGATTGCCGGAGGTGGCGCTTTTGGTGCCGGTGGAGACTATGGCAGATTTGCAACTGCGGCATCTCAGCAGGAGATCCTGTTCGGTCAGCAGTTCCAGAACCTTGACAACAAGATGGACAGACTGGGCAACGGCATTGCAGACTCGACTTTCGCTCTGAACAATTCAATCGTGACAGAGGGCAGAGGAATCGCAGACAAGCTGTGCGACATTAAGGCGACTGTACACGCTGAGGGTGAGGCTACAAGAGGACTCATTCAGCAGAATAAGATTGATTCACTTCAGGCTCAGGTTAATGAGCTGAAGACTCAGAATATGTTCTGTGGAGTGCCTAAAATCAGCCCATACATGTACAACATCCAGCCTAATTGCGGATGCAACTGCAACTGCGGGAACTTCTAGAGAGGTGGCACTATGAGAGCAATGATAACAGTAGCAAATCCAACAGTCGGCACCGCCATAGCTCTCGATGGAGTGTATCAGCCTACAGTAGTCAGACACAGATTCTGTAAGGGTCTTCAGATGGTTGCTGATGGCGTGCAGATTAACAAGAGCGGCGGCTACACAATCAACGCTGTAGCCAATGTGGCTGCAACAGCAATCGGTGACGTCAAGGCAACTCTGCTGCAGGATGGCAGAACCATTGCCAGCACTACAGTGACAGCTGCAGCAATCGGTGACAACGTGGCACTCCCTCTGTCAGCTTCTGCAGTAGTCAAGTGCGGATGCGTCGGCAGTGTCATTTCGGTTGTGATAGGAGAGCAGGCTGTTGAGAGTGTAGAGCTTAATATGACCGTTCAGGAGGTATAGTCGTGAGTAGACATACAGATCTGGTGCGAGGCATCGTCAGAGAGAACAAGGCCTCAATGGAGGACCTGCTAATGCTGGAGGACAAGGTGTGGTCTGAGCTACAGCAGACCAATGAGAGAACCTACAGCGAGATGATCGCAGAGCTTGAGGACCTGTTCTATTCCATAGACAAGACTGAGGCGCAGAACATCGTCAAGGCAATGAGGCCGTATGGCGAATACTGGAACCTCGATACCATCAGAGAATACCTGATGCAGAAGGGTGAGAGTGATCACATTGTCGATTACTACCTGGCCATGAATATGGCTCGCAATGATTACTATGATACAGCCAGAGCGTATGGGGCTGGCGATGATGTAGAGTTTTACTATAACATAGCGTGCAACTTCATTCACGATGAAGATGCAAAGCCTCACAAGCTGGCCAAGTATTTCAGAGACTGACAAGGAGGTGTATGCCTTGAAGAATTCCGTTGAGTTTGAGGGAGTGGTAAAGGACAGAATATCGGACACATTGGCAATCGTGGAGAACAAGGGCACCTACATCCTTGTCGAGCATGCCGATGTTCAGCCGGGCACATTTCTGTGCGTGCGCGGGCATCTGTCCTCGGAAATACTCCCTAACCACACAGTGCTTGTTAAGATTATCTCGGAAGAGATTAAAAGCGCTTAGAGATGGGTACCCATTTGGTACCCATTTTTTATTTTTGGTGATATCCCTCAAAGCCTTGAAGCTCTAAGAAAAAGTCGACTAAGTTGTTGAAATATAAGGGTTTTGGGCGGTTTATGTGGGTGCCTGTGACACCCGATGAATACTGGTAGAATGGGGTTCAAATCCCCCTCTCTCCGCCATAAATTAAGCCTATCAAATGTTGAAATTCCAACACTTGATAGGCTTTTATATTTGTTCACTTGGTACCCATTTGGTACCCATTTATTTATTTTGCAATTTTTACACGTTTTTTAGAGCCTGAAACCTGCTGCATAAAGTCCTCTGCGGAGTCTGCCATCTTGGTGCTGGATGCGGTAGCTCCTCCATATACGTGCAGGTAGAGGTTTGCGGTAGTCGACGGAAGTGAGTGACCAATCTGCCGGGACACGTCCACGAGGTTGGCCTCACCACTGAACAGGTATGATGCATATGTGTGCCGGAGACCGTGCAGTGTGACGTGTGGCAGGCCATTCTCTCGCACAATCCAAGTGACTGCGTCAGTCAGCTCAGCAGGTCTTATCGGATCCCCGAAGGCATCCTGAATGAGATACTCGCTGCATTGATATGGTTTACTATGGTGCTCCTGCACCAGCTCAGCTATCAGCTTGAGGAGGGTTGGTGGTACAGTGAGCTTACGTCTTGATGTGCTCGATTTAGGGTCCTGAATGACATCCTCGCCAGCCAGTCTGTGTCTACCACTCTTGATGTACAGAGTCTTGAAGTTGAAGTTGATATCACTCTCGGTAAGACCACATATCTCACTACGTCTGAGTCCCATGAAGAGGGCAAGGTACAGACCTACTTTGACGTCAGCTGACAGCTCCTCAACCGCCCGCAGGAAGACTGCTGCTGATTCATCGTCCAGAATCTTGATGTCCGGCTTAATAGTCTTCGGCAGGTCAACCCCGATGCAAGGGTTGACGCCTACTCTGCCTTTAGCGTAAGAATATGCGCTTCTCAGCACACTTATAGTGTTCTTGATAGTTTTAGGCGACAGGTGGTCTTTAACCATCACAGCGACGAAATTATCCACGTCGTACTTATCCATACTCTGTGCCTTGCGGTTCCCGATGTACTTATCTATCCTTCTCTGACAAGTCTTGTATCCCTTCATCGTTGTGGCTCTGGTTCCGATGACCTCAAGATGATCTACATACATCGCCACCAGCTCCGACACCGTCAACTTCTGAGGAGTGACACCTCCGGCTACCTCTTGGCAGAATTCCTCATACTTCTTCTTGGCATCCTTCTTACCCGATACCTCAATGGTTCTGGAGTACGTCTTCCTGGACTGCCTAGATCCGACTGATACCCTCAGCCGGACCTTGTTCTTACTTATCCACTCAATACTCATTTTGACACCTCTCTAATCGTCCATGGACTCCGCAAGTCCTTCAGCATATGCCAGCAGCTTATCTCGAAGTCGGTGATTTAATCGGCCATATATCATAATAAGATTATTAAAATCAGCATCGCCAACCCCATCAGCGAGCATAACATGCATGACTTCGATTGCATTTGTGTAAGCAGTAGTATAATCGGCACTCTCGTCCATCCCTAAAAGATATGATGGATTAACGCCCAACGCATCTGCCAGAGCCTTAATAGTGCTTCTTTTAAGGTTAGGCACTCTGCCATTCTCATATTTTGCTATGGCTGAATTCTGCACACCTATCCGATTACCCAGGTCCGTCTGCGTCCAGCCTTTCTCTTTCCTGAGTCTTCTTATTCTTTCACCTGTTTCCTTTACGTCTGACATTGCGAAACCTCCGATACATCTCTTTGATAAAACGTATTATATAAAAAAGCTGTCTATATCTTCAATAAAATTGTCTAAAATTTCAATTTTGTGTTGACGATGCTATATTGCTGTGCTATATTCTGATTGTCTAATTTAGACGAAACACAACATAGAGGAGGTAAGGAGGCTTATGGACACAAGAAAACTAAAAGCATTGTTAAAGCTGCACGGTCACACACAGGCAGACCTCGCGGCCATCGTCGGCTGTAGCACAACCGCGCTTTGCAATAAAATGACCGGGAGAAGCGATTTTACTCAGCCAGAAATGCAGAAGATCATACGTGAGTACAAATTATCTGCAGACCAGGTTAATGATATTTTTTTTAGCTGTTAATCGTCTAAATTAGACGAAACGGAGGAACACAGAATGAGAATCACTAGAGAAGAAGCAATCAGAAGTCTTCAGCAGAAGAGAGCATATGAGAAGAAGCTGGAGGAACAGGAGAGAGCTGGGCTGTTTATGGCTGTGTGCTCAATGCTTGCCGGATACCTTCTGCTGATGGCTATCGGCTAGGAGGACATCATGGTTAAGCTGTACAACTGCAAGCAGATGTGTGAGCTTCTGGGCGTCAGCAAGTCAACTGTCAGACGTTACGCAGAAGCGGGAATAATCGGCTGGTTCCAGCCGGCAGGAAAGCGTGGAGCAATTAGATATTACATTAAGAAAGACTAGAGAAAGAAGGAAACAGTTGGCTATTGGATAGATATGAGCAACAAAGACTACTACCAGAATTGTGCAGTCCCAAAGCCACGGGACAAGAAGAAAAAGAAAGCATACAACGGATATAAGGATAAACCAAACAGGGTGTGTGCGATATGCGGAGCGCGAGGCGCAGAACGTCATGAATTGTTCGGGGGTCCGAACAGACAGGCATCTATTCTGAATAAGTTCCAGGTGGACCTCTGCAGAAAGCATCATGAAGAATTCCACAGTGGCAACAAGGCAGAAGTCGTGCTTGTATATCGGCAACACTGTCAGCGCAAATGGGAAGGTGATCTGGTTAGGTGCGGGGCCACAGAGAAGCAGGCTCGTGAAGCCTGGATGGAATTGATAGGGAGAAACTATTTATGAAGAAGATGCTGAAGAAACTGCCGGTGATGAATATCGATATCAAGTCGATTATGGACAACAGCGAGAAGAAGTATCTGGTGATGGAATCAGAGCTGGCGCAGACAGGGTTTATTGCCTGCGATGATGAAGCTGTAATTCTAACCAAGCGGAACGGATATCTGAGGTTCAATTTTAAGGACCTTGATGCGCTCATTGAAGAATTACGGTATGTGAGAGAACT
>JAGHUT010000032.1 GCA_018064645.1 Candidatus Crickella merdequi | reverse complement strand
TTATCAGTCATCTTTCTCTCTACTAATAAATTTTAATTAATTTTTTTATTATATATATCATCCAACTGGTGAAGCATGGATTTAACCGTTCCGATTACTTTGTCATAATCCATTCGTTTCGGACCTATGATACCGATGGTTCCCTTCATTCCTTCGCCGAGCTCATATGTTGCAGCAACCACGCTGCAGTCACCCATTCCGTCTACAGGAGTTTCTTCTCCGATATAAACCTGAATTCCTGTATTATCTCCGGCAAGAGTCTCACTGACAAGCTCTCTGAGTACTGTTTTTTCTTCCAAAGAAGTGATAATCTCGCTGGCTTTGGAATGATCTGAAAGTTCGGGATATTTGAAAATATTATGCGTACCGCTGGTGTATATCTTCAAATCCTCATCTGTCTTAATTGCCCCTGCTACAGCATCAAGAACTTCGCTCACGATATCCGAATGAATACCGGCCTGCTGTTTCATTGCTGTAATCATCGCAAGGTTAATATCTTCAACAGACAATCCGTTAAGGTTAGTATTCAATAAAATATTTAACTTAAGGATTGTTTCATCATCCAGCACTTCCGAAACATCAATAATGGTATTCTTGATCAGATTGCCTTCTGAAACAACAACAACCAGCAGATGTTCGTTATCAACTCTGGAAAGCTGAATGAATTTAAGGCGGTTACCTCCCTTAGGCGCGGAAACCATTGCCGTATATTCCGTTGTTACGGCAAGAGCTCTGGCCGCCTGCTCAAGAAGCCGCTCGACCTGATCCGACTTCTCAAGAAGCTGTTCCTTAAGTTCATCAACTTCTCTTTCCTTCTCCTCCAGCATCTGATCTACATATAATCTGTATCCCTTATCGGAAGGAATTCGTCCCGCTGAAGTATGGGGCTGAACAATATATCCAAGTTCTTCAAGATCAGCCATCTCGTTACGAATCGTTGCCGAACTGAGATTCAAATCCGTATATTTGGATATTGTCCTTGAGCCTACCGGCTCTCCCGTTTCCAGATAGTTGCGAATGATAGCTTCAAGTATTTTATATTTTCTTTCAGTTAATTCCTGCATATATTTACCCCGCTTATGGGTTTCAGCTATCTGTTAGCACTCAATCTGTTCGAGTGCTAACATTAAATTAACACTTACTCAAATCAGTGTCAACACAGTATTTCTAAAAAAACAATTAACTCCGCTTACACCACAAAGAAAAAGGGCCGAAACACCCACGGTAATTTCGGTCCTGTAAACAATTCTCTGTATTAACAATAAATATTATAATTCAACAGCAATCTCTACAGACTTATGTCCTGTAAGTTCAGCACTCTTAGCATCAGGCTGAGTAGTTCCGACATACAATGTGAAAGTTGTTCCGTCATGAACTCTTTCTCCATCTTTGGTTACAACTGTAAATGCAGGATCTTTCACTACAATTTCTGCCTTCACAGTCTCGCCAGCCTTAACGTGAATTCTCTTAATTCCGCAAAGCACAGGATTCGCAGGTGCATTGTCTGATGTAGTATTCTTGGCATATACCTGAACGACCTCATCGGTATCTACCTTGCCAAGGTTGGTCACAGTTGCTTCAACGGATACCTCATATACAATTCCGTCTGTAGCCAGTCCGGCAATATGGTCGCGCTCACAGGCCTTGTCCGTTGCCTTTTTGTTAACAACGCAAGCTTCTGTTACAGCGACGTCAGAATATGTGATTCCATATCCGAATGGATACTGAACTCCTTCTGTCAGATATTTGTAAGTTCTGCTTGCCATCTTATAATCAGTAAATTCAGGAAGAGAATCAACTGAATCATAGAAAGTAACAGGAAGCTTTCCTGAAGGTGATACTTCACCAAACAGCATTCTTGCCACAGCACTGCCACCTCTTGCACCGGGATACCAGAGCTGCACTACTCCGTCAAAGTTCTCCGCAGCAAAACTTAAGTCAATTGAAGATCCTGCCATAAGGCAAAGAACAACAGGCTTGCCTGTACTTGCAACTGCCTCCATAAGGTCTCTTTGAGTCTTGGGAAGAAGCAAATCGTTCTTATCTCCCGATGCATAGCTGTTTCCTGTATCTCCCTCTTCACCCTCAAGAGTTTCATCAAGTCCTACAACAAGTACAACTACATCACTATGCTCTGCAACAGTACGGGCCTCTGCCATTCTGTCACCGACAAATCCAAGGTTCTCAACTTTATCTCTGAAAAGATCACAGCCTTCTGAATAGTAAACTCTGGCTTTATCTCCTACATATTTCTGGATTCCTTCAAGAACTGTAATATATTCTGAACTTGTTCCGTGATAGTTACCTACAAGGCTTGCACGTGAATTGGCATTAGGTCCGATAACACCGATTGTTTTGATTTCATCCAGGTTAAGAGGAAGAATATTATTTTTGTTCTGAAGAAGTACAATACTCTCCTCAGCAGCCTTAATTGCAAGCTCAATGTGCTCTTTGGACTCAACCTCTTCATAAGCAACATTGTCATATTCACATCCGTCCATGATACCAAGCAGATATCTTGTTGTATAAAGATCTATAGCCGCATCGGTTATAGCTTCTTCTGTAATAAGTCCTTCATTAAGTGCACTGAGCAGATGAAGATATGTATTACCACAGTTAAGATCACAACCGTTGTTAAGTGCAAGTGCTGCGGATTCCTGAGGAGTGCTGGTTACCATATGGTGAGTATGGAAATCTGCTATAGCCCAGCAGTCTGAAACCACATGACCCTTAAATCCCCATTTATCGCGGAGAATATCCTTAAGAAGAGTTTTACTTCCACAACATGGTTCACCGTTGGTCCTGTTGTATGCGCCCATTACAGACTCAACATCTCCTTCTTTAACAAGTGCTTCAAAAGCAGGGAGATATGTTTCTTCCATATCCTTAGGTGAAGCCACTGCATCAAATTCATGTCTGATAGCCTCAGGACCCGAGTGAACTGCAAAGTGCTTAGCGCAGGCAGCAGCCTTCAAATCGCCGTCCTCTCCCTGAAGACCTTTAACAAAAGCAAGACCAAGTTTGGTTGTAAGGAATGGATCTTCACCATAAGTTTCATGGCCACGTCCCCATCTGGGATCTCTGAAAATATTAACGTTGGGTGACCAGAAAGTCATTCCTTTATAGATATCTCTATCGTCATGCTTAGCATACTCATTGTATTTGGCGCGTCCTTCAACAGCTACGCAATCTCCCATTTTCTCAAGAAGTTCTTCATCAAAAGAAGCTGCCATACCGATTGCCTGCGGAAATACAGTGGCAACACCGGCTCTGGCCACACCATGAAGTCCCTCGTTCCACCAGTTATAGGCAGGGATTCCGAGTCTGGGAATTCCGGGTGCGTCATATCTGAGCTGACTGGCTTTTTCTTCGATAGTCATCTGCTCAACAAGCTTAACTGCTTTTTCTCTTGCAGCTGCTCTCGCTGCATCACGAGCTTCATGTTTAGTCATTTTTATTCCTCCATAAAAAATAATGCATATTAACACTAATATGCATTATTTCCGACTTATATAC
>JAGHUT010000102.1 GCA_018064645.1 Candidatus Crickella merdequi | reverse complement strand
GGCTCCACCTCTTACCATTCCGAACAGAGAAGTTAAACCTTGTAACGCCGATGGTACTGCCAACGCGGGAGAGTAGGAAGCGGCCACCTTACAGAGACTCGGACAGCTATAGTCCGGGTCTCTTTTTTATATTTAATGATAAAAGACCTTAAATATTTTGTTTTACCAAAAAATCTAATTATCTTTGCAGCGTAATATCCTTTCTTTTTGATATATGTCCGATTACGTTGTCTCAGCAAGAAAATACAGACCATCGACGTTTAATACGGTTGTTGGTCAGAAAGCGTTAGTTCAAACGCTTAAGAATGCCATTGCTAATAATAAATTGGCACATGCATACTTATTCTGCGGTCCTCGTGGAGTTGGTAAGACTACTTGTGCACGTATCTTTGCTAAGACAATTAATTGTGAGCATCGCACACCTGATGGCGAAGCTTGTAATGAGTGCGATAGTTGCAAATCAATGGGAGAACAGCGCTCATACAATGTTTATGAACTTGATGCTGCTTCGAATAATTCTGTTGACAATATCCGTGAATTGATTGATCAAGTACAGATCCCTCCTCAGATTGGTAAATATAAAGTATTTATTATCGACGAGGTGCACATGCTTTCTACACAGGCGTTCAATGCATTCCTTAAAACACTTGAGGAACCACCAAAGCATGCCATCTTTGTGATGTGTACTACTGAGAAACAGAAGATTCTGCCAACTATATTAAGCCGTTGTCAGACTTATGATTTTCAGCGTATTTCAACACAGGATATAGCTGATCAGCTTTCATATATCGCAGGTCAGGAGAATATCAAAACTGAGCCACAAGCTTTATTGACCATTGCGCGAAAAGCAGATGGAGGTATGCGCGATGCATTATCAGTCTTTGATCAAATTTCTTCTTTTACAAGTGGTTATGTTACCTATCAGGCGACGATTGAGAATCTTAATATCCTCGATTATGAGTTGTTCTTTAGACTTACTGATGCCGCTCTGCAAGGAAATATTCCTGCAGCGATGGTTATGCTGGATGAAGTAATTCGTAAAGGTTTCGATCCTCAATATTTCATTGGCGGTTGGGCAAGCCATCTTCGTGATTTGATGGTAAGTCAGGACCCAGCCACGTTGAAGTTGATTGAAGCGGGTCCAGAAGTGGCTGTTCGTTATCAGCAACAAGCAGCGAATTGCAAGCCATACTTCTTATATAATGCGGTTATGATTGCGAATGATTGTGATTTCAATTATCGTAATTCACGCAATAAGCGTCTTTCCGTTGAGATCGCTATTGTTCGAATCTGTCAGCTTCTGAATCCAATCCAGTCTCCACAACAACCGCAGAAGGCTTCTATGCAATCATTGCAAGGCAATGTCGGAAATGCAACATCTGTGGCTTCTTCGCCAATATCATCTCCGATGGCTTCGCAAGCGATATCTCCTGCATCTTCAGTTGCTCAACCTTCTGTTGCTGTAAGACCTGCGGTTCCTACAGCCCCATTGCAGCCAGTCTCTCAACAAGGTGTTCAACAATCAGCCGCTATACAGCCAAGAGTCTCACAGGCTGCTACTTCACAGCAAGCAGTTTCGGCACAATCGCGTCAATCTGCAATCGTTTCTCAGCCTGTACCAAGAGGTGCAGCACTTCCTGGAAGAGGAACTTCAATGATGGCTTCTTTGCATAATACAGGAGCCACGATGCCTCAGACATTCTCCAGGACTTCAACGCCATTGAAAGTGGAAGAGCAGAACGAGCCTATAGATGAATCTGCGCTAGTAAGAGAATGGAATGATTATCTGCAGAGTATCACTTCGGAAAAGATTCTCATGACTGCAATGTTGAACAGCCATGTTCGACTGGAAGATAAAACACAGGTGTCTGTAACAGTATTGTCTGAAGAACAACAACAGCGTATTGATGAACATCGAGAGGAGATTCTCTCCCATTTGCGTGAAGTCCTTCATAATACGCATTTGCAGATGTCTTTTACTGTGGCTAAAGAAGGAAGTACAAAGCTCGCTTTTACGCCACGTGAGCGTATGGATGAAATCCAGAATGAGAATCCTGACATTATTCAGGATCTGCTCGATACATTCGGCCTTGAGCTGTCTTAATAATCCTCAGGTAGTTGATCTCTCTGCTTTTGTGCTATAATAGTGATACTAAATGGAATTCCTAAAATAATGGATTCCTAATTATAAAGATAAAAAGAAACACCCGGCAGTTAATCTGTCGGGTGTTATTTTTGTCGAAGACAAGATTATCGACGGAGCAAAGCTCCTAATCGCTAATTAAGGGTTAATTATCGACGGAGACCGAGCTCCTTGATAATTGCACGGTAGCGGTTGATGTCCTTCTTAGCGAGGTAGTCAAGCATACGACGACGCTTACCTACGAGCATCTTCATTGAGCGGCTGGTAGCGTAATCCTTGTGGTTTGCGCGGAGGTGCTCAGTGAGGTG
>JAGHUT010000039.1 GCA_018064645.1 Candidatus Crickella merdequi | reverse complement strand
GCCGGAAGAATTGAGTTTGACGGTGATGTGCTTTTTGACAGCGGTGAGCAGTATGATGAGAAGGGCAAGGTAATTGTTGATGCGTCAGGAAAGCCAATTCTTGGTAAGAAGATTGATGTCAACATGCAGCCTTACAGAAGTAAGATGCAGATGGTTTTCCAGGATCCTTATTCATCACTTAATCCACGAATGACCATTGAGGACATTATCGGCGAGCCCCTTGATGTTCATAAGTTATATAAAACCAAAGCAGAGAGAAGAGACAAGATCCTCGAGCTTATGGAGATTGTAGGACTTAATGCAGAGCATGCTTCAAGATATGCCCATGAGTTCTCAGGTGGACAGAGACAGAGAATCGGTATAGCAAGAGCTCTTGCTGTTAATCCTAAGTTTATTGTTTGTGATGAACCTGTATCCGCCCTTGATGTTTCTATTCAGGCTCAGGTTGTAAATATGTTTGAGGAACTTCAGGATAAGCTTGGAGTGGCATATCTCTTCATTGCCCATGACCTTTTGGTTGTTCATCATATTTCAGACAGAATCGCGGTAATGTATCTTGGAAAGATGATGGAAATCGCGGATGCGGACGAGCTTAACAATAATCCGATACATCCGTATACATTAAGCCTTCTTTCAGCGGTTCCTATTCCGGATCCTGAGACTGCAAGACACAGTCACAGAATCGTACTTGAGGGAGATGTTCCTTCTCCGCTTAAGATGCCTACAGGCTGTCCGTTCCGTACCAGATGTAAATACGCTACAGAGCAGTGCGCACTTGAGATGCCGCAGCTTACAGACCGTGGCAACGGCCATGCGGTTGCATGTTGGAACAAATAACTCTGTATTCATCCCATTTGGGTTGAAGATATATTTTTCATATTATTTAAGGAGGAAGAAATTATGAAAAAGAACTTAAAGAAGATCCTTGCTACAGTTCTTACTGCAACAATGGTTCTTTCGCTTGCCGCTTGTGGTAACAAGAATGCCGCAGAGACAACAACAGCAGCCGGCCAGGAAACAACAGCAGCCGCAAATAACACAGGCGCTACAGAAGCAGCACCTGCCGGACAGGAGACAACAGCAGCTCCTGCAGTAACAGGAAGCTCAGCACCTGAGTGGAGCGCTTACGATGCTCTTATTGATCAGATTCGTGTTGAGACAGACTTTGCTAAGCGTGCAGAGCTTATGCACCAGGCAGAGGATATGCTTATGTCTACATGGGCAGTTGTTCCAATTTACTACTACAATGATGTATATCTTCAGAAGTCAGCTGTAGAGGGTATTTTCGCTACAGTATTCGGTATGAAGTACTTCATGTATGCTTCTAACTCAGCAAACCCAGGCAACTTAAAGATCAACCTTGCTTCTGAGCCAGATTACCTTGATCCCGCTCTTAACAGCTCAGTTGATGGTGGATGTCTTGCAGTTAACTCATTTGTAGGTCTTCTTACTTACGATGAGAATGGTAAGCTTATCCCAGCTCTTGCAAAGGAGTATGAGGTATCAGCAGACGGACTTGTTTACACATTCCACATGATCGAGTCTAAGTGGTCAAATGGCGAAGAGCTTACAGCTAACGATTTCGTATACAGCTGGAATCGTGCAGCAGCTGATGAGACAGCCGCTGACTACTTCTATCTTTTCGATGCAATCGAGCACAATGCAGATGGCACTTTAAATGTTGTTGCTAAGGATGATTACACACTTGAGGTTAAGCTTGTTGCCCCATGTGCTTACTTCCTTGAC
>JAGHUT010000036.1 GCA_018064645.1 Candidatus Crickella merdequi | reverse complement strand
GTATATGAGTGTTGAAGAGGAGTTTATCAAGGATCTCTTCTTTGGTTTCGATACTAAGCTTGGCAGAGCTCTTGTTCAGGAGCCGGTGCTTATCACTGAGAAGACCAACCATATCCTCGATTATGAGCGTGCGACTCATATCATCGAAGAGGCTGATTATATTGGAGTTGGAACCTGCTACTGCAGGCACAAGAATCTTCATCTGGGAAAACCCTGCAAGATTAACGCTCCTCTTGAGGTGTGCCTTTCTTTTGACAATATTGCCCATTCGCTGGCACATCACGGCGGATATGCCAGACTGATTTCTAAGGAAGAGGCGAAGGATATTCTTACGACGGCATATGAAAGCAATCTTGTGCAAATGGTGGAGAATGTCAGAGAGCACCCGGCATTTATGTGCAACTGCTGCGGCTGTTGCTGTGAAGCTCTTGGTGCGGCAAAAAAATTTGGACCTATGCAGCCGATTGCAACTTCGAGTTACATGCCTTCTGTATCAGAGGGTTGTGTGGGCTGTTGTATATGTGCGAAGGTATGCCCTGTGGAGGCAATCTCAATGGAAGACGGGAAGCCGGTAATAGATGAAACGATTTGTCTTGGATGTGGTATATGTGCAAGGAACTGCCATAAGAAGTCGATAATACTTAATCGCAGACCTGTCGAGATTATTACACCTGTTAACAGCACTCATCGTTACGTGGTGCAGGCGATCGAGAAGGGAACACTTCAGAATCTCATATTTGATAATCAGGCGTTTGCCAGTCACAGAGCCATGGCGGCAGTGCTTGGTGTAATACTCAAGTTACCGCCACTCAAGCAGGCGATGGCAAGCAAACAGTTCAAGTCCATATACCTGGACAGACTTTTATCTAATCAGAAGAAGAGAGAGCAGTAAAACTGTGAAATAAAATACCCGAAAGCGTTGTAGAATCAACACTTTCGGGTCGTTTTCTGTATAAAGGGGTTCCTCTACTTTGCAATGCTCTTGATCAGAGCTCTGAGATGGAAATTCTCCTTGATTGCTGCGATATTCTGACTTGAATACTTCTTCTGTGCTACAAGTGTGCTGTAATTTGCTGCCTTCTTCTCTGCAATTTCTCTCATGAACATAGTGAACCTCCAATAGATTAAAACCTGTCATTTGTAAGACAAGTACTGCTTGCTATTTCTTACACTGATATTTTATAATGGCGCTATAAGAAAGTAAAACTACGCTTTCGGTTGGATATGTTAAGTAATACTTAATGATAGTTTGGAGATATAAATGGATACAGCAAGATACAGAGCTTTCCTGAATGCGGCTGATACGGGAAGTATTAAGAACGCGGGAGAGATTATGGGATATACATCATCAGGTGTCAGTCAGCTTATCAGATCGCTTGAGGAAGAGCTGAATCTGACTCTTTTATTCCGCGGCAAGAAAGGTGTAAGCCTTACATCTGCCGGAGAAGAGATGCTGCCCGCAATCAGGAGGCTCGTCTCCCAGGAGAACACTCTTTTTCAGCTGGCTGCAGACCTCAACGGCACTGTAGCTGGAACAATTAACATTGCCGCATACAGAAGCCTTCAGGGAGCATGGATGCCGGATATTATTGCATCCTTCCAGCAGGAGTATCCTAAAGTGAGAATCAACCTTTATGAAGGTACACAGCGTGAGATTCAGGAAAGGCTGATTTCAGGTAAAGCTGATATGGCATTCTTCAACAATTCCATGATGACAGGTGGATATGACTGGATTCCGCTGATGGACGATCCTATGGTGGCAGTTCTGCCAGAGAATCATCCACTTGCAGAGGCGGAGGTCTTTAAGATTGAGTCCTTTGAGGGGGAGCGTTTCATCATGCCGGAGCACGGCTTTGATTACGATGTTGTTGAGCTTCTGGGGCAGCATGGCGTTGTTCCTGATGTATATCTTTCAACCTTTGACAGCACTATTCTCCTGGAGATGGTGGGAAGAGGCCTTGGTGTCAGTATTATCAATGGAAGCTGCATGACAGGATGGGATAACAAATACGGACTTAAAGCAATTCCTCTTGAGCCGTACGAGTCTCTTCACATGGGAATTGCAGTACTGTCTCTTAAGGAATCTGCGCCAGCAGTAAAGAAGTTTGCAGAGTATGCAGAGAAGCACGTTATTGAACAGCTTTAGCAATAGAAGGTTTTAAGTTAAGGAGAACTGATGAAGATTATTTTTGCTTCAGATTCATTTAAAGGGAGTCTTACATCACATCAGGTTAACAGTATTGAGATGTCAGTGGCAGAGGCTGTACTTGGAAGTGGTGATTATATTGCTCTCGAAATGGCAGATGGCGGCGAGGGTACGCTGGCGGCCATTGAGAGAAGTGTTCCCGGCTATCTAAGAGTTACGAGGAATGTAAAAAATCCTCTCGGTAATTCAGTAAATGCAGCTTTTCTGCTTCGAGGAAGTGAAGCTGTTGTCGAGATGGCAGAGGCTTCAGGTCTGACACTGGTTCCCGAAAAAGAGCGCAATCCTCTTAATACTTCCTCTTATGGAACAGGAGAACTGATTCGTGAAGCGGTCCTCTCGGGCGCACGAACAATTTACATTGGTATTGGCGGAAGTGCCCCCAACGATGGTGGTATGGGTGCCATGAGGGCACTTGGATACAGATTCCTTACGGCTGATGGTATGGAACTGGAGGGATGCGGAAGAGACCTTTCACAAGTAGCACAGATTGACGACACCGCTGCAATGGCAGCGCTTAAGGATTGCGATTTTCACATAATGTGCGACGTGACGAATCCACTAATAGGACCTGCAGGTGCAACATACACCTTTGGCCCACAGAAGGGTGCAGATAAGGAGATTCTAGAAGAGCTCGAAAGTGGAATGAAGAACTATCAGACGATGCTTGAGCATTATTCTGGCATAGAGCTTGGTCAGATTGCAGGTCTTGGTGCGGCAGGCGGTCTTGGCGCTGCACTGTATGTTATGCTTAACGGCCAGCTCCAGTCAGGCGTTGATGTACTTCTCAATCTGGCAGATTTTGAAGCTATGCTTGAAGGAGCTGATGCGGTTATTTCGGGAGAAGGAAAGACCGACTGGCAGACTCTTAACGGCAAAGTGGTCTGTGGAATTGCAAAGAGATGCAGATCGCATAACATTCCTCTTCACGTTATATCAGGATATATCGGAGAGGGTGTAGAGGAGCTCTATGAGCTTGGTGTAACAACAATGACAGCCTGTGTTGAAGAAGAACTTCCAATGGAGGAAATAATAGCAGGGGCGGAGGAGCGACTGAGAAAAGCAACGTTAAAGGTATTGCAAATATGATATAATGTGGCAGCAATGTAAAAAAGCTGAGGGACATATGAGTTATGAAGATTGATACAATAATAGTGCGTGACATTGAAATGAGGTATGCAAGATTTGGCAGAGGACAGAAGAATCTTGTAATTATACCGGGACTTTCGTTTAAGCCGGTTACAGATTCTGCAGAGGCTGTTGCTGTATCATATGAGAGCTTTGCAGAAGCCTATACCATCTGGCTTTTTGATGTGAGAAGCAATGCTCCTTGTGAGTACAGCATTGAAGATATGGCAAATGATACTGTAGAGATTATGAAGTATCTTGGCATTGAATTGGCGGATTTCTTTGGAGCTTCCATGGGTGGAATGATTGTTCAGTATATAGGGCTGAATTATCCTGATCTGGTTAACAGGATGATTCTTGCTTCCTCCATGTGCAGGAATAACGAGACATCATATGCAACCTTAGGCAGATGGCGTGAGCTTGCTGCGGTAGGAAAGCTTGAGGAACTTGTAGAGCTGTGTGTTGATGACATGTATTCTGAGGCTACACTCAGGAATTACAGAGATATTCTGATTGAGGCCAACAGTGGCATAAGCGACAGGCAGATAACTGAGTTCATCAGTCGTATTGATGCCGTTCATGAATTCGATATTTCAAATCAGCTGGCAACGATTAAATGCCCTGTTCTTGTTATGGGTAGCGAGGGAGACAGAGTTCTTGGAAGCCAGGCATCAAAGGAGATTGCTGCACAACTAAACTGCGAACTATACATGTATCCTGACAGCTTCAGCCACTGCGTTTATGATGAAGCACCGGATTTCAAAAACCGCGTGCATGCTTTCCTGGACTGATTGTGAATTAATTATATAAGGATGTTAACGGGACAATGAAAGAAAGAATTGCATTTAGAAAGAAAGTAGAAGAACACCTGGAGACACTTGACCAGGAAGCACTTGCGTACAATCGTAATGAATACTGGATGATTTTTTCAGTATACGAGTATCTCGAGTATTTCTCATTCGAACACAGATACTGGAACACCTGTATAGCACTTCCACTGGCAAGGGGTCTTCACGACGGCACATACCGTAAATCAACAATTATCAAGAATGGAGACACTTACAAGAAGCCATATGTTATTCACTGTCTTCACATTTGTCGTATGCTTGCGAACCTGCATATGGCTCTTTCAGACGAAGACAAGGATATTCTCCTGAGTGCGGCGCTGTGTCATGACATGATTGAAGATCTTGATTTCGATAATGGGGGAAGGGAACTGATTGATAATTACGGCCTTGATCCAAGAATATATGAAGTGGTGAAGCTTGTTACCAAGAGAAAAGATTTCACTGAAGAGGAGGAGATTGCTCATTTCAGAATGATTCAGGAGAATCCTCTTGCACTTCTCGTTAAGCTGGCAGACAGAAGTAACAATGTGGAAGACATGTATAATATGTCGAGCAAGAAGATTCACGAGTATGTAGGCGAGACAGAGAGATTTATTCTTCCGATGTGTGAATATGGATTCGAGCATTATCCTGAGCTTGCAGGTCCTATTGGCGTTCTTAAGGAAAAAATCACATGTCTCACAAAGGCGGCTCTCCTCATGACCGATAGATATGAAGCGCGCGAGAAAGAACTGCACAATGAGTTAAACGCTCTAAGAGTAGAGAACAAGAAGCTTTTTGAAACCTTGAACGAGTTATGGGAGAGATAGATTATGAACATAGAAATTAATAACCTCAGGGGTTCAATTGCCGCATATGCAAAGGCTAATAACCTTGCCATGACAGAGAAGGCTATCGGCTATGCCGAGAGATCCCTCGATAAATACTGCGAAGCTGAGTCTGCCGGAGTCAAAAAAGATAATGCACTTCTTCACATTTATGAGATGTGCACGATGATTATTGATCTTGAACTGGATATTACTTCTGATGAAGAGGACGCACTGCTTTCCTCAGTGCTTCTTCATGTGCTTCAGGAGAACTGGCCTGTTGAAGACCTCTATGACAAACTTGTTGTACAGCTTGGCTTTAGTGAGGAGACCTGCTCCATTGTTGACCTTATAGTAAATACTGGAGATCTGACCGATGAGGAGCGTCAGGAGCTTAAGGAGAGCATTCAGGATGACAAGCTTGCTCTTGTTGCCGCAATTGCGCACATAGATAACATAATAGAGAAGATGTACAGATATACAACCTGGGCTGCGCACACATATATTGCAGAGGCGAAGGCAGTTTATCTGCCAATGGCAATTTATGGCAAAGAGCACTATCGCGAGCTTAGAGGCCCTGTTTCGATTCTGACAGAGAAGCTTAAGATTCTTCTTGAGGTTGCAGAGGTCTTTATTAAGAAATACGAAGTGAGAGAGGATGAACTTATGCAGGACATTCTCGCACTTCATGAAGAGAATGCAACAATAAGAGGAATCATCGCAGATTTCAGGGCTGGTAAATAATGAAGACATGTAAAGCCAGATTCCATCTTCCTGGACTCTTTGAGTTTCATAAGTTATACAGCGTGTTTCTGCCGCTTTTGCATGAGCATAGAGACTGGTTCTATGACTGGTGCGAAATAGGTTCCATATACGGAACCCCTAATGACTGCATCTGGAGCGGAGGTCGTGTAGAGAGAAGTGATACAGATATTCAGGATGTTCTTGAATTGATGAAGAAGTACGACATATCTGCAAGACTGACTATGAGTAATTCTCTTATAAGAGAAGAACATCTTTATGACAGGCGCTGCAACCAGATTTGCAGATTGTTCAGCGATCCAAATAACGGAATAATAGTTCATTCAGATGTTCTAGCAGATTATATCAGGAATGAATATCCGGACTATTATCTGGTATCTTCCACGACCAAGGTAATTACGGATTTTGAGCTGTTGAAGGAAGAGCTTGACAGAGAAGAGTTCAGCTACGTAGTAGCTGATTTTCGCCTTAACAGAGAATTCGCCAGCCTTGGAGCTCTGGCACAAAGTCAGAAGGACAAAATCGAATTTCTCTGCAATGAATGCTGCTGGTTCTACTGTCAGGACAGAAAGACCTGTTACGAGAGTGTTAGCCATCTCAATATGGGTGATGGATTTCCGGAGCACAAATGCAGTTCTCCTGGAGGAGAAAAAGGATATGTTTTCTCAGAGGCAATGGCTAATCCTGGCTTCATTGGGGTAGAGGATATTGTAAAAAAATATCTGCCTATGGGATTCACCAACTTCAAAATTGAAGGAAGAGGTCTTGGAAGCGCGCTGATTCTGGAGTTTATTCTCTACTACATGACTAAACCGGAATATCAGCTCAAAGTAAGAGAAGCGATATATCTTGACAATATGCTTGATTTATTCTAGAGAGTGTACGATTACTGGAAAGGAGCATGATGCTTAACAGTACTATTCGCCAGGAACATATGTCCATGAGGTTTCTCAATTTGTGGATGGCGGTTATAACAACAATACAATGGGTAATGCTGGACATGTATGTTCCAGCACTTCCTTTGATTAAGGAAGAATTCGGTGTCAGCGAGGCATATCTCAATATGACTCTCAATTCTGGTCTGATTGCAAGTGCTGTGGGCACACTCATCGGTGGAATTCTGTCTGATAAGTATGGACGAAAGAAAATTTTTCTGATGGGTCTAATCGGTTCTGCGGTTGGTGTGTCTCTGGGAATTTTCTGTGGTGATGTTGTTTCACTTATCGTCGCCCGCGCGATTAATGGAATTGGAAGTGGAATCGTTATTTCGGTAAGCACTGCTATAATCAAGGACAGCTACGAAGGAGAAGAGTTCATCAATGCGACTGCACTGCTTCAGTCTATTGCTGCAGTTGGGCCTATAGTGGCTCCCACACTGGGTGCACTTGTGATAAAACTAAGTTCATGGCGTGGAATTTTTGTCCTGCTTACGGTGCTCGTTGTGATTTCACTCATTCCGATGCTTCGTCTCACAGAGACATGGCCTGAGGAGAGAAGAGTTGTTACGAGTGTCGGTGACGCTGTAAGCGAATCAATCAGGTATTCGAAAAACAGTGCTTTTATCATATTCATGGTCCTTCTGGCTTTCACTGCAATTCCAATGTGGGGATTTGTCGGAGTAAGTTCATATATCTTCATCAATGAGTTCGGAACAAGCTACGTGGTGTACAGTATTTGCTATGCGATTTCGGCAGCAATGTCACTTCTTGGACCATTCATATACATGAGGCTATGCAAGGTAATCAGACTTCGCAGAATCGTAGATATATCTCTTGGAATACTGCTGGCATCAGCAATTATAGTTATTATGACTGGCAGGATTTCCTTCATCTTCTTCGTCATTGGAATCATTCCAGCGATGATAGGAGAGGCGATGATGCGTCCGCTGGGACTCGTTGTAATCCTCGAGCAGAGTCCAGATGAAGCTGGAATTGCAAGTTCCTGCACCCAGTTCATTATGAACATGGTGGGAATTGTCGGAACCTCAGTAGCATCACTTCCATGGAGATCAATGACAGAAGGAATTGGCATTATCTATATGGGGTGCTTCATCGGAGGTCTGGTAAGCTGGACTATAATACTAAAGAAACGAATGATGGAAGCTTTCAATTAGAAAAATAGAGTGAAGCCGGCGAATATAGCTGACTTCACTCTTTTTGTGTGCCATGGCGGCAAGTTTGTGATTTTGTCTGTAAAATTGTGCGTATTCTGCACAATCGAACCTCTGTGTCTGCACGAAGCTGACTTAAACTCCTTAAAAACACTTGCATTTTAGTAGATTTGTGTCTTTTTGAGAGTCGGTTGACCTGTTTAAGCACAACAGTTCAAGTATTTATGACTTTAGAACTGATACTCATCTGTAAATTGTGTCAATCTGATTACGCCGCAGCCATAGTGACACAATATTACAGATTCTCAAAGCGAAATCTTCTCAAAACGCACAATCGTCTATCGTTTACGATAAAAGGGGCTTAAGCCCCTTTCGCTATATACTTAATTCCATAATTGACACGTTACCATTCTCTCGCTCAAGTTCCTGTCCCGTTGCCCTGAAGCCCTGCTTCTCCCAGAAGGCTTTTGCGTCAGGGTTGCGTTCTTCAACGCCAAGAGAAATATAGTCATAGCCCTGAGATTTAAGACTTGCTCTCACATCGGCGAAGAGCTGAGATCCAATGCCCCGACCCTGAAGCTCGGCATCGAGCATGAACCAGCCGATGTATGCATCGTCCTTCTCTGGATAACCAGTCACAATGTCCATTACTCCAATCAGCTTCTCATCAGCATCATAGAAACCGATAAGGTGCTTGTCTGATGGTTCTGAGCCGTCAGGAAGAGTTCTTAGAATCTCTGTAAGGTGCTGCTTTGAAGGCTTAATATTGAGATTCCTGTAGTAACGGCTGTTGGTTCTGGTGAGATGGTATACATAGCCGAAATCCCGTTCTGTAAGCTTCCTTGCCTGATAATCGCAGGAGAGGGAATTTATATCGAAGCTTTCATCATCATCCCTGGAAGCCTCATAGTTGATGGCAGTTCGGAACTGAGTCTCATACAGGTTGCGATATACGCCATTGAGAGCAAGAAGCTCGTCATGAGTTCCCTGTTCAGCAATAACGCCGTCAGCAACTACAAGAATTCTGTCCGCTTTAAGGATAGTTGAAAGTCTGTGGGCGATGACAATACTTGTGCGATCGACCATCATAGTCTCGAGAGCTTCCTGAATTGCATTTTCAGAAATCGAGTCAAGAGCTGAAGTTGCCTCATCGAGAATGAGTATCTTAGGATTCTTGAGAATTACTCTTGCGATGGAAATTCTCTGTTTCTCTCCTCCAGAGAGCTTAAGACCTCTGTTGCCGACTTCTGTGTTGTAGCCCTGAGGCTGTCTTGCGATAAAATCATGGATGCTCGCCTTGCGGCATGCATCTTCTATCTCTTCCAGCGTTGCATCTTCTTTGGCATAGCGCAGGTTGTCGAGGATTGTTCCGTTGAAGAGGTAGGTATCCTGCGTTACAACTCCTATCTGTGAACGAAGCCACTGAAGATCCATATCCTGGACATTGATACCACCAATAGAAACCGTTCCTGCATTGGCATCGTATAGACGTGGAATCATATTTACTACAGTAGACTTACCACTTCCTGATGGTCCGACAATTGCATACATACTGCCCCCAGGAACAGTAAAGCTGACATCAGTAAGAAGAGGCTTATCTTCACTATATGAGAACTGAACGTGGTCATAAACGATGTCCTGCTCGGCCAGGTCTGGCTTTGCTCCATTCTCTGGAGACCTGATAGTAACAGGTCTGTCAAGATAATCGAAGATTCTTGTGAACAGAGCAAGCGAGCGGGTGAAATCTACTGAAAGATTGAGAAGAGACTCAACCGGTCTGTACAGTCTGTTGATAAGAGCGACTGTTGCAGTAATTGTTCCTATTGTCAGGGTAGGGTCCCAGTGTGTAATGAGAAAATATCCTCCTGCCAGATAGATTAGAAGCGGTCCAACCTGAGTGAACATTCCCATAACAACGAAGAACCACTTACCTGTGCGAGCCTCTTTAAGCGACAGTCGTGTCACTTCTTCATTTACTTTGACGAAATTGTCATATTCCTTCTTCTCTCTTGTAAAAAGCTTGACCAGCATTGATCCGCTTACACTCAGCGTCTCGTTGATTACCTGGTTCAACTCGTCATTCTTTGCCTGGCTTGCTGTTGCCAGCTTGAATCGCTGATTACCTACGATTCTCGATGGAAGAATCAGAAGAGGAATTACAAGCATTCCCACAATTGCCAGCTGCCAGCTCATAGTAAAGAGGGCAACCATAGTTGTAACAACTGTGGCAATGTTACTTACTATACTTGTTAAAGTTCCACTGATAACAGTGCTTACGCCGCTGATATCAGTGTTCATTCTAGTAATGATATCGCCCTGTTTCTCTGTGGTAAAGAAGGCGTGAGACATATTCTGCAGATGGTTATACATCTGGTTCTTCATGTCAAAAATAATTCGCTGTGAGATCCAGCTGTTGATATAACTCTCAAGAACGCTTGTGAGCTGGCTGGCGGCTACTGCTGCAAAAGCCGCGAGACAGAGATGAATAAGCTTATCCATATCATGTTCGATGAGAGCTTCATCAACAATTTTTCCCGTAATAATAGAAGGGAGCAGACCTAGTGCCGCCGACAGAAGAATTACTGCGAATACAAGTATAAATTGAGGCCAGTATGGCTTCAGATATCCCAGAATTCTCACAAGCAGTGCTTTTGTGACCTTAGGCATGTTTGCCTTTTCTTCTTCAGTTAAATGGCCTCGTGGACCTAATCCTCTTCCTCCCGGTGGCATCTTCGTACTCCTTTATTCTGCCAGAAAATCGTCTATAAGCTTCTTTGCCTCATCAAAGGGCTTGTCCTGCATATCGATCCATTTAATATCATTACGCTTTCTGAACCAGGTCATCTGAGCCTTGGCAAGGTGCCTGATTTCCATATAGAGCTTGTCGTAGAAAGCGTCGAAATCTTTAAACTGTCCGTTGAGATACATGTTGATGTATCTGTATTCAAGTCCGAGTCCGTTAAGGAACTCGTCTGTTGCACCATTTGCTTTGAGGCCTTCCACTTCCTCAATCATACCCTGGTCAAGTCGTCTGTCCAGTCTCTCGTGGATGCGTTCATAAAGAACGTCACGCGGCCATGTGACTCCAATTACAAGAGTCTCATAGCGAGGGCTGTTAGGCTTCCTGTCAGGGATTCCTGCAATTGTTCTTTCGGCAGCCCTCTCAAGGCGACGCTTGTTCTTAATATCGATATTCTCAAGTTCTGCAGGGTTGTTCTCTCTGACAAAATCAATGAGTTCCTCAAGGCTCATAGCAGATACTTTTTTGCGTACTGATGGGTCTAGGTTCTCTATGCGAATATCATAACCATCTACAACTGAGTTGATGTAGAGTCCGGTGCCGCCAACAAGCATTGGTGTAATGCCTCTCTCGATGATATTGTCTATTGCTTCATAGGCCTGTGTCTGGAAATCCAGCAGCGAGAAGAAATCATTTGGCTCCGCCACATCGATGAGGTAGTGGGGGATTCCCTGCATCTCTTCAGGTGTAACTTTGCCGGAGCCCAGGTCAAGTCCTTTGAATACCTGTCTTGAATCTGCAGACACGATTTCGGCACCGTAGTGCTTTGCAAGTTCAATGCCGAGACCGCTCTTGCCGGATGCATTTGTTCCAGTAATTACAACAAGTTTGTTCATTGTGAATTCACTCCATTAATTCATTTATTATATGAATAATATACCACATTTATGTGCCATATGATGTAATAAGTGTTATAGTTATAAGGATAACAATTGAGCGGAGGAAAATATGAAACTTATCTATAAACTTTTCAGACTGAATCCTGAGGCGCGAGAGGATATTATCGCAGCAACCTCTGGTCTTGGAATTTTTACAAATATAGTACTGGCATCCATTAAAGTAATAATCGGACTTATGGCATCATCAATTGCAATTGTGTCTGAGGGAGTTAACAACTTTGCAGATGTGCTGTCAGCTTTCCTTACTTTTGTAGGAACAAAGCTGGCAGGCAAACACCCTGATGAGAAGCATCCTTTTGGATACGGAAGAATTGAGTACCTTGTAAGCCTTGTTATTTCAGTTCTCATCCTGGTATCAGGTATTGAGATGCTTAAGAGTGCAATTGACCTGATTATTAATCCTGCACCGCTTAAGATTTCTTATCTTGCACTTGGAATTGTGCTCGTATCGGCTGTTATCAAGTTCATCCTTGGTGTGTATACGGTTAAGATGGGAGAGAAGGCTGACTCAAGGGCTCTTGTGGGTGTAGGCGTAGACAGCAAGAATGACTCCTATGCATCAGTAATCACAATTACTTCATCTCTGCTGTTCCTGCTTTTCGGAATATCTGTAGATGCTTATGCAGGAGTTATTATTGCCTTTCTGATTATGAAGGCCGGCTTCGAGCTTCTCAAGGATACTATAGGCGATATTCTCGGCAGACCTGGTGAATACGACCTGGCTGTTGAACTGTACAGAATTATCAGAGGCACTGACGGAGTTATATCTGCAGCTGACATGATGCTTCACAATTATGGTCCCGATGCATGGTCCGGCTCTGTTAATGTTGAACTTGACCATAAGAAGACTGTAGGTGAGATATATAAGGTTCTTCATGACCTTCAGCTCAGAATTATGCACGAGTACAATGTAACAATGGTATTCGGTGTATATGCTGTTGATAATGATAATGAACAGGCTAGAGAACTTAGAGCAAGAATAGCTGATTTCGTTAAAGCTCACGAGCATATTAAGAGTTATCACGCTGTGTATGTAAGCGAGAAGGAGAGCAGAATATACTGTGATTTCATCGTTGAGTATGCACTTCGTGACTGGGATGGATTAAGAGAAGAGTTCAAGGCTTATATAGGAGAGTTATATCCGGGATATGATCTGGAACTGACTCTGGAGACAGATTTCGTATAGGACTATGAGTAACAAAGTAAATAAATCAATGATTAATGATCTGACAGAGGGCAATGTTACGAAGCAGCTGTTTGTTTTTGCTGCTCCGCTTTTCCTTTCCAACGCCCTTCAGGCTGTCTACAATATTGTGGATATGGTAATTGTCGGTCAGGTTATGGGGGCAAAAGGAATGTCAGCAGTTGCTGTTGGAGGTAATGTGCTGATGCTTATGAATTTTATCGCTATGGGCTTCTCTGGAGCGGGTCAGATTATTATTGCTCAGAATGTCGGAGCAAAGAATATGAAGGCAGTTAAGAGAACAATTGGTACTCTTATGAGTCTTCTTCTGGGTGCAGCTGTTATCATGTCGATTCTCTGCTTCTTATTCAGAGAACAGCTGCTTAATCTTATTAACGCCCCTGCAGAATCCTTTGACTTCACAATGGACTACACACTTATCTGTGCATCGGGTCTGGTATTTATTTACGGCTACAATGTTGTAAGTGCAATCATGAGAGGAATGGGAGACAGTAAGAGGCCTTTCATGTTCGTTGCAATTGCTTCAGTTATTAATATTATTCTCGATGTTCTGTTTGTGGTAGTAATGGGAATAGGTGTTCGCGGAGCAGCGCTTGCAACTGTTCTCGGACAGGCTATAAGCTTCGGCTGGGCAATAGTATATCTTTACAGAAGAAAAGAAAGCTTTGCTTTTGATTTCAAGTTGTCCAGCTTCAGAATAGATGGCAAATCGGCCAAGGCCATTGTAAAGCTGGGTATTCCAATGTCTATTCAGTCTGCGGCAATTACAATTTCCATGACTGTTGTCGCTGCATGGGTCAATTCCTTCGGCGTAGTAGCATCTGCTATTGCAGGAATGATCAGCAAACTCAATATGATGGCAGGAATACTCTCTGCTTCAATCAGCACTGCAGGAGGCTCAATGATTGGACAGAATCTGGGTGCTCGTAAATTTGACAGAGTACCGCAGATTCTTAAGAATGCCTTCTTTATATCGCTGGCAGTTTCGGCAGTTATTGCGGCTATTATATATCTTTTCCCAGATCAGATATTTGCAATGTTCACTCACGACGAGATTGTACTTGCCAGCGCTGCAATTATCATTGGCCCTGTTATGCTTAACTGCCTTGGTGCAGCAACAAGATCATTCGGTTTTGCCATGATTAATGGCTCCGGCAATTCAAGACTTAATCTTCTCATTGCCATTCTCGATGGAATAATTGGAAGAATCAGCTTCGCATATATTCTTGGTTTCATGTTCGCAATGGGACCACAGGGTTTCTGGTATGGCGATGCTCTTGCCGGATTCATTCCTATGCTTATAGGAGGCGTTTACTTCCTGTCAGGCAAGTGGAGAAAAGACGGCGAAATGGTGGAATCAAAGAACTAAATATCAACAATACAGAAGAAGATACTGCAAAGCTGTATCTTCTTTATTTATTCAAGAAAAATCGTGTTCACTGAGGCTCCATATGATATTATATATAAGTTAAAGTGTATTATTATGAGGGAGGCGCACAATGAGCATATCAGGCTGGAAAGATGTTACTATTGTTCCTGAATTCTCGGATCAGGGAGTTGACTGTTATCAGGTTAAGGGAGGTAATTTTCTCAACGATTACTACATAATATCTGAGGCGGAGTCAAGAAAACTCATGAATCACCCAGAGGTTGTAGGCTATGAGGTATATAAGAGTCTTATTACCGCAACTTCACAGATGATGTACTACCTGAAGGAGAAGAATAAGATTACAACCGCAAATATTCTTTCGATTCTTCGTGGTGCACTTAACTTTCCTATTGAGGAGAGCTGCTGGAAGGAACACATCAGAGTACATGATATGAGCTTCATGTCCTGCGAGAGAGTTTTTGCTGATCAGAATTCAGATGTCGCAGGTCTTACTGTTAAGTACAGAAAGATTACTGCCGTTCCAGGAAGCACACTTATGATTGGTGACATCATTGCTTCTGGTGATACATTTGTGTACTGCCTCAAGGATGTTATTGAAGCATACAGAAGAGATAATGTAGAGCTTCGCAATATTGTATTCTTCACTATTGGAGGAACAAGAGGAATTGAGATTCTTGAGAAGCTGACTGCAGAGATCAGAGAGTTCTGGCCTAACTTTGAAGGCTTCATCGTTGTTTACTATGAGGGCATCTTCACATGCTACGATTTTGGTGACAAGGGAGTGTCCGGAATCAACCGTCCATGGATTGATTTTATCTGGAGGAACGGTATTGTCGCACCTGCATTCCGCCAGCAGACTCTTTCAATGAGAGATCCACTGTTTGAGAAATGTACAATCTATGATGGTGGTGCAAGAAGATACGCAATCAAGGAGCATATCGATGAGGTGCTTGAGTTCTGGGAAGGCCTCCTTGAGCGCAAGGATGTTATTGATTTTACAGAACTGCTGGAGGAGAAGCTTGGCCATTCACTCAACATAAGCTATGAGGATTGGGTTAAGGACTGCCATTACGATAATATTCCAGATGAGCAGGCTAAATGGCTTTACAGACAGGAACTCGGTTATATTGCAGGCGTTAAAGACTGTACTCTTGAAGAGATTGCTTCTACAAGAATCCGCGAATTCAAAGAAGCACTTGAGAAATATGATATTTAATTACTAAAGGGAAGGGGACAACAGAAATGACAAAGGTTAATAATAAGCCGGTTGATATTGATTACGCCAGTTCAGCTGTACCGGCGGAGAGCCGCAGAGGCTTAATTACTATGTTTATGATCATGCTTGGCTTTACTTTTTTCTCAGCCAGCATGTGGGTAGGTAAGGAACTTGCTGATGGATTAGACTTCACAGGTTTTGTTCAGTCACTGATTCTCGGAGGTGTAATTCTTGGACTTTACACAGGTCTACTGGGATATGTAGGTGCAGAATCTGGAATGAGTCTTGACCTTCTTGCAATCAAGTCCTTCGGAAGAAGAGGTTCATATCTTCCTTCTGCTATGATTGCTTTTACTCAGATTGGATGGTTCGGTGTAGGTGTTGCCATGTTTGCAATTCCTGTTGCCAATGAACTTCTTGGCGGAAGCGTCACAGCAGAGTGGGCACTTGTTATCGTTGCAGGTATCTGCATGACAGCTACTGCATATTTCGGAATCAAATCACTCACCGTTATCAGTTACATCGCTGTTCCATGTGTAGCTATTCTTGGAACTGTTGCCATGGTAATGGCTGTCAAGAGAGGTGACGGAACTATTGTTGACCAGTTCGCACAGTCATCGGGAACTCTTACAGTTATCGGAGGAGCTGGACTTGTAGTAGGTTCATTTGTATCAGGAGGAACTGCTACACCAAACTTCTCAAGATTTGCACAAAACGGCAAGGTTGGAATGATTACAACTATCGTTGCATTCTTTATTGGTAACTCCCTCATGTTCTTTATGGGTGGAGTATCATCAGTATTCGTTGGCGGTAACGATATCTTTGAGGTAATGATCAACCTGGGTCTCTTCTACATGGCTATCATCGTTCTCGGCCTTAACATCTGGACAACTAACGACAACGCGCTGTATTCAGCAGGTCTTGGACTCGCTAACATCTTTGGCGCAAAGAAGAAGACAATGGTTCTCATCTCTGGAGCATTCGGAACAGCTACAGCAATCTGGCTTTACTGGAACTTCTGCGGATGGCTGAATATTCTTAACTGCACACTTCCTCCTGTAGGAATCATCCTCGTTGTTTCATACTTTATGAACAAGAAGGATTACGATACGGTTGAGCCTGCAGAAGATGTTAACTGGTTCGCTGTAATCGGTGTAATCGCAGGTGCTGTTGTTGCTAACATGGTTCACTGGGGTATCGCTTCAATCAATGGAATGGTTGTTGCTGTAGTATGCTACCTCATCGGAACAGCTGTTAAGAAGCGCTAGAATACTAAATATATG
>JAGHUT010000020.1 GCA_018064645.1 Candidatus Crickella merdequi | reverse complement strand
ATCAGCCTCAATCTCAGATACCTGTGCGTCAAGCTCCTTGATAGTAGCTGAAAGTTCTTTCATCTCTGCGAAAAGCGCTGTTGTGTCTTTGCCTTCCTTCTTGAGCTTAGGTACTTCTCTTGAAGCAGCATTCTGCTTGCTCTTCATTACCTCAACTTCTGCAAGAACAGTTCTTCTCTTCTCATCAAGTTCTTTAACTGCACCGATTCCGAAATCGCCCTTGCCTCTTCTCTCAACATCAGCCTTAACGCCTTCGAAATCCTCTCTGATTCTTTTAATATCAAGCATTTGTTTACGCCTCTTTTCTTAGAATAAATTCTTCTTATACTTAGTGTATTCTTTTCTCAGATCCTCTGTCATCTGCTGAATCTTAATCTCAAGCTCTGCCGCCTTAGCATAATTGCCTTCATCGAGGGCCTCCTTGGCAGCCATGAGCACTGACTTGCTTGTCAGTGAATCCTTGGCAAGATCATATCTCAGCTTGTTAACAGTCTCCCAGTTAACCATGTCGTAGTCAGTTGCATCAGCACCGTGAACTTTTACGCACTTTCTTACGAAATCCATAGCATTAGGAATCTGTCTGTCGTGGTACTCTGTGCTCCACTTGATCATCATGTTAGCACAGTATGATTCGATAATCGCCTCTGTTACAGGGTCGCCGCCACTGATCTTAACATGGTCAGCCTTCCTGTCGTTGAAAGCTTCAAAGCACTGCCATACAGTCGCAGGAGCTTTGCCGAAGAGCTTCTTTCTCTCAGCCTCTGAGTAATCTGTGAAAACATTCTTCTCTGAGCGGTACTCTCTGAATTTCTCAAGGTAGAAGTCCTCTTCGCCGTACTTCTTTGAAATTGACTTCTCAAGCTCATCCGATGTCTTGCCTGCCTCAAGTACTGCCTTGATTCCGTCAAGCATTACCATGTAGCCTGCACCGCAAGCAAGGTAAGTATTTGTATGCGGATTAGGTGATCTGAGCTCAAATCTTGTAGCAAGAGGATTACCAAGGTCTCTAACGAGTCCAACAAGAATAGTTCTGTTACGAGATGGTGTCTTGTGGTCCATTCCAAGTGATGTAACTACACATACAGGAGCCTCGTATCCAGGCTTAAGTCTCTGGAAGGCATCGTGTGTAGCAGAAACAAACGGATTAAGAATCTCATAGTTTCTGAGAATTCCCATAAGAGCTCCGTATCCGATAGGGCTCATGAACTGATTCTCTCTGTCGTTTGACTCGAAAAGATTAACTCTTTTGCCATTCTTCAGCTTGGCTGCAACGCCGAAATGTGTATGCTCTCCATTGCCGGCTACACCTTCAACAGGTTTAGCCAGGAATGTTACCTCAAGGTTGTTGTATCTGAATACGTCTCTGACGATGTGCTTAATCTGGCTCTCATTGTCCGCAGCCTGCATTGGGTTTGAGTACTTCCAGTCAATCTCCAGCTGCTCCATGATGTGGTCATAGTTACCTGTGTTACCCATCTTGGCTCTAACACCGCCAACCTCTTTGTGACCCATCTCCATATCGAAGCCGTACTTCTCGAGGATCTCCATTGTCTGCTCGAGAGCAGTCTGCACAGGACCGATAGTTCTCTTCCAGTACTGCTCCTTAAGCTCCTGTGAAGTGAAGAGCATGTCTCTGTCAGCCTTGTCATCCGGTGTCTTAACCCAGAACTCAAGCTCTGTAGCGTTTGTAAGAACGATCTCCTCAATCTCGTCAATACTGTCTACGCCATCCATGTGCGCAAAAACATATGGATGCTCCTCGAGAGTCTGCCAGAGTCCGTTGAGGAACTTCTCTGTTGAGCTCTTGAGGAAGGTTCTTGATCCAACGAACTTGTCTCCGTTATGTCTCAGGAATGAAGGAATTCTAAGTGTTCCTGTAGGCAGTCCTGTTGCATAGTCTATGTTGTTGAAGTTGTACTCAACATACCAGTTAACATCCTTGTCAGGAAGGATGTCAACTCTTGCGTTTGAGAGCTCTGCGATGATAGGAAGCGCTACTGAAGAACCGTCAGTCTGCGCACCTTCATCGAGAATTTTTTTCATATCGCTGATGAATGCCTTTACAGGAATCTTCTCATCAGTATTGTGGTTGCCAAGATCAACGCCTGTAAGTGAAACGAATTTAACTTCCGGGTGTCCCTTTAGCGCTGCTTTAATTGTCTCTACATCATGCTCTTCCGGAGTAAGTGTATAGAGCATCTTGTCTAAATCAAATCTATACATAGTCGTTCTCTCCTAATCCTTAACCCTGAGCAAGCTTGCTGAGGTAGCCCTCGAGCTCGTTCAGATACTCACCGTACTTCTTCCAGTCTCCTGATCTCTGTGCTGCAACAGCGTTGTTGTACGCCTCTTGAGCCTTTGCGATGAGTTGCTGCTGTGTAAGCTCGCCCGATGAAGCCGATCCGGAACTTGAACCTGAAGATGCTCCTGTGTCATAGCTGCCGCCGAAGAGACTTGAAAGAGCCTCGCCGAATGTTGATTCGTAGGCAATTCTGTCACCGTAGGCAACGATAACTCTTTTTACCTCAGGAATAGCTTCCTTTGAAGCCTCCAGATATACAGGCTCAACATAGAGAAGCGATGTTCCGATAGGAATTACGAACAGGTCTCCTCTGCTGTACTTTGATCCTGATGAATTCCAGAGAGAGAATTCCTTGGAAATCTCAGGGTTCTGGTCAATCTGGGCCTCAATCTGCATTGGACCATATACAGTCTTGTTCTTAGGCATTGTGTATACGACCATCTCACCATAGTGGTCTCCGTCGTTTCTTGCCATCATGATCGCTGTCATGTTCTGCTTTGACTGAGGTGTGAAAGGTACCATGTTGATGAACTCTGCTTCATCGTTGTCAGGCAGCTTGAAGATGTAGTAGCTTGGCTCCATCTCCTGCTCTTCAGTACCGTAGATCTGATGTGCGATATCCCACAGGTCTTCCTTCTGATAGAAAACCTTAGTCTCTGTCATATGGTACTTTGTATATACGCCTGCCTGAATCTTGAACAGTGTATTAGGATATCTCAGATGCTCCTTAAGTCCTTCAGGCATCTTGTCAAATGACTTGAAAAGCTTAGGGTAAATCTTCTGATATGTAACCGCAATCGGATCCTTGTCATCAATTACGTAGAAATCAACATCTCCGTTATATGCATCAACAATAACCTTGATTGAATTTCTTACATAGTTGGTTGTTCCTGCAACACCTGTATATGGCTCTGAGTATGGATAGTATGAGCTTGTTGTGTAAGCATCAAGAATCCAGTACAGCTTGCCGTCAACAACTGTCATGTATGGATCCTCCTCATATGAGAGGTAAGGCATAATCTTCTCAATTCTCTGAACTACATTACGTGTGTAGATAATTCTTGAGTTGGATGTGATATTGCCGGAAACAAGAATCTTAATGCTGCCTTCACGAATTGTATAGAGAATTCTGTTAATCAGATTCAGCTTGATTCCTGATGTTCCCTCATACTCAGTGTACTGGTTGGAACTTCCGTCAGGATAGTCAAACTCCTGCTCCTTAGTATTTACGATGATGTAATCATCTGTAAGCTCTCCGAAGTAAATCTCCGGACGAGTGATTTCCATTGCACCCTCGTTAGACTCTGGTGGAATGTTGCCAACGATTACATCCGGCTGTCCACTTGATGTAACTGTATTTACCTGAGATACTGCTGCGCCGTATCCGTGTGTGTACTTAAGGTGCTTGTTCAGCCATGTGTCAGAAATCTTAGACTCATCAATCTCTCTTGCTGACAGGTATGTCTGGTATTCAATATCTCCAATCTTGTATCTGTCAATATCTACATCATTGAAGTGATAGTACTGTCTGATACTCTGTGTCTGATTGTAGAACTGCTCTACAGGCTGATAATCGTTAATTCTTACATTGCTTACTGTTGACTGATTCTCGCCGATAACTCCTGAGCTCAGCGAGTTGTCTGCTGAATAGGACTCAACAGTTATGTCATTAAGATCATACGCATATCTTGTGTAAGTGATGTTGTTATCGAGATACTTGCTTTCTTTGTTGATTTCGTCCGGGCTTACAACAAGATTCTGTACAAGCATTCCAATTCCTGTTCCAAGAGCAAAGATGATAATCATTGCGATTGGAATTCTTGTAAGACCCTTGAAATTCTTCTTCTTGATGTGAACGCCGATTGTGGCAGCTCCAACAAGGGAAAGAAGGATAATTATTCTGTATACCCAAAGTGTAATATTTACGTCTGTGAATCCTGCACCGTATACTGCTCCTGTATGTGCATGAAGCAGATTGAACTGTCTCAGGAAGAATTCTACACCAAGCATGAGGTAGAAAACGATTCCAAGCAGTGTAAGCTTGCCTGAAGCAATACTCAGGAGATGGTGCATATTATTCTCGTTAATATCGAGTGTTCTTCTTGAAGTCTTCTTCTGGGCTTTGCGAGCACCAAATGGAGCCTTTCTTCCACCCATCATCTTGTCAAAAGGAGTTCCTTCAAAAGGAGTTCCTTTGAGAGGGCTGTCCTCCTCAACTTCCTCGTAAGTCTCTTCTTCCTCCTCTTCGTCAAAAGCAGAGTCTTTGCGCTTGAACACATCCGGTGTTCTTACAGCAAGAAGAATTGAGTAGTAAAGCAGTGTAACTGCAACCATTCCGATGATAACTGCGAGAACGATGTTGTTAATCTGTGTCAGATACTCAAGTTTGAATATATAGAAGGAAATATCCAGGTTGAACAGCGGATCCTTCAGCTTGAAGCCTGTTGAATTAAGGAACTGCAGCGCTTCAAGCCATGTCTTTGTTGAACAGAACACAGCAACCAGCAGCGCAAAAATCGCCGACAGAATCCATGAAGTCCTATTAAGATTCTTCTCATTAGGAATCTCATGTGACTCGATATCTCTGAAATAACCGTTCTTCAGTGTTCTGAGGTAGAATCTCATAAGAAGACCGGTGATGATAAATACCGGAACTCCAATCTCTATCTCAGTAACAAGCTTCTTCCAGAAGACGCTTGTGTATCCAAGATCCTTGAACCACAGCCAGTCTGTAAGGAAGCCGACAAGCATTATGAAGCAGAGGATGATAAGCGCGATGAGCATAATAATAACGCTCAGACCCTTGCGACCCTGTCTTCTCTTTGCAGTCTTGTCCAGCTGTCTTGCTTCTTTTCTTTCAGCTCTTTTGTTAAACATACAAAACTCCTTGGGTAATCCTACTCTTGTTTATAAAAAACTACAGCGACAGCGTCTTGCTGCCGCTGTAGATTCTGTGCATTGTGTTCTATAGCAGGAAGTCATCATTCATTGCATCGGCTGCTGAGAAATAGCTTGAAAGGTTCTCAACGAACATGTTCAGCTTCATTCCGATTCCTGTATCCGGTGCAAAATTCATAACAAGAATAGCTGCGAGCAGCACTACGAGAATCATTGCGATTACTACAGCGATGATAGTGAGTGCATTGCCGCCCTCATCGTCATCATCCTCGTCATCCATTGCAGCCGCTTTTGCAGCCTTCTTTGCTGCCTTCTTCTGTGCCTTAAGTTCCTTCTTGCTCAGCTTAGGCTCATCGTCATCGTCTTCATCAAGAACAGGTGCTGATGGAATCTCAGCAGCCTTAACTGCGCCTGAAGATGTTGATGCAGGAGCTGGTGTCTCAACAAACTTGCGAGACTCTACCTCTGCAGCTGCAGGCATTGACATCTGGCCAATTGGCTGCTGCTGTGCTGTGAACTCCTCGATTGGATCTACAGGCTTCTCTTCTTCGCCGATTTCGAAGAAGGCGTCAAGATCCTCTGATGACTCAACACCCTGAAGCTTGCTGTACTCCTCATCAAGGAGTCTCTGGAACTCCTCGTTCTTCTTATATAATGTATAGAACTTATCTATCTTTCTTGTTGCCTCTGCTTCTCCATCGAGACCGCTCTCGTCTCCGAAGAGGTCTCTCTCAAGCTCTTCGATTGACATTGCATCTGTCTCAATCTCAACTGGTGCAGGCTCAGCCTCTGCCTCAGCAAAGAGACTTTCAATCTCCATGTCTGCAGTTGGAATAATCTCCTCTACAGATGCAACCTCAGCTGCAGGAGCCTCTACAGGCTCTACCTCAACAGCTGGAATCTCTACAGCAGCTGTCTCAACAACAGGCTCTGCATCATCCTCAGTTACAAAACCAAGGCTTGCAAGCTCTGAGTCAAGGTCTAATGCCTCTTCAGCCTCAAAGCTCATCTCATCAGTAACAGCAGGCTCAGCCTCCTCAACAACCTCTTCGATTGCAACTACCGGCTCTTCAACCTTCTGTGGCTCTACATCATCAGCAATGTTATCAAGTTCTACTGAGAAAATATCATCTTCATCTGCAGGCTCTGCTACAGGCTCTGCAATAAGCTCCTCGATGCTTGGAGCATCTTCTTTTGCAATTGCCTCCGGCTCTTCAAGTGAATCACCCATGAGTTCAGCAAGTCTTGCCTTGAGCATCTCGATTTCTGACTGAACAGGATCAGCTGCAACAGGTTCCTCTGCTACAGGCTCTTCTGCAACAGGCTCCTCAACAACACCAAGAATACCAGCGATATCAGAAATATCTGTATCAGCAGGCTCTTCTACAACTACAGGTGCAGGAGCAACTGCCTCTTCACCGAGAATTCCAGCGATAATTGAAGAAATATCATCCTTAGGAGCTCTCTCAACTGGAGCTACTTCTGGTTCAGCAGGAGACTCTTCCTCTTCGTCATCGATAACAACTTCAAACTCATCATCATCGTCGTACTCATCCTCAACATCCTTATCATCGTCGTCATCATCGCCGCCGTAAATGTTGAGCATCTCGCTTACATCGATGTCATCATCATCCTCGTCTTCAAGAGCAAATCTGCCGCCGAGTCCGTCAACATCTCCGAACAGGTCAACGCTTGCCTCTTCCTCGATGTCCTCTGATGAAGCAAATCCGATTCCAGATCCGAGAATTGCAGCAAGCTCAGCACTGAGGTCATTAGTCTTCTCCTCATATGCTGCCTCGATATTCTTCTGCTCTTCTTCTGCGGGTGCAACAAAACGCTGAGGCTCCTCAGGCTGTGCAACTGTCTCCCTGCGTGCTTCCTGTCTGAGTCTGATGTACTCATCAAGCTCAGTTGAAGCAGGCGTCTCCTCAGCCTTCTTAATCTCCTCGATTACATTGCTTCCAAGATCTGTATATCCTCTTGTATATTCTCTCTCATCATCAGGAAGAATCTGAGTATACCTGAGATCAGCCTTCTCATCGAATGCTGAATAGTCAAAAGCAAGTTCTTCCTTCTCTGTAACAGCCATTGCTGCCTCAGCCGCCCTCTTCTCCTTCTCCTCGCGCTCAGCTCTGAGCATATCAATGAAGCTCATTGTGCGAGATGAATCTGTTGATGGCTTCTCAAGCTCTGCAAAAAGATCATCATCTGAGTAGCGAACCTTCTTCGCTGACTCCATAACTCTCTCTGTTGTGCTTACAGATTCTTCATCAATACCAGTTGAATCCCATGGTGACTTAAGGTTAGCAGGAACAGTCTTCTTGTGAGACTCATCAATTACGTTGCTCCAGTCAAAAGTCATTGGGCTTGTTGGTCTAGCTTGCTTAACAGGCTGTGCATCCTCGTATGATGGCTTGTCAATAACATAGCTGCCAGTTGGCACAGCTACAGTCTCCTTCTCAACCTTAGCTCCGCAATGACTGCAGAACATCGCTCCATCGGAAAGTGGCTTGCCGCATTTACTACAAAACACTATGTTTACCTCCAGTTTTTATATTATAGGCATAAACCTATTTCCCCACATTACCTATTGTAATATATAATCGTTACCATAATACACCTTTTGCGCTTAAATTTCAAACATTATGCAAATTACCTCTTGTTTAGTTGCTTTGTGTGTGCAATAATACAAAACCCGTTGCTCTTCGAAGCCATTCCGCAGCAGCAACAAATTATTTTTGAAAAATTTTATTTTTTTGCTTGACACACTCTTTCTCGAGTGCTATTATAGACAAGCGGTCACGAAATAAAGAATATGTGCGATTAGCTCAGCTGGCAGAGCACCTGACTCTTAATCAGGATGTCCAGGGTTCGAACCCCTGCTCGCGCACCAACATTTAACCTCATCCGATGGATGAGGTTTTTCTTTTACCCCTGAAAACACCGGGTTTCAGGGTTTATCTCAAACGCCGTTTAACAAGTCGGCTTCTAATACATTTTGAATACTTTTTGA
Organism: Candidatus Crickella merdequi; assembly: GCA_018064645.1. Lineage (GTDB taxonomy): Bacteria > Bacillota > Clostridia > Peptostreptococcales > Anaerovoracaceae > Crickella > Crickella merdequi. The sequence continues at coordinate 49,171 of JAGHUT010000020.1, read as the reverse complement.
ATACTTTTTGAATTCCTTGAATACTCTTATATTCACCGCTTTATCACGACAGCGCCATCTCTACAAGATGTTTCTTCTCGGCATCAGGCGCTCTGTCGAAGCAATAGTTGTAGTATGTTGTTCTCTCATCCGCATGGCCAGCCAGCGATCTTACTGTGTTGATGTTTATACCCACATCAATTAAACGATACCCCAGTTTCGGCGGGTCATTCAAGGAAGGCTGTGCAGTCTTCCGCTCTTCCCTCTGAGCTACGAGTGCACAAAAAGCACTCTCAAGAGCGCCTGAATTGCTTGACAATGCTACTATGTATGATATAGTCGTCGTAGATATGTATCTATGAATCAAAGGGTGTGTTTCACTGCCGGGTTTGGCGGTGGACCGCACCCTTTATTTTTTCTCTAATACTTTTTTTGAACGATACACCATTTTGGGCGGGTCATTCAAGTTATTTGATTGCTAGTCCCTGAGGAGTATCGTATTGGCCTTTGTATAATCTGGATATTTAATTCGACAAATGTTATACCTTGACTCGCAGTTGTCACAGAAAATCATGCCGTATCCCAGTCCATCCTCCCACCTGTAGAAGTCCGCCTGCAACACGCCTCCACAAATAGGGCACACCGAAATTTTAGCTTCAAGAAGTGCCTGTAACCCCTCTACCAGCTCTAATCTTGTTTTGTATTTGAGCTCTTTTTCTCTTGGTATGATGCCCACCATTTCTCCTCTGAAGCGCTCTCTTCTCTTTCAAACCGTCCTATCTGTACACTATCCTGTACCAAACCATACTCGCTGATTTGCTGACAGTGCACATATTCGTGACCAATTGTCTTAACTAGTGTCTCTCTACTCGGTTGAACGATACACCAGTTTTGGCGGGTCATTCAAGACAACTGCGGTATGCTTATCAACTTAGATTCAGCGCAGAAGTCTGTCTCATCAGGTTGCTTGCCGGCTTTCATGCACTCGTACAGATACTTGAGTATCTTGTAGATTATGACCGGCATATCATTCTTAGCCATTGTGTGCCTCCATTATTCATCAAACACATCGCGATATTCAGCTTTCAACTCATTAAGCTGTTTATTACGGTGCTTTTCAAGAGGTCTTAATTCTCGAGAACACATACGCCCCACTTGTTCGTCAAAAGGTCCGTATTTATCCCGATATTTTTTCATTATTGCGTCTTCCTCTTCCGCGTAGGCTCTAATAACGGCATTGCATTTCGCCATGTACTCATCATATCTTTCGCCTTTCATAATCGAACCCCCATAAGTCACTCAGATACCTCATAGTAACATCGTATAAGTCCTCGTCCACATTCAAACTATCACTGCCTGCGTTGAACGATACACCAGTTTTGGCGGGTCATTCAAGATCAACTTCTTCTTCGCTGTAGATTGGATTTCCATCCTTGTCTACAACAGCAAGCAGCTTCTCCTTGAGTTTATCTTTCTTTGTGTTTGCCCATGACTCTACCGAATATCTAACCGCTGTACCACTTTCTGTAAGTGCTACTCCCTGATCATCAAGTGCTGACTCAACCTCTATGGAATTTTTGTTGGTGTTACTGTTGGCAGAAGTATCATTAGCATAATCTGATATAGAATAATTTATTCCACGATTTTTCTTATAAGTATTGAGTTTCTCGTTGAACTGTGATATTCTATCCTCAAGTTCAGATACTTTCATGCTGCTTGGGAATTGGTCCCTCGTAGCCTCTGATATATCTGAGCTTTTTTTAGTTGAACGATACACCAGTTTTGGCGGGTCATTCAAGTGAAAACTTGTTTGATTAAATCGGGCCGCACACCCTTGATTTTTCTGTGCAGACTGGAGTAAAATTACTAAAAATAGAAGGAGGGCTGATTTATGATAGAAAAATCCGAGCTTAAAAGTTTGGCACTCGACGCTTGCATTGATATGATAGGCAGGCATTTTGTTATGCAGCATAAAGACGACTGCTGCGCTTCATGCGGAATACTTAATGATGGCCTCTTTCATTATTGGCTTGGAATGGATACCCGTGACGTGGAATGGTCTTTTGGTGGCGAAACTCCTATGGAGTATGCAGCTCATGTCTTGATAGACATAAACACCGGAGCTTTAACAAGAGACTATGAGTCCAGTAGGTTACCAGCGTAGTTGTTGAGACACCACGTAAACTAATAAAATAAAGTTAATCAGAGAGCCGAGAGGCTCTCTTTTATTATGCCCTGACGGGCTGTCCAGGCAGGGAAGACATTAAAAGCACATGGAAGGTACAGTCAGTTGAACGATACACCAGTTTTGGCGGGTCATTCAAGGAAAAAAGCACGGTTTACCGTGCTTCTTCTATTTCGAAGAATTATTGGCGGGTCTGCCATTTCCCGCATCTCTTTTGACCTTATAGGTGTGTAGACGACACATTCTTCTACTTCAATAATTCTTTTTTTATTATACCATCTTTTTCATATATTGTGACACTTTTTTTAATCTTACTTCTTATTGAACGTTTTCTGATCCTATGAAATGTTAATATAGAATTTTTATAACCTTGTGTGTCAGATTCAAGCGCAAGACGTATAATGACAGCCAAGAAATCCTCTTCTTGCTTTTTTATCAATATCAATGTCCCTTTTGGTTGAACGATACACCAGTTTTGGCGGGTCATTCAAGTATTACATCTTGTATATTTCATCTTTTTCAGTACTGCATATAGTACCGAGAAAAACAATTCACTCTATTATTTGCTTACTTTATATCATTATGTGGCAGTTTGCTCCAACTGTTTTTTCCTGATAGTCTTCATCACCAGCCACATAATACATGTTCTTGTATTGTTTTTCTGTTATTCGAAGCAATCTTACAGTGCCTGTTTTGGGAGCAACCTCCTCTATTCGTCTATAATGCTTCTCTGCTGCTTTTCTGTTTTGAACTATTCTCATAAAAACTTCAGGAGCAATGCGAATATATCCATCCTTTAAGAGGAATTTTCGCAGTTTGGTAAATTCCGCTTTTGTGCCCCACTTGTCAGTAGGACTAAGTATTACAATCAATCTCATTCCGTTATTCCCTCCATACTTTCAACAGGGAGAATAGTTGGCAGCTGAAGCGGTTCTGACGATTTATCAAGAATAATCCTTTTAAGACTTTCTACCATAATATCAATAGATGCCATAACATTTACCTTTGCTCCGCATACCATGCATGCATTATGCAGGATATGTGCTATTGCTTTTCGTTCAACCTTTGATAATTGCAGATTTGTTCCAACATTATTATGAGCAACAACATCTACCATTGCTCGATATGGTTCTATAAGATCATCCGCAAGATTAAATGCATTTAACTGACTGTCATGATGTATTCCAAAGGTTGGGTGAAAGCCAGATGCAACAAGACTTCTGACTATGGCACTTCTGACCACTGCATATCCATAATTTAATCTACTGTTAACAGGATCGTCTGTCCTTCGATTCAAACCGGCATGATAATATGCAAAATATTCTTTTGCCGCCAATGCCTCCATCCGATTTACATTATCGAAAGAAACTCCCTCAGCATATTTGATAATATCTTCTGCTCCATCAAGACCCATGATAGATAAGGCCCGTGATTGATTGTAAATCTTTTGTTTAATAATCCGGCACCACAGATCTAAATATATCTCCCTGTCGGTTGCAATCTGTGCGTGCATCATTTTAGATTGCCGCGAATTACCCTCAAACGGTAGTACTATTGCTGTCGGAAGGTACTTCTCATCCAATGTCGTTACTGCTACTTTGTTTTGGCTAAGTATAGATAAGTCCATCGTTGAAAGTCTTATATTTGCACCATGAACCATAATCTGATTTATATCCTCAACAGGAATTAAGGTCATACCATCTTTAGATGTTACTTCCAGTTGCCCGTCTTTAATATGAATCTCACACGCCTTACTTATTTCAACTGTTCTAAAGCCCACGACTAGCCTCCTAATTTATACATTAATTATAATTGCAAAAGCTATAAATCTTGTCCAAATATTTCCCAGGGTCGTAAGGTCCCCCTACAAAAGCACCCTTCTCGCTCGCGGGAGCAAGAAGGGGAACCGCATCCGTGGGCAGCGTGTCAAAACCACCATTTTTCAACGATTTGCCAGCAAAAGCTTGTCGCTTCGAACCCCTGATCGCGCACCACATAGCCTCGAGAGAAATCTCGGGGCTTTTTCTATGCCCATTGAAAACACTGGGGGTTCAGGTGCCTCCCTTAACGCTCGTTAGTAAATATGACCTCTACTATTTTGAATGCTTTTTCCTGATTTGTGCATCGTCTTTCGAATCTCTGCACCATGAGTTTGGGCATATATGGGCAAAACGAAAATCATGAAATATGCCCAAACAGACTGAAAAAACAGGGCGATCAGTGGTGCGTTTACCGCAATTTGTGCACCTTACTTGAAAGCGAAATGACAGCTCATTTATGCAAAATGAGCGAATTCGACTGCTATTTAGGAAAAAAAGCGAAAAATTCGTGCTATTATTGCGCGCTTTTGTGCAAAGTTGTAAAACAATCCATCTTTCGAAGAAGTTTGTAGTTCGAAACCGCCGAAACCTTCTCAAAAAACAAGAATAACAGTTTTTTCGAAGAAAAAAGCTGTCATTTTTGCTGAGAGACGGCGGAATGTTTATTCCGCCTTTTGATTGTTGATTTTTACCTAGAAAACATCTATACTTTCCTTAAAGTAAGCACAGCTCTTGCTGTTGAGGGATTGGACCTCTTCACCTCGAGCAATAGTGCTTATTTTTTTGCAAGCGATACACCATTTTGGGGCGGGTCAATCAAGTCACAGAGCATACCACTTTGCTTGAGAGAAATGACACATGCCCTTAAATAGTGTATAATTAATGTACAAATAGGTGTTTATTAGTCGGGCATTGCCTAATTAATAAAACAGAGATAAAAACGCAATGTGTGCTTTTGCATGCTAGAGCCGGAAGGTAGCCCGGCCGTCACGTATCAGCGTGGTAAGTAACCTGCCCCTCCGGGTTGTCCATTCTCTGAATATATTTTATGAGGAGGGAAACATGGACACATTATACGGTCAGGTTACAGTCTATTTTGATGGCACGTATTGGGCAGGGTTGTTTGAACGAATTGAAAACAACAAGTTAAGTGTGGCGAAAGTCATATTTGGAAGCGAACCCAGCGATGCGGAAGTATATCAGTTTATATTGAAGATTTGATATAACCCGCATTACAGTCCAGCTGTGGATACTGTTGTAAACGAAGTACGAAAAAATCCTAAGCGCATGCAACGTGAAGCCAGAAAGCAAATGCAGGAAAAAGGTGTTGGAACCAAGGCACAGCAAGCACTTAAACTGCAGCATGAACAAAATAAAGCCGAGCGTAAATGCAGGAGTCGTGAACAAAAGCGTGCTGAGGAACAACGTAAATTTGAGATGAAGCAGCAGAAAAAACGCAAAAAGCATAGGGGACATTAACCCCTGTGCTTTTTTTCTGGGACATTGAATAACGTATCTGCCCGTAGCACCTCAAGAGTCTATTGTTTAAACTCGTAAATTATCGTGATAATTCGCGAAACGCGTTTTCTGTGCTATTCCGCAAGTACTTTTTCTCCAGTCGTTTTCACGTTTCTGTCGATTACTGCAAAAATAATTTCTATTTCGTAGTCGTCATATTCTGCTATGAAGTCACGGCAGGCTTTGATCGCTATGCGCCATGCATCTTCTAGAGGATATCCAAAGATTCCTGAGGAAATCAGCGGGAATGCTATGCTGTGGCAGCCGTTTGCTTTGGCAACTGCAAGTGCGCTTCCATATGTGCTGTAAAGAAGCTCATCCTCACACATGTCACCGCCATGCCACACAGGTCCAACCGCGTGGATGATATGTGGGGCAGGCAGGCCGAAGCTTGGCGTGATAACTGCCTGGCCAGTGTCGCAGTGTCCGATGCTCATGCATGCCATCACAAGCTCTGCTGTGTCTGCTGCCTGGAAAATCGCTCCGCACACGCCTCCGCCCTGTCTCAGGCCTTCGTTGGCCGCATTGACAATGGCATCAACCTGCATTGATACAATATTCTCATATCTGATTTCAATTGAACTCATTATCCTTCCCTCCTATTCCGACTTCTCTGAGTCAGCAAGTCCACGAAAGACTTCATCCATGTACAGCTTCTGAACCAGCGTAATTATTATGTGATTAAGAAGGTATTGCTCTACAGGCAGTTCCTCCTTGCGAACAACTATAACCTCATCTGCGGATTGCTGCAGCAGCACAAGTGTTTTGCGGATATTATCCGGCGAAAGCACATTCTTCGCAAGACGAGATAAACATTATCATATATTATCAGGATGTTCAACGAGTTATCGGAATGCCGGCTTTGCTGATTTACGCTGCTGCCGGCAACGCTCAGACAAAAGAACTGATCAGTCTGGGGATTTTTGCTTTGTCAATGATTTCCTTATATGGCGCGAGCGCATCGTACCATTCCTTCACTCTGCCATCTGACAGTTGTATGGAGCATAGCCGCAGCAGGAATACTGTTCAAAGCCATGTGGGTCACATGCCCTAAGTGGGTTTCTTCTGTTATATATATCTGCATGGGCTGGATCTGTGTCTTTGCCTTCCCTGCCATATATGCCAACCTGAGCACAGAGGCTTTTCTATGGCTGTTATCTGGCGGTATCGCGTATACGGTAGGAGGAATAATCTATGCATTGAAGCTGCCGCTGCTTAGCAAGCTGCATCCTGAATTCGGAGCCCATGAGCTGTTTCATATTTTGTCATGATTGGATCATTTTGTCACTATATGACGATGCTCGTTTAATAATGAAAAAAAAGTCCTCGCTTCGAGGACTTTTCTCTTCTTCTAGAAAAGGTATCTGTCTGTCGCCTTGAGATAAAGCAGCATTGCCGCTACAAGAACGATTGGAAGAAGCAGCGCCACAAGGCGCGGCTTTTTTTCTTTCCGAATATATAGTGTCATGATAATAATCGATGCTACACAGAAAAGGCAGCTGAGAATGTGATGAGGGAAGTTCTTCATGGTCATTCCTAAATATACAAGTCCCAGCATCGCCTGGATTGTATTGCCAAGTCCCATAACCACGCCGCCGAGAAGATTCTGACGCTTAATCTGGTAAGCAATGAAGCCGCCCGGAATTGTCAGTATTGTCATCGGGAGCCAGATATGAGTGTAATATCCCCAGCCTGTCTCGAAATCCATATAGCCAACTGCAATCTGAACGATGTAGACGATTGGCTGGCTGATCAGGAAAAAGCATGACTGTTCCGGTGTACACTCCTGCAATGATTGCGAATAGGAGCACCTTGGGCCAGGTCATTTTGATGTCGCCGAATAAATGCTTCATGTTGACTCCTTTGGTTAGCTTTTTATAGAGGTATAACACAGAAGAGGCGTGGACTGTGAAGGGATTAAGGCGGTTGCAAAATAGAAAGAATTGTAAAAAATATAGGATTGTATACTGTATGCAATTTTACCATTTGCATACTTCCTTATATATATTAAACTCTTATGGACAATTGATCTATCGAGGTATTTAACAATGAATAATTTATGTTTGCCTCTGGAGGGAGTTAAGATTCTGGAACTGGCCACTGTTGTGGCTGCACCTTCGGCATCCCGAATCCTTGCCGATTACGGTGCCGAGGTCATCAAAATCGAGAGTCCGCCCTTTGGAGATTTGAGCAGAATCACAGGAAGAGACCATCTTCTTCCAATCGATGACGATAACAACCCTTTCTTCGATCATCTGAATGCAGGCAAGAAGCTGGTAGCCCTTAACCTTAAGAAGCCTGAGGGCATGGATATTTTTATGAAAATGCTGGACAAGGCTGATATTTTCCTTACTAATATCAGCTCCCAGTCTCTTGAGAAGCTTGGAATAGACTATGAGTCACTGAAGGATAAATATCCTAAGCTTATATATGCGCATTTTACAGGTCTTGGTCGTGAAGGCTCAGAGGCGAACCGTGCATGTTATGATCAGACGGCATTCTGGTCAAGAACAGGTGCAAACAGAAGAATTCCAGAAATTGTAAAGGCTCTCGAAAAAAGTTTTATCACCAGAACTTCTGAGCAGTGGTCTGCCCTTCTCGGAGAAAAGGATGTCATTTGCGAGGTTATCAGGCATTTCTCAGATATTTATTCTGATCCGCAGACTGTTGTAAATGAAATGCTTGAGGAAGTGGAATATGAAGAAGGCACAACGCACATGCCTAAACCGCCGGTTGATTTTATCGGATTTGACAGACAGCCACTTTCAAAAACAGGTGCACTAGGCTGTGATACTTTAGAAGTCCTTTCAGCCATGGGCTACACTGACAGCGATATAGAAGAATTACGCAGAAAAAAAGCAGTCCTCTAGAAGGACTACTTTTTTTATTTAATACGGGAACGCATTTTCGTACTCTATTAGCATCAAAATGGCTGGATGCATACTGTGTTACACTTCGACAAGCAACTATTTATCTATGAAAAAAACAACTTTCTAACAAATTTGCCAAACTTGTCGGTTTTGTATTCTTCATGATAATGCTTTTCTTGTGCCATTAAATTATCAAACTCATCATCACTGAAATTGAATACGTCTTTGATAATTTCTATATATGAATCCATCAACTCTGCATCATATGCTGGCTTTTGCAACAGTTCTATCGCCTCGTTTCTAGTCAGTTGACCTGAAACAATCATGCTCGATAAGTGTGAATGTCTCTTGTCTACGCCAAACTTCTTAGGCAACCAATATAACTGGACAAACGCAGTAAATATATTCTCCAGGTGCTTGCTACCATAATACTCAAATCCGCAAAAGTCAGCTAGCTCTTTGAACGCTCTGTCGCGATTATAGTCTATATAATTCAAAGGACGAACATTAATAATCTGCTTAGTCTTTTGCATATAATACTTTTTGTAAGATGAACAAAATTCAAGCTTATCTAAATTGCTTTTTCCGAAACGTCTATTAATATCAACAATATTTATTACATCCATAGTGTCATATGTATTACCTTGCTGTAAGATGCATTCCAAAGCAAAGTTACCACCAGACAAGAAGTATTTTATTTTTGTTTCCTTTGCAATTTTGTACAGGTATGCGAATAAAATGTTATCTTGGGGAACAGCTAGATTAGGCACACCAGCCTTCATATATGCCTTAATTAACTCAATATATTGTTCCTTATCCGGCTTAATTATTTTTAATTCTATATTTGCTGCTTCACAAAGTTTTCTTATATTCTCTTTCGAAACATCTGTATCAAATCCATCATCAATATGAATTCCCAGAATCCTCAGGCCCCACAGATGTCCAAGATAAGCAAGATAAGATGAATCTAATCCTCCAGATATTCCCATAATGCAGTCATACTCTTTATCTTTGTTTGCCTCTTTTATTTCTGAAATCAGCTTATCCAAAAGAGTTTTTCCTTTGCTTCCTGGGAAATAAGTTATTGTATTTATTTCCTTTCTTGCATCTGCACAGTAATTGCACTCGCCTTTTTCATTAAAACTAATTTTTTCATCAGATTTGTTATCCATTACGCAATAGCTACACATTCTGTAAGGCACCTGTTTCACGCTCCCTTCATACGGTTATTTCACTCAATCTACTAAAAACAATAAATGAATTATATACTCAAAACCTATAATTTACAATAAAAGGAATCCATTAATTATTGCTTTTAAACAGCCTCAGACTTTTATTCAACACCGGCAACAATACTAGCACAATTATGAAGTTTGACACACCGTGAATCAGATCAAAGGGAATGCCTGCCATCCAGTAGGCCACAGCCGCCTGCCATCCGCTGATAAAAACATACGGAATCGCACACAGGGCTCCGAAGGCAAAGCCGTAAGCGCCGGCGACCACTGCCCAGAGCCACCACCTGGTCGAACCTCGCAGCGGCATTGAGATTGCTACAGCCAGCGGCCAGATGTATACGTAATTTATTGTCCAGATTCCCAGACCGTACAGTGCTATCTGCACGATGACGAATCCGATTACAGGGTAGATTGTCTTCCAGCCGTACCAAATTACACACAGCATGATGATCAGCATTACCGGGTGGACATTTGGAATCATTCGCAGAGCTTCCTTGCCTCCGAACATGAGTGCACACATTACTGCAAGCTCGGCCAGCTCGCGTGTCTTCGAAGTTCTGCTATCCATTAACAATTGTCCTTACTACCGCGTTGCTTATAATCGAATGTCCGCCCATAACCTGAGCAAACTTATGGCCAGATAGCTTGCTGCAGTATGTCTTTGCTGCCTGGTAATTCGTATTAGCCACAAGAATTAGAGGTCCACCAGCCTGATATGCAACAGCACCACCAGAAAGGCCATCTGGGAAATCCCCACCGCTTGCAAGGGTTACGATATTGTTGTCTTCAGCAAAGAACTCCTCAGCTACTGCAACTGAAGTCTTGTAGCGGTTAGCTCCGGCAAGCCTCTTGTAGTAAGCAGGGGCATCCTTCATACTTTTCAAAACGCTATTCATTACATTGTCACTTACAACTGCTGTGCCGCCAACGACATACACCTTATTTGCAGAGAAAGTTGAGAGGAAAGACTTCTGTTCTGCTGTAAGTTTATCTCCAACAAGCATAATTGCCTTACCTGTTGCTGATACAGACAGGCTATCAGCATAGCCACTGCTGGCGCAGACAACAAGAGAATCAATAACACGGACGTCTCCCATTGTTTCCTTGATAATTTCAATGTTGGTTGAATAGCGATTCGCTCCAGCAAGCCTTTTTACTTTGTGGTTTGCCTTCTCAAGACTCTTCTTGAACTTATCAGACACTACACTTGTACCTCCGAGGATATATACAGTTCCATCAGAAGCAAGATTCTCATCGATAAAAGTTTTGATTTTTCCCTCTGTTCCTGGAGATACGAGCACAATAGGCGCAGCCGTATATGCCGAGAGGAAGCTTCCAGTCAGAGCATCAGGGAAATTCTCACCGCTTGCAACTATGACGTTTTCAAGACCGGTTTCATTTGGATGGTCGAAGAAATACCTAAACACTTTTGCTGCTGTGACTGATGTGTCGTAACGCGTTGCGCCGAAATATCTGATAACAGGGAGCATGCCATCCAGCGCAACATCGCTCATATTGTAGAAGGATGTCTTGCCGTCCTTAAATCTGTCAGCATCAATCAGTGCCATATAGGCCTGCTCTGTAGCCATCTGGTTATAAGTCTTGTTATTGCTGTAGCCAAAACTTCCATCAGCAAGGGCGAACTTGTTCAGTCCCTCAAGTACAGATGCCTTGCCTGCTGTCGCAGATACTGAAGGGTCCTTTCCAACCGCTGCCATGGCCATGGCAACACAGGCTGTTGAATTAGCATTAGCAGTTCCCCAGCTTGTATAGGTTCCATCAGCATTTCTCTGAGCTTCGAAATAAGCCATAGCTTTGTCGATAACTGCACTGACATTATCACGAGTCTTGTAAGGAGCAAGGGCAATAACTGCCATTGCCGTCAGATCGATGTCAGGTTCAGTTGCACCATATCCGTAGTCCCAGAGGCCGTGATCAGCGTTGACTGATGTCATGATGTACTCAACATACTTATTTACTTCAGTAGTATAACCCTTCGAGTATTTGCTGTTGCTGTTAATAGCAAGTAGCGCATAAATGGCACCGTTTACACCCTGAGCAGTAGCCTTCTGAACCGCTGCGCATTTATAGATTACATCGAATTCACCTGCACCCCTTTCAGCACTATATCCGCCAGCTGTGAGTGTAAGAGCCACCTTGGCATTATTGGTGTAGTTGCTCGAACCAGTCTCCATGCTTCCCTGTCTTCCGGCAACCTCATCTGCCAGTGAATCCCAGTAGTCGTTGGAAACAGTCTGTCCGTCACGTGCAAGGGCCATTGCGAACCACTCGCTGCCGTACTTGTTGACCATGTTTTTCTTCACAAAAGCGCGAGTCTTCTCAAGCTGCGCCTTTACTTCTTCAGGAGTAACAGAAGTTGGTCCGGCACTGATAATACGAACTGCATAAAGATCAGTTGAAGCCCAGTTGTCATCATATGGAGTCTGTACGAAAACATACTCCGGGAATGCTCCATCATACTGATTTACAACAGCTTTTGTAGCTCCAACCTTTCCGTTATCGGCATAGTCGCCGTCAGGCGAGCAGGAACCCTTGTACTGGTCTCCTGACTTGGATGCGTCACCATACTGATATGCGATGCACTCACTATCGCCGAAATCGAGAGTGATTGACTCCGTTCCTTCTGATACTTTGATAGTATAGAGGTCTATGGTTATATCATTGTCGCTCCAGTCCTTGTAGGTGAGACCGCCAGCTGCGACAGACTCTACCGTTGCTCCTGTAAAAGGCGCTTTTATCGCTGCCCATCCTTCTGCGGCAGCCATCGGCAGTGTCGCTACGACGAGCATGATCGCCATCATAAAACTAGCTAATCTTCTTCTCATTGTTCCCTCCCTAGAAACCATTTGTAACGAAGCTCCACACTATGGAGTCTCCGGGATTGACGGTTGCTTTGTCGGCGCTGGCCCAGATGGTCTCGCCATTGACCGTGTAGGTCCAGCCGCTGCCGGCTCCTTTGTCGCCTTCCTTCAGGCCGTTGATGCCGACAATATATATTCCATACACGCTGTTCTCAGTCTGAATCGGCGCGCCGCTTCTCTGAAGAATACTGTAGACAGTATCGCCAGACTGATAGTTCACCGTTCTGCTTCCCCAGCCGTTAATAGTAATAGAGCAGGTCTGCTGAACCGGCTGCGCAGGCTTGGACGAAGCTGAACTGCCAGAAGATTGTTGCTTCTGCACCGGCTTTGCTTCCTGCTTCTCCTGTGGCTGCTCCTTATCCTCCGCTTTGGCTTTGGCCTCGTCCTGATCAAGCTGCTCCTCGGCCACCGGCTCTTCAGCTGCCGGCTTCTCCTCATTGCCGCAGGATGTAAGCCCCCACGAAAGAGTGCAAAGCAGCATAAGGATGAGTATTCTCGATATATATTTTCTTTTTTTCATAATTTAAAAAACCTCGTATTTTGCGCACAGCAAATAAACGAGGTTGTCGTTATCGAATGCGCGCAATAACATTGTGACAATCCATCAGGCAGGTCTTCTGACTCAGCGATCAACACCTGCGCACCCTTCCCGGCCAGGCCAGTGGTATGTGCACAGGCTCCTTCATTACAGCAGCGGCTCTGTGAGAGATTTGCACTCTGCTTCCCTGTTAGGCGGCCCCTCGGCCGCACCTGCGGATTCAGTTATTTAGGGGGGGACGGTCCTCGCGGACCGTCTGGTCCATTTGGGGCACGACTCCCCAGTCCTTTGACTACAGTATAGCACGAGGAGAGATCCGATCGAGAGGTTTTTTGAGCTTAAAGAATAGGATTGTGTGTATTTGACTTATATCGATAGAAAAAACTGTAATTTTGTGTCAATTCCTATGCTTCTATTGATTTAAAGCACAAAATCTCTTCTTCTCACCCACGAACAGCGCTTAATAGAAGGCTGTAAGCAGATTTTTTGTGTAATTGGGACCCACGAGCCAGTACCACGGAGCTTTTTTACAGATAAATCGTAACAAACGGCCGATACACGCACAAAATTACAGACAATTTGTTTTATCAACGCCCTATACACACAAACCCCAAACAAAACCCTATCGAACACAAATTGAAAAAGGAGTTCCCGCAGGAACTCCTTTTTTTGCCTATGCTACTCTACCTCGCAGATGATATTTACATTCGATGCATCCGCTCTTACTCGCAGAGGAGTTGTGAACGCGCGGAGCAGTTTTTTGCCGATAAGAGGCTCAGGATTGATGTCCTCGAAAATGAGGATTGTGTGGTTAGGCAGGTCAGGGTTGAGGAAGGCTTTGTGTGTAGTGAAGCCGTTCTTAACTCCGTAGTCAGGACCCACATTCTCGATGGAAAGGGTGTCGATGCCGACCGCCTTCACCTTAGGCAGCTCTGTTCGAATCCACATTGCAGCCTCAGGACTTACAGCCGGAAAGCCGACAGCGTATGACATGAAGTCAGAGTCTCTTTTCTGCCAGTAGCCTGTATTGAAGAAAAGCGCATCCGCCTCGTACAGCGCATCTCCCGCCGCCTTGAGATCCTCGATAGTGATGAGGTAGTTCTCCCCAACAGGATTGATATCGATGAGCAGCGGATTGTCATATATGAAACTCTCAGTTGGAATAGCTTCCTTGTCGTCGAACTTAGGCGCATCGCCTCCCATGTAGTGCCAAGGCGCATCAACGTGTGTGCCGGCGTGGAGATAGATGGAAAGGACCGAACCGTTCCAGTAAGCGCCCTTAGTCAGATCCTCTCTCAGGTTCAGCTCAACCTCAGGAAGACCAGGATATACAGGCATTCCAGGATATACAGGATAGCCGATTTCTACATAATTACTCATAGTCGCACCTCCATTTGCACCCAGCTATGCCTCAACGCTGAAATTATCAATAAGTCTTGTCTTGCCGATATACACTGCCATTGCAAAAAGTGTATTGCCCTTGATCTCTGTTACAGGCATCATAGTCACTCCGTCAACAGCGCTGATGTAGTCGATAACAGCCATAGGCTCAGCCTTAACGATCTCAGTCATGGCCGCAACAATAGCATCGGCATTTTTCTCGCCAGCCTCAGCCATAGCCTTGCCTGCAAAAATCGCCTTAGACAGACAAAGCGCAGCCTGTCTCTCCTCAGGATTCAGGTAAGTGTTTCTGGAAGATTTTGCAAGTCCATCCTCTTCTCTGACAATTGGGCAGCCTACGATCTCGATACCGAAAGCAAGGTCGCGAACCATGCGCCTGATGACAGCAAGCTGCTGAGCGTCTTTTTCCCCGAAGAAAGCCTTATCAGGTGTGCAAATGTTGAACAGCTTAGCAACAACCGTTGTAACACCCTTGAAATGTGTAGGTCTTGTCTGGCCGCAGAGCTGCTTAGGCATCTCTGACTGAATCTCAACAAAAGTAGCAGCGTCCTCGTAGTACATCTCGCTAACCGCAGGATGGAAAACCATATCGCATCCGTGCTCAGTGAGAATTCTGCAGTCTCTCTCGAAATCCCTTGGATACGCCTCCAGGTCCTCGCCCGGCGCAAACTGAGTAGGATTAACGAAAACAGACGCCACAGTTCTGTCACACGCCTTAACCGACGCATCCACCAGGCTCGCATGACCCTCGTGGAGATATCCCATAGTTGGCACCAGACCAACAGTCAGGCCCTCTCTCTTCCAGGCCGCTACCTGCTCTCTAACTTCCTTGATAGTAGTTGCAATAATCATAATCATGTCCTCCGTGTTTAATGTATTCGGTGCCTTCCGCCAGCAACCCCGCCGCCATGCTCCCATCGCCACGCGCCACTAACTAAAAAACACCCGATTGTCCCCTCGCCCCATTGCGAGTACACTAAACGGATGCCATTAACCAACTGTATTCTTTTGTGTGATTAAGGGTATAGTCTCGTGCGAGTACCATCCGCAAGGTGAATATAGCACTAACCGGAGGTGGGCGCAAGAGAATATTTGGTGAAGGCGCGGTAAAAAAAACTACCCCGTGTCGAACACGGGGTTTTCTTATATACAAAAAACAGACACAGCAAAACTACTGTGTCTATTCGTATATCATTTCCATTCTTACACTAATACAGCAAACTATTCTCATCATGTCCCCTCGATAATTTACTGTCTTGATTATACAACAAATCGTTAATTATCCATATCAAATCCAGCAAGTTCTGCGACTTGCTTTGTCGGTGTTTGCCGACAGAACGCTATCTAATATAATGTGTATGGCTATCTACTGGAAAGCTACCCGCAATCACAATTCCTCCTCGCGCGTGTTTGTTATACACCTCATTTACTGCTTCCACATAACAGATGTATGATGGATGATTGTAATCATTTCGGGTGAGGTACATATTTTTCTTTTCTAGATAGACACTTCGCAATTCCTGCCATAGTCCATTCTCTTTAAGATAATCCGCTTTGTATTCAATCTCATTAAGCGAAGGTGTCATTTCCCAACACCACTGACCAAATTGATATGTTTGATTCTTCTTGTGAATCAACCTATACCAACGGCCGAAAGGGGCTTTCTTAATCAAGCAAATATCAATGCTTACTTCAATATTACTCCCTCTAACAATCCTTTTCTTTCTTGTCGAAATGACAGACTTGGAATCCTGACAGTATCCCCATTTTTTCTTTTGGTGCTTCCACCCACCATCATATACGACTTAATGTCGTATTTTTTAGTTCCTGCACAAGCTGATTTACTGTGTCGGCACAGATACTATAGGCTTTCCCGCAGAATTCCTTATCCGCTACATATTCGTACATAACAACTCCTTTCGCACCCCTATCCGCCGTTCAGTTCGTTATTAAATCGTTATAGTATGGTTCTGCGCAGTAGTTCTGTCAATATATTCTCACAACAAAAACAGCTTCTTTCGAAGCTGCTTCGTTTCAGAGTCGGGTCCTCTCTGTACCATTTGGTACGAGAGGACCGTCCCCCTATTTTTCGGAAGCGACTAGAACCAGGACGCTGCGCAGATTCTCATCGTGAGCAGTGCAAGTGGAAAGAACAATTATTTTGCACTTCGGGTCTTGCTCGACAAGCGCTGCTGTTTCGGGACTGAAGTGTATGGATTTTGCGAGAATAGTACTCATTAGACTCTGCAAGTTGTCTTTAGTCCATCGTTCCGGTTCATAGAAGTCTGCATCTCTGCAGTCTGCTTCCAGATAACTTAAGGTTCTTAACTCGTATTGCGACATTGGGAGATTAAAAGAACCAGTTCTATAAGATTCAAAGAATTTTTCATTCTTGAACTTATCAATATTTGAGAACATGTTGCCGTCTCTCATGTGGTGACCGTATATAAGGGTGTACTGGTCACTCAGGTCGGCGCTGCATCTGTAATCCATGAAGATGGCGCCGCTTACAGCCGGTTCGCCGTACACGTTTGTGTTCAGGTACTTGCTGTTATTTGTGGTCTGAAGCACGGGGAAGTCGATGCTGGTATTGTCGATTGTGATCCATGCAACGACATCCGGGTTGATTGCACGTAATTTATCGAAATCGTCCCTGTTCTCTGCTACTGTTTCGTTCTCATTCTTAAGGTCGTTTGAAGCCTGCAGCTTGAGAAACAGGGATGCGGCTGTGCCTGCCACAAGGAGAATTATGACGACAACAAGTACAGTATCGATTATTCTGTCTTTCTTTTTTCGCTTACTTTTCTTCATCGATGACATGCTAGTTCATTCTTCTGCGGCGAATTACTACTGCTGTAAGTGCTCCGGCGAGAAGAAGTGCGATTACATATGGAGTTACTGTCCAGAGAACACCTGTATCCACTGTGCCGCCCTTGCTGTTGATTACTGTTACTGTTGACTCCTCTGAATCCACTGTCTTTGTATCTCTGTCGTCTGAGCAGTCATATCTTGTTGCATATCCCATGCTTGAGTAGTCAGCTTCCTTAACCTGATACTCGACTCCGTATGGGATGTTCTTGAACTCTACTGTCTCACCGTCCTTGAGATCGATGTCTACAGTTACTGTCGCATCTGCGGAATTGAGCGCGGCCTTGTCTACAGTCTTATCAGTTCCGTTGTCTGAGTATGTAATATCGCTCATAACCTTCTTGCCTGCTGGCGCCTTGAAAGTCACTGCCATCTTGAAGTTCTCGTTACGGTCTCCGAAGATTCCCTCTACATCCTTCGTAACGAGGAGTCTTCCTGCGCTGTATGTGTTAACAACTGAATCAACCTTAGTCTCATCGCCGCCCTCAAGCTTCATTGATACTGTTCTGTCCAGATCGTTAGTTCCTGCTGCACAGTTAGTTACTGTAATCTTGAGGAGCACGCTCTGTGCGTTGTACTGTACACCCGCTGTGTCGCCTGCAACTTCGGTGATTCTGTAAGTGTACTCACCAACTCTTGTGAACTCAGGGAGAGCGATTTTAGTTGATACGGATGTGCCTTTGCCGGCAGCTGCTGAAGCTGCGCCGTGGGAGATTGTAAAAGTATCCTTGGCGAAAGAAGGCATCTGGTCCTTCGTTACGCTCGAGTTGGTTACGCCAACTTTTTCGATTTTAAATGTAAAATTCTCCGCTGGGCTCACTGTTCCCTCATTAGCCAGTTTATATACTTTGGCGAAATCCAGCTCTTTGTTGTCTGCACAGTTACCTGTGTCTGCAAACACGCTTACTGAACCAAACGCCAAAATTACTGTTACGATAATTGCTATTAATTTTTTTCTCATTGTTAACTCCTCTATCTCTTTACTTTTCTTCTTTCT
Organism: Candidatus Crickella merdequi; assembly: GCA_018064645.1. Lineage (GTDB taxonomy): Bacteria > Bacillota > Clostridia > Peptostreptococcales > Anaerovoracaceae > Crickella > Crickella merdequi. The sequence continues at coordinate 30,875 of JAGHUT010000020.1, read as the reverse complement.
CTTATTATCAGAAATACCAGAACGCCTTCGAGAATCATCATTGCTGCAAGCACTCCTGTCAGTCCGCCGGATATTCCAGTGTCTATTATTGCGTCTTTGTGATTCTCGTAGGCAAGGCTTACTTCAGTACCTTCGCCTTCCGTACCCCTGTCAGAGTCCTGAACGCCGTTTATGTATGTTACATACCCCGCTTTATCATCTACGATTTCTTTTACCGAATATTCGTACTCATGAGGCAGGGCTTCGATCTCAAATGATTCTCCGTGAGCTAGATTAATAGTCGCTGAACCATTGCTGAAGGTTACAGTTCCAGCAGTCCCATCCTGGGTCTTTGAATTAAAAGTTCCACTGATGCTCTTACCATCTTTGTCAGTCAGAACAATCTGAAAAATAAATATTTCATTCCTGTCGCCTGCATTTCCTGTTACAGTCTTGCTTATGGTAAGCCTGCCGTCATCTGTTTCCGGTTTATCTTTGTCATCGTCTCCATCGGGGCCTTGCGGATTGCCAGGTCCATCTTCCGCCCCCGGATTCTCGATTTCAGGTACTGTCTTGAATGTCGTTCCGATCAGGTTCTGCTTCCTGTCTGAATCTGATATGAAGAACTCCAGAGTAAGCTTCTCTCCGCGCTGCTCCTCAGCGGCAAGATAGGCATCATCTTCATTAATCAGCTCCAGATATGCTGCTTTCATCTGGGTAGTTCCGGTTGAAAGTGTTGCCGGACCTTCATCGGTGTAATGCCACACCGCATCCTGAGTGATGTATCTGAACTGCTCCTCGTTCAGGCTGTACTTCTCCTGGATTCCTGTTCCATTGTTAGGGAATCCTTTGTACAGCACGTTCAGCAACTTCCTTTCAACGTCTGCTGTCAGCTTCTTGTTGCTGGCGTAATTCAGGTAGATGTCGCCTGATCCGGCCACTCTGGTGTAATAGTTGCGCTCTGCCTTGGATGTCCATGTTGCACTAGGTGCACCCTTAAGCAGATTGAAGCAGTAAGCAACCTGCTCCTCGCCAGCCGCTTCACCGTTCTCATCTACCTTAACCACGAAGATCGGATAGCCTTCGTATTCGAAATGACCGCCGACTGTGCCGCCCTCGCGGTACAGTTCTGGTCTGGTGTATCCCCAATAGCGGTTCGCATCATCAGCATAGGTGAAGCTGACCGCACAAAAAATAATGCTTATCACCGCAAGCATTATCGCTATGCCTATGTGTTTAGTTCTTTCCATCTCATCTCCTCTTTTTTTATTCAAAATTGCCTGCTTATTATTCCATGTCTCCCTTCTCGCGTAAACTTATAATGTTTTCAAAAAGTGCTTATCTTTATTGCTGTTTGTTTTTACATTTACAGGGTTTTGTCAAAAAAAGACAAATGCTGTCGCATTTGCCTTACCCTTCGCCCGAAAGCTCTTATTTTTTCTTAGTATATGATTCGAAGAAGACCTGCTCTCTAAGAGTTATTGACGAATTCATCATCAGAGCGCATCTTGATGTAATGTACTCCGGGTCCTGAACCATTCCCTGGGCAATGTGCTCGATGGTGAAGCCCAGAAAAACATGCATATAGAAGTCCACCATAAACTCTTTGTCAACCTGCAGAATCGGAATTCCAAGATTGTTGGACACGTCATCTACAGCCTTGGAGACATATCTTCTGCCGACCGCATCGATAGCTCTGATGAAATCTTCTTTGAGTGATGATTTGTAGACATTCGTAATCACGTTCCTGTGATCTGTACATGTCTGCAGTACCTCTCTGAAACCCTCAACCCAGTTGAGATACGTGTCCTTCTCGACGAGCCTCTCGGTAATGGTCTCGTCATACCACGATATAAAAACATCCCCCAGCGACCCGTAATGATAGTACAGTGTCTGTCGGCTGATATTCGCCTTGTCGCAGATCTCCTTGACGGTAATCTTGTCTAAGTTCTTATGTTCTAACGCCTCGATAAGAGCGTCCTGAATATAGTCCATTTAATCCTCCTCAAATTCGCCGTACCCAACATGCACACCCTGCGATTATATTATATTAACTGATGACACAATCTGCAATTCACACTTTATATCATTATTTCTTACAATTGGCAAATTTGGTAAGAACAAAAGAGAGACAGCCTCTCTCGAAGCTGTCTCATTTCAGTGTCGTGTCCTCTCTGTACCATTTGGTACGAGAGGACCGTCCCCCCCTATTGTTGTTTGTTCCTGCGCCCGCTGATTATGCACTTCAATATGAAAATCACTATTCCCACAGCCACTAGCGCCAGGCCGATGATATACATTGGCTTGATCAGTTCGCGGATGAGGATGATGTCAGGAATTTTGCTACCCATCCAGAGGAAAAGTCCTCCGAAGGCTGCGATGTCCAGTCCTTTGATTGCGCGTCTCAGTGAGTCGAAAAGTGTCAGCACCAGTACTACGAGAATGAGAATAATCACTACTCTCAGCAGTACATCGTGTGTGAATTCATGCCATTTCTCTGTGATTGCGCTTGGCATCAGGCTCTCCCAGTTGACCTTGCCTACGCCCTGTGATGCCGCTTCGCTTTTGCCGCCAAAAAGGCTTGTTAATGCCTCGCCCATGTCGTCCTCCTTATGGTCTCTTTCTTATCTCGTAGTATTTGCGCTGATCTTCTTCGCCGGTTTCTGTCATTCCCGCTCTCTGAAGCACTCTGACTGACGCTGCATTATCTGCGTCAACCCAAGCCTTAACCGCATCGATTCCATTTACTGTAAGAAGCCAGTCTGTCGTTGCGCAGGCGGCTTCACTTGCATAGCCTTTGCCCCACTGAGATTCAATGATTGAATATCCAAGCTCAATTGAGTTGTCTTCTGATGAATAATCATATGCGCCGACTGTACCCGCAAGCTTGCCGTCTGCCTCGATAACCCAGGAGAAGCCTTTTAGCCCTGAAGACTCGTTCTCTGCTATGTTCTCCGAGAGCACCGCCTGAGTCGCTTCGATGGATGTGTATGGATTCCAACCGGTGTACCGGGTGATTGCAGGGTTGCAGCCAAGTTCCTTATATATTGCCTCAGCGTCGTCCAGTCTTGGACCTCGAAGAGTCAGTCTCTCTGTTTGAATTTCCTTAAAAAACAACATTTTCCAGCACACCAATTCCTTCTATTTCGCAAGTTACCACATCTCCTGCCTTAAGAAACTGCGGTGGCTCCATGCCCATGGCTACGCCGGCTGGTGTTCCCGTTGCAATAAGTGTGCCTGCCTGAAGTGTCATGCCTGCTGCCAGGTCTGCAATTGCACCGCCGACTGTCTGAATCATCAGGCTTGTGTTGCTGTTCTGGCGGAGCTCGCCGTTGATGCGGCTTGTGATGGCAAGATTCTCTGCATCGCCGATTTCGTCCGGTGTTACGATGCATGGGCCGATAGGTGTGAAGCCATCAAGGCTCTTGCCCAGATACCACTGCTTGTGGCGTGTCTGGAGATTTCTCGCCGAAATGTCGTTGATAATCGTATATCCAAAGATGTGGTCCATTGCTTCTTCGGCGTTGACGCCGTAGGTGTCATCCTTGAGAACTACGCCCAGTTCTACCTCATAGTCGAGGCTGTCAACGATGTCGAAGTGTCCCTGGATTGGCTCCTCTGGTCCAACTGCGCGGTTAACCCTCTTCGAAAAATAGATCGTATAAGGTCTGTCGCCGCCAAAGGCTTCGTTATGGAATTTGCCTGACTCGATGGCGTGGGCCGCGTAGTTGATGCCGAGGCAGATAACATCCTGGCGAGGTCTTACGATTGGCGCCAGCATTCTATATTCCTTGACCGGCTGAGCCATTGCCTGACGCTCGCCCTCAGCGATTACAGCCAGGTTCTTCTTAAGCTCATCCATCATCTCGTCGTTCATGCCCATGATCAGTTCGTTCATGTCTTTGAAATCGTAGATGAGCGACTCCATTGTATAGATGGTGTTGCCGCCGTCAGCGGAGACAGCGACCTTCTCTTCGTTGTTGATAAGTAAAGTGTAGAATCTCATAGTGGTCGTCCCCTTCAGTTTAAGATACTTTGATTATACACAAAAACCACGCTGCGAAGCGTGGTTTTTTGTATCACTTGATTCTCGCAGGCAGCCCCTTCTCCAAATACTTCTGAAGGGCCTGCTCCATTAATTCGTCTGTCGGCGGTGTGTGGTCTTTAATCTGATTGACTTTACCGATGTTGTCATACTTGCCTACACCATATGCGTGGTACGGCAGCAGCTGAATCAAATCTACGCCGTGTCCGGAATCGTGAAGATTCGAGAGAAATCGTGAAATTTCGTCAAATTCCGCCAAACCTCCATTCCATTCCATTATCACAGGCGTGCGAATAATCACCGAAGCACCAGCCTCGCAGAGCTTGCGAAGGTTCTCCAGTATCAGCTTGTTGGACACGCCTGTCGCTTCAATGTGCTTCGATTCAGTCCATATCTTTACATCGTAGAGGAAGTGGTCGACATAAGGCATGACTTTTTCGAAGGACTCGAACGGCACACAGCCTGCCGTATCGATGCAGACATCATTATCTTCATCTTTAAGAAGTGACGCCACAGCTGCCACGTAATCCGGGTACAGCATCGGCTCTCCACCGGAAATGGTCACGCCTCCATCTTCTCCAAAGTAGCGCCAGTCCTTAAGAAGCACAGCCACAAGATCTGCCGGCTCCCACTTTTTGCCGATAAGCGACAGCGCACTCGCCGGACAATAATAGACGCACTCACCGCACGCCACGCAGCTGGCACGGTCCATCCTGTGCGTCCCCGTCTCCATTTTGAACGAATGAACACCATGCTGGCATTTGGAAGCGCATTTGCCGCACAGAGTACACGATTGTCTTATGAGCTGAAGTGTGATCCCGGGATCTATACATTCAGGATTATGGCACCAGAGGCAACGCAAATTGCAGCCTTTAAGGAAGACTGTTGTTCTGATTCCCGGCCCATCATCCACAGAGAATCTCTGAATATTACTGATATACGGCTTCATTAAAGCCTCCTTTCGGGCCCGGCTTCGCCCTCACTCCCACAACGACAAAGCGATAAGGTCCTGCAATGATTCTATCAACTGCGTAAGACCGTCGCTAATATCTATAATCAATGAATTTCCATAGGTTCAGCCTATGACAGCTTCTCCTTCATTATCTCGATAAAACGCTTCGCCACAGGCGAAAGCTCCTGTCCGCCCCTTCTTATCCAGCAGGTGGACGAGATTGGTGCGTCGCTGATTTCTACTGCATAGGTAGTCTCACTGCTCACACCAGCTGGAATTACTCCACAGCCAACAGCAAAAGCATCGGTTGTTTCAAGCAATTTATCGATGATGCCTGAGTCATTGACGAAGATTTTCCTGGTATTCGCAGGGAGAAAAATTCCCTCTTCATTGAAGAAATACTGAGTCTTCTGATCCTGCCACACGGAAACATATGGGTACGGCTCAAGGTCGTGCATTGTCAGCCTGCCGTCTCCAACGGGGTGTCCTTTTCTGAAAAAAGCATTCAGTCTGGTCGAATGGATTTCGGTGCAGTCGAGGCCTCTTTTGCGAAGCTCCTTTAATATGTACGAGCGGTTGTGATCTGTATATGAGATAACTCCGATCTCACAGCTTCCGTTGGCAACAGCCTCAATGATATCAATGGTTCCAAGGTCGATGATGCTGACATCGTAACCGTCATAATCCTTCTCCTGCAGTTCGTTGACAAGCTTGGCCAGCACCTCTCCCATAAAGTAGTAATGTATTGTTCCGAAGGTACACTTAAGCTTCTTTGAATCGCCCTCCTGAGACTTCTTCTCAATATTTCCCACCTGGTCAATTATGTTCTGTGCAATAACGAGGAAATCCTGACCCTCACTGGTAACCGTTACTCCGTTGTGCTCACGGACAAAAATCTCATATCCCAGCTCTGCCTCCAGCTTCTTGATTGACTCTGAAAGGCTTGGCTGCGATACGTACAGCTGCTTTGCTGCCTCGCTGAGCGATGCGCATTTGGCTATTGTCAGGGCGTATTCCATCTGTTTGAATGTCATTCTGCGACCTCCCTAATAAACATAGGCTATACCTATATATTATTCTTGACTTTCACCCCGCGCAAGAATATATTGATGCTAGAAAGTTTAATTCTACTCACTCCACGAATTATTTTTTCGCAACAACTGGATATGAATTTTCGAGAACCATTAATTCTGACGGCGACTGCTTTGTCGCAACTGGAAATGATGGTTTTTTGCATATAGAAAGGAGAAAGACAATGGCACAAGATGTTAGAATGACCGAGCGCGTTAAAGTGATTTACGACCGCAGAGGAGAGATTTTTGACCGTTCACAGATTCCTGTTAGAGATACTATTTACTGGGAGGAGTTCGACAAGCACCCTGATGATATTCGCGCGGTGCAGTTCGCCTACGGCTTCAGCCGTTTTCTCAAGGAGAAGAAGATTCAGCTGTGCGAGTATGATCTGATGGCTGGCAATGCTTTTGCATATACTTTCAATACAACTCTGCCGATCGATTGTCCGCTGGACTACGACCCGCACTTCAGAGCACCTGTTGATATCGACCCTATGCGCGAGTCAAGGGAGGCTATTGAGTTCTATGGCTACGAGGAAGGCAGTGACGATTACAAGCTGATGATGGATTTCGGTATTGCAGTTAAGAACTGGCTCATCAAACACTGGGAGTCAGGCCACATCATTCCTGGCTATGAGAGACTTCTTAAGATCGGTTATGGTGGAATTCTGGCTGAGTGCGATGAGGCTCTTAAGACGCTGACCGGCAAGGAGGCTGAGTTCACTCGCTCTATGCGAATCGTTACTCAGGCTGCCATCGACTACATCGGAAGATACGAGGCTGTTGCTCGCCAGCTGGCTGAGACTGCTTCGACTCCTGAATATAAAGTTAATATGGAAAGAATTGCTGATGCATGCGCGCAGATTGCGGCAGGCCCTGCAACTACCTTCTTCGAGGCGATTCAGCTGACCTGGTTCACTCACGAGCTCCTCTATGCGGAGACAACTCCTGCATCACAGTCCTTTGGCCGTATGGACCAGTTCCTCTATCCTTATTACAAGGCTTCCTGTGAGGCAGGCGAGATGGATTATGAGTTCGCAAGTGAGCTGATGGATTGTCTGTGGATCAAGTTCAGCCACAATCTCCACTCATATCAGAACGTTACAATAGGTGGCGCTGACATGAACGGTGTGTTCATGGGCAACGATCTTACCAAAATCATGATGCAGTCAAGCCGCAAGCTCCAGTTCGACCAGCCTACTCTTTGCATGCGTTACCACGAGTCGATTCCGGATGATATCTGGGAAGAGGCCGTTGCGCTTCTGAAGTGCGGCAATGGTTTCCCTGCATTCTTCTATGACAATGCCTGCGCTGCTGCAAAAATGCGCATGGGTCACTCCAAGGAAGATGCCTACAACTACGGCATGGTCGGCTGTGTTGAGACTTCATGCCCTGGCAAAGAGTACGCCAAGACTGAAGTTCTCCGTATGAACTGGCCTATGGTTATGGAGCTTATGCTCACAGATGGCAAGTCCAAATATCACGAGGATGTGATCAAGCCTTTCACTTCCCGCGACCTTGACAGCATCGAGACCTTCGACGAGTTCTACGACTGGTATAAGGATGAACTCCTCAAGTTCTCCGCGCTGGCAATGGAGGCTGTTAACCGCCTTGATCCAATGCTTCCTGAGACTTATCCTTCGCCATTCCTTTCAATTCTCATGGAGGGCTGCATTCAGAATGGTAAAGATGTAACTGGAGGTGGCACAGTTTACAACAACACTGGTATCAGCACCTGCGGTCAGGCAGATGTTGCAGATGCACTTGCTGTAATAAAAAAGCTTGTTTACGACGAGCACAAGTACAAGCTCAGTGAACTTGCTGAGGCTGCGTACAACGACTTCGAGGCTGAAGGCGTTGACTACAGCGACATGCTGGCAGATATCGCACACTGTCCAAAGTATGGTAACGATGACGATTCTGTAGATCTCTATGTCAAAGAAATCGTAGACCTCCTCTTCGCTCAGGCTGATTCTACTTCCAACCCTCGTGGTGGCAAGTTCCAGATGGGTATCTACACAGTAGAGGATCATGCAAAAATGGGAGTCCGCACAGGCGGCCTCGTTACTGGTCGTAAGGGCGGCACTGCTCTCGCCAATGGTTTCTCGCCTGAGCAGGGCAAGGATGTTAACGGCCCAACAGCTATGCTTAATTCAACACTTAAGACAGACCTGACTCAGGCAACCAACGGAATGGTTCTCGACCTTAAGTTCAGCCCATCATTTCTGGCAACAAAGGAGCATACAGATGCCCTTCGCCAGATGATGAACGCTTACTTCAAGTCAGGCGGAATGGAGATCCAGTTCAATGTAATTGATCGTGAAACACTGATTGCTGCACAGAAGGACCCTGTTAAATACAAAGATCTGGTAGTCAGAGTATCCGGCTTCAGCGCTTACTTCCATTCACTTATCAAAGAGACACAGGATGAGATCATCGCAAGAACGGAATATGGTTGCATTTAAGAGGAACGTTTCTCGCCAGCTGCAACCTTTCGACTATAGAAAAAAGACTGGACCCTGCAGGTCCAGTCTTAATTATTTTGTCCGAAGTCTGTCCCCTTTTGTACCATTTGGTACAAAAGGACCGTCCCCCCTTTATTTAAGCGCTTCTGCTATTGCCTTATCTCTTGCCATGCTTCCATACTGGCGGAGTCCTTCGATCTCCTCATCTGGAATATTCGATGGCTCACCGATGCGGCCTGCGATTGTGATTGTCTGAGCGATTTTCTCAACGCCCTCTGCAAAAGAATATGCAATCTCGAGATTTGGGCCATATGTGAGAAGTCCATGGTTGGCAAGGAGAACTGCGTTGCCGTTGCCGATTTTGTTCTTAAGATCAGCGTAGATTCTCTCAGTTCCAGGTGTTCCGTATGCGCATACTGGAACTACACCAAGTGTCATGTTCACCTCAGTGAGAGCCTTTGTCTCTATAGGCATGTTGTTCATGGCGAAAGCCGTTGCATAAATGCTGTGATTGTGAACTACAGCCTGAACGTCTTTTCTGAGACGATATACCTCAAGGTGCATCTTGCTCTCTGAAGAAGGCTTCATGCCTTCTGGAAGATGAGTAATGTTGCCTTCCAGGTCCATCTCGATAATCATCTCTGGAGTTGTTGCATCCTTTGCCACCTGTGAAGGTGTGATAAGGATAGTATCGCCAACTCTTGCAGAAACATTGCCCTCGAACATGTTGACCATGCCGTTTCTGTATTCTCTCTGGATAATCTCTACAATCTTAGCTTTAGTTTCTTCGATTCTATTCATTGTCTACTCCGCATTTAACTCTCTGGAGAGATCCTTAATGGAATCGTACAGTCTCATCCAGTTGTTGTATTTCTTATCATAGAGCTCAGCAAGTGAAGTGTCTGGCTGGAATTCCTTCTCCTTCTTAACGAACTCGTCAACATTCTCAATTGTGCACCAGTCAAGTCCGATAGCTGCAGCTACAGCCGCGCCGATAGCACCTGAATGTCTTGTGTTCTCAGGAACGTGAACAGGCATCTGAAGAACATTTGCCATCATCTGCATCCAGTAGTCAGACAGTGAACCACCACCGTTAACACCAACAGAAGTGATTGTCTTGCCTGTATCCTTCTTGTAAAGCTCGATCTGACCCTTCATGCTGAAGCAGATTGACTCAAGAACAGCGCTCATGAAGTGTGCTCTTGTGTGTCCCTCCTGCATATTGAAGAAAGTTCCTCTTACGAAAGTATCGCAGATTGGGAACTGCTCTCCGAAGAGCCAAGGTGTTGCGTAGAGTCCGTCGCAGCCTGCAGGAATGTCTTTCATCTCCTCTGCAAGGAAGTCAAAAATTCCTCCGCCCAGCTCGTCATGCTCCTTCTTGTAGAAGTGGTCGATTGCCCAGTTCTGCATGAGGCAGCATGCGTTAGTGCATCCACCATAGATCATAAGACCAGGTGTGATACTGTTAAGCTGGTATGAACCCTCTGAAGTCTCATAAGGCTGGTCAATCATTGCAGATAACCATCCGGAACTTCCAAGGTAAAGGTGTGCGTCTCCATCTCTTGTGCAACCGCAACCTGCAGCTGCTGCAGGAACGTCGATCATTCCGCCGAATACTGGAATTCCAGGAACAAGACCAAGATCAGCAGCACCCTTCTCATCTGTCTTAGCATACTCTCTGCAAGCCTGAACCTGTGGTGCGAGCTTTGAAGCATCGCTAAGACAAAGTGATGCTTCCATGTACTCATCGATAGCAGGATGATTAACTATAATTCCATCGTAATCATCATCAACAGCCATTACGCCAGTAGCCTTGTACTGAAGGAAACTGTCGCAGTCGAGGAAGTATTTTGTTTTTGCAAAAAGCTCAGGCTCGTTCTCTGCGAACCACAGCATACGAGGCTGGAAATCCTGGCTGCGTACGAGTTCAACTCCAACAGCCTCGTTAATGCGCTCAGCCTCTTTCTCTGCACGAGCATCAAGCCAGCTGATTGCGTTGTAAAGAACGTTTCCATCCTCATCGACTGGAATAAGGTTAACAGCCTGTACACTGAAGGACAGACCTTTAACCTCTGAAGGATCAATTCCTGACTCTTCAATAACGCCATGTGTTACTTCGCATACAGCGTCCCAGTAATCCTGTGGACTCTGCTCTACGAAGTTAGGCTTTGGGTTAAGGAGAGGATAAGCCTTCTCCTTAACCGCGATAATCTTTGCATCTCTGGTAACCAGTGCGGCCTTAACTCCGCTTGTACCAAAGTCATAAGCAGCAATTACATCCATTACTCAAACTCCTTGAATACTCTCTCATATACAGCAAGTGCCTCATCGAGCATTTCCTTGCTTGTAGCATTGTATGGAAGATATGTCTTACCGCCATTAGCGATGATAAGTCCCTCAGCAGCAAGAGCCATTGAAAACTCAATGTAGTTCATATATGCATCGTAGAGCTGCTTCTCATACTCAGGATCCTTTGTATCGAAGAAGTATGGGAGATGCATAAGTCCGTGTGTATCAATGTGGAGAATTGACTGATGATGGAATACCAGTGCAGGTACATCGTACTTCTCTGTCAGCTCTGCAATTCCATTCATGAAGTACTTTGAAGCCTCATCAAGCTTCTCATGTACATTCTCTTTCTCGAGCTCGTTGATTACTGTGATACCTGCAAGGCATGTGAGTGGGTTAGCTGAAAGAGTTCCTCCAACCTTAACCTTGTTCTCTGACTCAGCACTTACACCAGCTGCGAGAAGGCTCATGATATCCTTACGTCCACCGATACCACCAGAGCAGCCGAGACCACCACCGATGATTTTACCAAATACTGTGAGGTCAGGCTTTGTTCCGAATACACCCTGAGCTCCGCCCATTCCGAGTCTGAAGCCTGTAACTACCTCATCATATACAAGAAGCATGTCGTGCTCATCGCAGACTTTTCTAGCTTCTTTGTGGAACTCCTTAGTCAGTGGAACGATTCCGCTGTCCTGTCCAACAGCCTCTACGAAGAATGCTGCCACTCCACCCTTGTCTTCCCACTTTGCAATCTCAGCCTTGAGAGCCTCGATGTCATTAGCAGGGATTGCGTGTGTGTTCTGGAAGCAGTCCTTAGGAATACCGTTCTTCATCATCTCTGTTGTAGCACCATCGTTGTATACCAGCTGATCTGACCATCCATGGTATCCGCCAGCAATTCTGATGATGTGCTTCTTGCCTGTGAATGCACGTGAAAGACGAGCAGCAATAAGGTCAGCCTCTGTTCCCGAAGCCAGGCAACGGAACATCTCTATTGATGGCATATGCTTTCCGATAAGCTCTGAAAGCTGTCTCTCATATGGGCTGTAAAGACCGTGAAGATGTGTCTTCTCTGTAACCTGCTTAACGATTGCTTCTGTTACAGCAGGATAGTTATTTCCAAGAATTGTTGGACCACCAGCGCAGAGAAAATCGATATAACGGTTTCCATCGATATCTACAAGGTATGGTCCTTCAGTTCTGTCGATTGCAATTGGGAATGGGTGGTTATTAGCGAGGTTGTGCTGAATTCCGCCAGGAATTGTCTCTGCAGCAAGTGCAGTCTCTACCTTTGATTTTGCACAATTCTCGTCAAACCACTTCATGTAACGCTCTACCGCACTTCTCTTGAGGTGCTTACGATTCTTTATAACCTCGCCAGCCTGTGCATGTATAGCGGCATAATCGTACTCGTTAATAAGTTTTGACATGTCTTAAACTCCTTATGAGAGGTCGAGCCGCCTCGCATAAACTGAAGCGCCTCGATTATTTATAAATATTTTTCTTATAAAATTACTAGAGAATAGCGTCGATCTCTGGGTCGCAGAAGTCCTCTTCGCCGTTTCTTCTTCTCTCGTTAGCTGCCTGGAGCTTAGCATATACCTTCTTGTTGATTGGGTACTTCCAGAGGCAGAAGAGTGAAATTGCAAGACATACTGCAAGGAATACTGTTGAGATATTCTGAATTCCGCCGATTGTTGCTGCTGACTGAACTTCCTTAGAAGCATCGAATCCAACTACTGCAAGGAGGATACCGATAACCTGAAGACCTACAGCATTACCAAACTTCTGTACCAGCTGTGGGAATGATGTGATAGCACCAGCTCTGCTCTTTCTGTTCTTGTACTCGTCAAGCTCGATCATATCATAAGCAAAGTCATAGAAGAAGCACCAGAAACCTACGAGAGCGATTCCGCAGATAAGTGTGTGTGCGAAGAGCATTGGAAGTGTTGTCAGTCCGATTACTCTGATTACGAGAACTCCGATAAGTGTTACACCGAATGCAATCATTACAGCAGGCTTTCTGTCAACCTTGTGTCCGATTACTGTCAGAACAGGTGATCCAATCAGGAAGCAGGCAAGTGTTACCATAGCTGTGAATGTGATTGTGTCTGGGTCAAGACCTGCAGCATAAATGATCAGGTAGTTAGTGTTAGCACTTACCATAGCTGATCCGAAGAGGTAGAAGAATACCCAAGGAATGAAGAACTTCATAGGCTTGAGCTTGATAACCTCTGCATATGTCTTGAGGATTGGCTCTGACTCAACCTCAACAGCCTTCTCGATGAACTCAACGTTCTTAAGTGAAGCGTTGTTGATGATTCCGAAGATGATTGAGATTACTCCGATGCAAGCTGCAGCAAGTGTCCAGCAAAGACCATACTCGATTCCTGCTGTTGCAAATGCTGTGATGAAGAGTACTGGGAATACGCATCCTGCATAGATTACGAAAGCGTTCATTGTTGATGAGATACCACGAATCTTTGTCTGCTCATCATAGTCATCAGTGATTGATGCTACGCATGAATAGTAAGGGATGCAGAATGTTGTGTAAGCACACCACATGAGTGATGAGATTACGATGTAGTAGATAGCCTTAACAACTGTGCCACCAGGAACGATGATGTAGCAAGCTGCGTACAGGATACCTGTGAGAATTCCACCGATCTTCATGAGCTTCTTAACGTCTACGCCTGGCTTGTCGCAGATCCATCCGAGCAGCGGATCTGTGATAGCGTCAACGCATACAGACAGGAAAGAAATAGTTCCGCAAAGAACTGGATTCAGGCCTACAACTGTGTTCAGGAAAATCAGAAAATAGATATAGAACGCATTGTAGACAACTGACTCAACCGTGATACCAGCTGCGTATCCGAGCTGACGGCCTCTAGTAAAAGTTGCATTTTTCATTTTGTGTCGTCTCCTCTATAAAACGATAGATTTAAAAAATTGATACAATAATTATATTTGTGGTTTTTTGATTGGTCAAGTTGTTTTGCGATGAGTTTTTGTGCAATTGAGCCAAAAAATAAGTGGCATTATTGGTGCGTGTTCAACAATGCCACAAAAACCGCTGTTCGAATGTGGTTTCTACTCCTCATCCTCTTCTCTTACGGTATAACAGTTAATGTATTTGATATTATGCTCTGCCAGGAACTCCTTCCACTCCTCATTCAGAGTCGCATCGGTGATGATTCCGGTGATTCGTGAGAAGTCCATCGTTCTTACGAAAGCCGCCTTGTCGAATTTGGAATAATCCACCATGAGATACACCTCGTTTGAGCACTGCAGTATCTTGCGTCGAAGGCTTGCCTCCATCTCCGTTCTGTCGGAGAGCCCGTGCTCCATACTGAGTGCTCGGCAGGATACGAAAGCCTTATCAAAGCGAAAATCATCAAGACAGTCAAGGGTTGACTTTCCTACAAATGCATGATTTGCCTGGTCCCACATTCCGCCCGGGCTGAACGCTTCCACGTTAGGGGTCCTGACAAGCTTGCAAAGCGCCTCCAGGGAGTTGGTCATTACAGTAACCGGCACCTCGCCAAGGAGTTCCACCAGTTGCTGGCATGTAGTCGCGTAATCGATATATATGCAATCGTGAGGCTCAACGTAACTAATCGCCGCCTCGGCGATTTTTTTCTTTATCTCAACCATCAGGTGAGAAAGTGTCTCGTAATCAAGATCGTGACTTACTCTCTCCTTGATTCTAGCCTCGCCGTATGACTTCTCAATCATGCCGGACTTCTCAAGGACCTTCAGGTCTCTTCTTATGGTCTCAAAGCTGACATCAAACTCACTAGCCAGATCTGCAACCATGGCGTGCTTCTTCTCCAGGAGAATGTCTACGATTAACTTCTGTCGTTCCGATGCGAGCATGTTGCACCTCCTTATACTGCTTTGATTGTAGCACGAATAGATGTTACAATTCTATTGATTCGCAAGGAGTATATTATGGAAAAATTATATGCTGCTCCTCTCGAGGGGCTTACAGGGTTCGTGTGGAGAATAGCGCACAGGCAGGTTTTCGGTGGGGCCGACAGGTATTTTACCCCTTTCATCTCGCCCAATGCCAACTGTTCCTTCCAGACAAGAGAGAAACGTGACATTACGCAGAATGAGGAGAATCTTATTCCGCAGATAATTACGAATAACGAAGAATATTTTATCTGGGCTGCACGGGAGTTTGCCGAGCTTGGTTATGATGAAGTCAACTTCAATCTGGGCTGCCCCAGCGGAACTGTTGTATCTAAAGGCAAAGGCTCCGGCGCTTTGCGCGACCTGGACAAGCTTGACAGAATGCTTGATGGAATCTTCGAGGCGCTGCCTGATATGAAGATTTCCCTTAAGACCCGTATCGGCATCGAGTCGTCAAACGAATGGCCGGCAATTCTTCAGGTGTATAAGCGTTATCCTGTGAGTGACCTTATCATTCATCCGAGAACACGCCGCCAGATGTACAAAGGCGAAGCAGATAGAGAGTTGTTCCTTGATGTTCTTGGCAGCTGTCCTGAGCTCCCTCTTGTATATAACGGAGATGTCTGGTCTTCTGATGATGAGGCATTTGAATATGGCTGCGGTGTAATGACAGGACGAGGACTGCTTCAGCATCCTTCCATGCTTCGCGAGGTTCGCGGAGGCGAGGCAGCCTCGAGAGAAGAGCTGTCGATTTTTCACGATTTACTCATCGATGGATATAGAACCTACATGCCAGGCGAACTTCCGCTGATCAAGCGCATGAAAGAATTCTGGTTCTACTTCTCTAATTCCTTTGAGGTGAGCGACAAGGAAATCAAAAGATTATACAAGTCAAAGAACTACGCAGAATACGCATCAGCGGCTGAGGCTATAATTCGCGGATGCGATTTGAAATAACGAGGTGTTAAATGAACATTATTGTCCTTAGCGACACTCACGGCAAGCTGGATAAAGCGTACAAGCTCATAGACCGCATCGAGACTTTTGCCGATATAGACCTGATAATTCACTGCGGTGACTTCCTCCACGATGCCCTTGACATCGAAGAGGAGACAGGCATTGAAGTTGTTTGTGTTCCCGGCAACTGCGACGGCTGCTTCGAGCGCAAATTCAGAACTGTCGATGTTCCCGGCGGCCGCATACTGGTAACTCACGGCCATATGGAGGATGTCAAGTACGACACTACACGTCTCCTTTATCTGGCAGAAGAGCAGAAGTGCAACATTGTCTGCTTTGGACATTCTCATGTTGCTGTCTGCGAGATGATTGATGGAATCCGCATCATCAACCCGGGAAGTCCGTCCAGGCCGCGCGATGGCAGTGACGGTAGCTGCGCGCTGCTGGTCTGTGAAGAGGGCAAAACAGCAGCGACGATTATTAAGTATTAGTTGGGACACCCCTGAATAACACAAAACCGCGCAATCGGCGCGGTTTTTTCAAGCTTATTTAAGTGAAGCAATCTCCTGAAGAAGTATCTGCTCTACTTCTTCAAGGCCTTCTCCTGTCTTTGCACTTACCGGAATTATTACGGCATTTGGATTAAGCTTCAGGATTCTCTCCTTCGCCTTATCAAAGTCGAAGTTGAAGAATCCGGCTGTGTCAATCTTTGTAATTAGAACGATGTCACACACGCTGAACATGAGAGGATACTTCAGCGGCTTATCATCTCCCTCAGGAACTGAAAGAAGCATCATGTTCTTGTGAGCTCCTGTATCGAATTCAGCCGGGCATACAAGATTGCCGATATTCTCAAGGATAAGAAGATCGAGATCATCTGCTCCGAACTCTATAAGAGCTCTTGATGTCATGTCTGCATCGATGTGGCAGAGTCCGCCATTGTGAATCTGGATGCAGCGAACACCTGTGGCATCGGCAACACGCTGAGCATCAACTGAAGATTCGATGTCAACATCCATCTCAGCAATTCTCACCTTATCCTTCATGCGATTGATGAGAGCTGTAAGGAGAGTTGTCTTGCCTGAACCGGGACTCGACATCACATTAATGAAAAGTGTTCCCTGTGCTGTAAGCTTCTCGCGAATCAGATTCGCTGTCATATCATTAGCTGCAAAAACATTCTCATGTATTTCAATTACTCTTACTTCTTTAGCCATTATGCGTTCCACTCCTTTACCTTCTCAACAAGATAGTCAGCCAGCTCCTGAACACCTTCGCCTGTAAGGGCCGAGATGTAGAAGAACTTCATGTCAGGATTAAGCTTTCTGACAGCTGCCTCCATAGCATCCTTATCAAAGTCGAATACAGCAAGTGCGTCAATCTTATTGACGACCATAATGTCTGCAACCTCATACATAAGAGGATATTTGACAGGCTTGTCATCTCCTTCAGGAACTGAAAGAATTGTCATGTTGATAGCGGCACCGGTGTCAAACTCCGCTGGACACACAAGGTTGCCAATATTCTCAAGAACGATGAAATCAAGGTCATCTCTTTCGAAACTTCTGATTCCCTGACGTGTCATGTCGGCATCCAGGTGGCACATTCCGCCAGTGTGCAACTGAATAGAAGGTACTCCAGCCTCCTGCATAGTGATGGCATCAACATCTGAATCAATGTCAGCCTCCATTACACCCCAGTTTATTCTTCCCTCAAAAGCCTTGTTCAGCGCAAGAAGTGTTGTTGTCTTACCTGAGCCCGGGCTGGACATGAGGTTGAGAAGACAAATCTTCTTCTCTTTAAGCTCCTGGCGAAGCACCTCGGCATCTTTATTGTTATCCTCGAGGATCGATTCCTTGAGTTCGATTACTTTTACCTTCTCCATAGTAAATCCCCTTTTTAAAAATCTATTCAAATTATATCATAGAGCTTCTTTAGTTCACGGGTTACATTTATGCCGTTTTGTTCCATATTTATTCCGATTCTTCTTCAAGAACTTCTTCCATTACTCTCTTGAAAGCTCTCATCTGCGGGTTCATCCAGCGGTCTTTGTTGCAGGCCAGATAGATGGTAAGTCCACTGTCTGGAAAATCCATATCTATCTGCGCAAGCCCTCCATCCTCCAGGTCTTTGGCCGCCATATAGTAAGGAACATAGGCAACTCCCGCATCATCTTTGACAAAATCGATAATCGCCGTTACTGAACTTATCTCCAGAATCGGCTTAAGCTCATAGCCTTCATTCTTCAAAGTTCTGATGAGAAACTCCGTGTAGTCACCTTCCTTATCAGAAATAATAATCGGCTCTTTAACGAATTCTTCAATAGAAACACTGCTCTTCCTGCATATTGGATTATCAGGCGAAGAGATAAACACCATCTTAAGCTTATCGCTTACAAGGGATACGGATTCCTCACCTACGCTTTCACCTCTGTAGATGTCGACAGTTAGATCAAGCTCTCCCAGCTTCATTCTATGCGAAAGCGCATGATATGAATCTACTACTTTTACGGAAAGGTTCACATTAGGGTATCTGTTGATGAATGGCCTCGCAACCTGTGGAATCAGTCTCGCAGCAATTGAAGAGCTGGCTCCGATTACCAGCTCGCCTTTGAGATCTCCATCCTCATCCAGACAGGAAACCGCTTCTTCCTCCGCGCGAATCATCTTATGCGCATACGGGAGAAAAGTCTTTCCTGCTGATGTAAGGTGAATGCTCTTGCCGACTCTGTCAAAAAGAGGTCTTCCAAGTTCATCCTCCAGCTTTCTGATCTGTGCAGAGACAGCCGTCTGAGAATATCCAAGCTCACTGGCAGCCTTTGTAAAATTATTCAGTTCTACAACTTTGATGAAGGTTCTGACGTCTCTGTTCTCCATATTTACCCCTAATTTCTGTAAGCAATATTTTTGATTGATATGATATTTTTAATTCATTATACGAATCAATTGTACCATGTTATTATAATTACACAAGGTATCAAAACCTCTTTCATTACATACACACAATACATACATTCTTACACAAACTTACAAAAAGAGCCTAGCGCAAGCGCAGGCTCATTTTACTTTTTTGTCTTATTTATAACCTCTCTCAAGGAGAACATATCTTGCCTGGCAGGTTGCATATTTAAGGCCATTCTCATCAGAAATATACGAGGTGCAGGACAGAAGTGTTCTTCCGATCTTATTGATCTCAACTGTTACATAATAATGGTCTCCCATCATTGCTCTGACATAGCTTATTGTCATCTCTGTGGTCGACGTGTCCTTGTCAGATGCCGCATCTCCTGCAACTCCCATGGCCGTGTCAAAGATGAACCCTATCATGCCGCCGTGCACACCGTGAAAAATATTCTTATGCTCATCAGTTGCCCTGTATTCGAAGATGAATTTCGGTTCATCGCCCGGAATTGCATCTACTACAGTCAGACCGCATTTGGCTCCCCACTGCTCTTCAAATCTGTTGTTATAATCAAGTGCAATCTGCGTCAGTTCCTTAAGTGTTGCCATATCTATTCTCCCAGGTCTAAATCTTTATCCTCAGGTACATTAACAAGTTCAGACAGTCTCCTTGCTTCAATATCGTATCCGAAGCCAAGGCTTCCTTCAATAACAACTACGCCTGCCGAATACTCTGTCGCAGCTGTAAGAGCGCGCTTGGCGGAGGCGATGGAATCATCGCCACTTTTGCGAGAAGCAAGATAGCTTGTCATGAATGCCGCGATAAAAGAGTCTCCCGCACCAAGGGTATCTGTCGGCTCTACGCGAAGTGTCTCCTGCTGCAGGTACGCTTCTCCGTTGTATGTTACTACCGGTTCTGCGCCTCGTGTTCCAACTGCTATTTCGCAGCCTGCATCTACTGCCTGCTTAAGTGTCTTGCGGAGTTCTTCCTCTGACAGGTGGCTGCAGGAAAAAAATGCGTATCTTATGTGCGGTGCGATCTCTTCAATTGTATGCTCGTCGTATGTCGCATGGAAATCATAGCACACACCGATGCCCTGCTCTGCCAGGAATTTCAGTTTCTCAATGCTCACATCTGCAAGACGGCCCTCACAGAGCGCATCGTAGGTCTTGAGATATTCAAGTTCCTCTGCGTTAAATTCGAATGGATTAAGGTCTGTTACTCCCTGACGGTTCCAGTCAAGGAAAACTCTATCGCCATCGTCTTTGATGGTAACGAGGCTGTAGCCAGACGAGCCGGTCTCGCGCCTGCTCATTGATACATCCACCCCGCAGTCAACAAGAACTTTTTCCAGTATTCTTCCCGCCTCGTCATTTCCGAATTTGCCCATGAAGCCTGCTTCGGCGCCATTGCGAACGGCATGACATACTACGTTATACTCATTGCCGCCTGGATACATGCGGCCTCTGTTTATGTACAGATCCAAAGTTGCGACGCCTGTTCCTGCGATTCTGACTTTACTCATCAGCAGCATCCTTCCAGAAATTGATTGGCTCGTACTCCTGAAGCGGCGCGAGGAAACCCTTTTCCTCCAGCTGCTCCTGAATAATATCAAGCACACTCTCGTCTTCTGCTGCAACAGTGTGGTAGTGGTAACCATCTGTTACTTTCATGAGAAGAGAGGACTTGCCTGATGCGATATCCCTTAGGAACGCCTTGACATCACGACGACTTGTAAAATTCATGTCGGCACGGATTACGCCGTAGCTTTTGTGGAATACAAAGACATCTACAAGCTCGCCGCCATTGTCCACAACGATGTTCATCTCAGTCTCAGCTTCCTCATCTGTATGTCTAACCTTGAAGACTCTTGTAGGTCTTTCGTTGGTAAGAAGAACATATCCGCTGTTAGTCGAAACTATATTATGCTGTTCCGCACGAAGTAGGGCCATGTCCTGAACGATTATCTGCCTGCTGACATTAAGCATTTCAGCAAGTTTACTTCCTGGAACAGGTGCAGTTCCTGCTGAAAGAATATCAAGAATCTTCTTTCGTCTTTCGTTACCTCTCATCAATGCCCCCTTTCTATGACAGCAGCTCAAGAAGCTGCCTCATGTGCGGCTTATGGAGTCTTGCCTGCTCAAGCTCAGCATCCATTGAGTATACCTCATCAGCGCTTCCCTCACACAGAACCTCTCCATGTGCCATTACTATTACCCTATCGAAATACTCGTCCACGAAATCCATGTCATGGAGAATTGCGATTACAAGTCTGCCCTGCTCTGTCAGATTCTTAATCATCTCTCCGATGAGCTTCTTGCCCCGGTAATCCTGTGCAATCGTAGGCTCGTCGAGAATGAGAACATCAGTATTCATAGCGATTACAGAAGCAATTGCGACCATTTTACGCTCGTTGAGATCCAGGTCGTAAGGATTCTTATCCTCTTTGCCCTCAAGTCCCATCATGGCAAGCGCTCTAACGGCCTCTTCCTTAGCCTTGTCCTCAGCCATTCCAATATTAAGCGGACCGAACATAACCTCATCGAGAACGTTGTATTTGAAAATCTGGTCATCAGGATTCTGGAACACATATCCTACCTTGTCTGCCAGCATAGCTACCGTCTTACCGGAGATATCCTCCCCACCGTAGTAGATGTTTCCGCCGGCAGGTTTAAGAAGACCCTTGAGAAGTCTAACAAGAGTTGTCTTGCCCGCACCATTCTGTCCAATAATGGCAGTTGCTCTTCTATCCAGCTTGAGGCTTAGCTCATTGAATATCTGAACTTCCTCTGTGTATGAGAAGCTCATTTGGTCGATATTGAATACTTCAGCTGCTGCTTCTGCTTTCGCTCTTGCTGCACGCACAGGTTTAACACCCTTCTCCTGGAAAAGTCTCACTGTATCCTCCAGCTTGGCAGGATAATCGCCAGCTTCGTTCTTCACGCCGTACTCTTTGGCGATTCTTGTAAATACAGGAGGCTGCACTCCAAGCTCCTCAAGATCAGCTCTTGAGAAAATCTTCTCCGGTGTATCGAAGTCCACCATCTTGCCGTCATCCATGAGGATGATTCTGTCGCAATATGCTGCAAGCTTCTCCAGCTTCTGCTCGATCATTATAACTGTGATTCCACTCTCAGAAAGCTGGTCAACTACCCTGAAGACCTCTTCGCTTCCCTGTGGGTCCAGCTGTGATGTCGGCTCATCCAGAATAAGTACTTCCGGCTCCATTACCAGCACACTGGCAATTGCAACTCGCTGCATCTGTCCGCCAGACAGATCAAATGGATTGCGGTCTCTATACTGCCAGATATCAAGCTGCTTCATTACAGTCTCGATTCTCTTCTTCATCTCATCTCTTTCGATGGCGAGATTCTGAAGACCGAAAGCAACTTCGCCGTAAACAGTCTCCTTTGCTCCTGTCAGCTGATTAAATGGATTCTGGAAGATGAGTCCAACTTTTTCGCACAGCTCAATTACAGGCCTGCTCTCACAGTTAACTCCGTCGACTTCGACTTTGCCACCGTACGCACCCTTGTAGAACTGCGGAACCAGGCCGATGATCGCCTGAGATAAAGTGCTTTTACCTGCTCCATTGCGACCGCAGATTCCGATGAACTCACCCTTTTCGATTGAAAGTGTGATTCCATCGAGCGCCAGCCTGTCTGTTCCGGGATATTTGTATTTGAGATTCTCTATATTTATTAAAGCCATCCTAATACCCTCCCTGCAATTGTCAGCACCACAAGAAGAACAAGGATAACGCCAATTACCCTGTCACCTTTGTGCTTTGGGCGATCCTCGAGCCAGGTCTTTTTGTTTTTTCTGCCGAAGCCTCTTACTTCAAGGGCAATGGCACGCTCTCTGGTGTTAACAAGAGAACTCATTACGACTGGTGAAATCAGTGGAATAAAAGCCTTCATTCTTACGCCGAGACTTCCCTCCGTCTCAAGGCCTCTGCTTCTCTGTGCATCTGTGATAGTATCCTTCGTCATCATCATCTGCGGCAGAATCTGGAATACTGAATTGATGATATATCCGAATTTTGGCGAAAAACCGTTCTTCTCCATCTCATCAACAAGCTCCTGCGGTGATGTTGTGAGTACAAACACTGCAAAAGAAAGCAGCATATTGAGAATGTTGAGTCCAAGCCTGCACGCGAAAAGCACGCCTTCTTTATAGAAGGTCAGTGGTCCGACGCTGAAGAGAGCTTCTGCGTTTGCGTGGTTGAACAGTCCCTGAATGAGGAAGATAACTATAATCAGCGTTGCTGAAAAAGCTACCAGCGGAACTGCGCTTCTAAGGACTTTGCCGCTGGCAAGCAGCACAAGGCTGGCTGCGATGAGAACACCAAACAGCCAGAGCTTGCCACCAATCAGCGGAATTGATATTGCTGCAACGATGTACAGCAATTTCGTATACGGGTGCATGAGATTAAGCCATGTACCCTTGTCTTTGTAAAGACTTATGCTTTTCATTTATTCAAGCCTTTCGGTTCTTAAATTAGTCAAGTCTCTCGATTTCTGCATTTACATCATAAAGTGATGTCAGCTTCTGTGGGAGTCCCTTCAGAATCAGGTATACGATGATGAGAGTCAGAAGCTTGTCAGGTACATCCACTACCAGCTCGTCGAGGAATGAGCCCATTCCAACTGACATTCCCTTAGCCTGTGTAATTGCAAAGAGTGCATCTCCCCATACGTTGCCTGTTGTGCCGCCCCAGAACATGATGTTGAGCGGTGTTGAGATGCATACTGCTGCTGTTCCACCAACTACTGCTGTGAGCATTGCCTTAGGAAAGCTCTTCATGAATCCGCATCTTGCCATGATACCTACTGCGATACCGATGCCAAGGCTTGTAAGTGCGTAAATCAGTGTGATGTTATCACCTGTTGTCAGACCAAAAACAATGTTGTTCACAGCTCCGCAGAGTCCACCGATAATAGGTCCGCCGAGGCATGCGCCTATGCATGTTCCGATTGAATCCAGCCACAGTGGCAGCTTAAGCAGTGAAGCGAAAAGCTTACCGAGATAGTTGATTCCGATGCATGCTGGAATCAGTACGATTGTTGCTGCTGTCAGCTTGGTCTTAAAAATCTTAGCCATTTTCTTTGTCTCCTTAATTACTTATAAAATCCTCTACAGTCATTCTGCACACGTGCAGCGGGTCAAGTCCTGCGAGCACTAACTCTACGGCGCTTGCTGTCTCTGCGCTTTCCCCTGCGACTGCGTCAGTAAGATAAACAACTTTAAGTCCTTTGTCGATGAGAGCCATCACTGTTGCCAGCACGCAGCACTCAGCCACGACTCCGCAAACCGCAATGCGGTCAGCCCTGTACAGGGCCTCCTGAAGTTCCGGAATATCAGCTGCTGAATAGATTGACTTGCTGTAAAGCGGATACTTATCCGCGCCTTCACCAGTCATGTCAGCGAAGCAGCCCATCATCTCCGCCGCCGCTTCATCTGCATTAACCTCTGCGTTAACCTGATTGTACTCAGCCCAAACGCCATCCGGATTAACAGGTGGGTCGAATCTGGTAAAAACAACTTCCAGCTCTTCCCCCTTTTCACGGATAAGCCCGCGGATTCTCTCTGCTGCCGCTTCCGTACCTTCACACTGCCAGTGGCCGCCAGCGGTGTATACCTTCTGCATGTCTATGACAAGAAGTAAATCTTTCATAATCGACAAATACCTTTCGAAGTGTTGTCTAAGTATTTACACCTGTCTTGTCAGGTGCATAATCAATATACTATGTTGGAGGGGCAAAGTCAATAAATGTTGAAATTTCGGGATTTCTTACGAAAAAGTGTTACCTTTCGCCAAAGAGAAAAGAGCCGTGGCTGACTGCCACGGCTCGCAATTTTTTAAAAATATGGTGACTACACGAGCAGTTCTTCGATGTCCGCAAGGCTCTCAGCAAAAAACACGTTGCGCTGTCTTTCTTCTGTTGAGAGGCCCATCTCGATCATGTGCGCGAGGAACTTCTTAAGATCATCGTAATAATGATTGAGATTGTAGAAAATGCATCTGGCGTCTTTAAGGCCGAGGCTCACCTGTGACATTACTTCGGTTATCTCCTCGAGGGTTCCTGTTCCTCCCGGAAAAGCAATAAAAGCATCGCCCATTTCAATCATGCGCGTTTTTCGTGACGGCATGTCCGGCGTTACGATCAGCTCTGACAGTCCGTCCAGCTGCAGCTCATCATCCATGAACATCTGCGGCTCCACGCCGATTACTTCTGCGCCGGCCTCCATGGCTGAAACAGCCAGCTCGCCCATAAGTCCCATCTTCGAGCCTCCATAAATCAGAGTGTTGCCTGTGATTCCAATCCATGTGCCCAGCTCTCGAACTGCTGCTGTGAGCGCTGGATCGGCGCCTTTACTTGCGCCAAGATATACTGTGATGTTCATATAATCTTCCTCCGTTTCTTCAGTTTAACACATTGATAAAGGAAGACCAAAGGCTTATTCTTAATGCATGGATAATTATGATTTTGCAATTCTGAGTTTACAGGGGCTTCTCGTATGCGCGGCTTATCTGCTTGGCGGCACTGTTGATGCTGTCTGCGGTGGCGGCGGGCTTCTTACTGTGCCCGCTCTTCTTTCAACGGGTATGCCGGCGCACATGGTTGTGGGCACCAATCTCATGGCTGCTGTTCCGGGCTGCGGAATGGCTCTTTATAAATACTCTCGCAGCGGCAACGTAGACTATCAGGCCGGCTGGATGTCGGTGCCGTTCATCGTTATCGGTGCTTTTCTCGGTACCAGGCTCAATCTTGTAATGAGCGACAGGTTCCTTCAGCTTCTAATGCTATTCCTTGTGCCGGTGCTGGCGGCTGTTACCTTTATACAGAAAAACAGCAGCGAGGAGGACTCGTCTTCTGCTCCTTCCGGTCGCCGCAAGTTCTTCGGTGTGGCTGCTGTCACTCTGCTTGTCAGCACTTACCACGCATTCTACGGACCGGCAAGCGGCACATTCTATATGATTTTCTTTGCGATGGTTCTCAAATGCGGAATGGTCAAGGGCAACGGCCTCGCCCGTTTCGTTCTTCTGTGGGCCAATCTGCTGGCTGGAATTCTGTATGCCAGATCTGGCTTCATGTGCTGGGAGGCTATCGTTCCAACATGTGCCTGCTATATTGCCGGCAACTATATGGGCGCCAGCATTGCTGTTACCAAAGGCGCCCGCTTCGTTAGGCCAGTGTATTATTGTGTGCTGGCGCTGCTCTTTGCAAAACTGGTTGCAGATTTCTTCTAGATATTTGCGCAGTATCATGGATGTAAGAGCAGACGTGAGGCTTCCATAGGGAAAAATCCTTGTCTCCGCTTCTCGCTTCAACTCTCGCCAACCAAAAAGGACCCTCGAGGGTCCTTTTTTTACTCATAATCTATTGCCATATCTTCCTCATGATAGTTATCTTTTATTTCTTCCATGTCATCGAGGGGACAGACAGCGATGAATCCATAGAAAGCATTGACAAATTCCATGTATTTCTCTCCACGAATTGAATTGTATGTGTTATATGAGGCGTTTGGCGCCTGTACAAAGGTAACCAGCGCGATGTATGCATCCAGCATATCTTTATATGCTTCTTTTATTTCGTCAAGCTCTTCCGGACAATCCGAAAAATCTATTGCCGGTGGAAGTGCATTGTTGAAGAATTGCTGAACCTTCTCTTCCTGGAAGAATCTGCGCAATGCCTCGTTGAAATCTCCAGCACCTGTCACATACGGAGCTGTATCTGAATCCGGCGTGTGGTAAATTGCATCGTGCCATACCTCAAGTGTCATATCCGAAATCTGCTGAAGAGTGTATCCGTCTGAGTACTCAGACGTTTCTGTTTTGACGGCCATTGCAAAAGCATTGATTTTCATCTTCTGCATATAATCATCTATCTTCTGCTGATGCTGGTGTTCTATGATAGCGGCAATGGTGGAGCCGCCAACGAGAAACACGACAGCCACAAGAAGTGCAGCAACAGCTTTACTCAGATGTATCTCACTCACCTTCGGTAATCTGCGCTTTGGATTCTTCTGCTGCTCCTTCTGCAGCTTCTTTGATGCCTCTGCCTCTATTATGAATTCTTCAAGCTCTTCGATAGTGACATCTGTAAGCTCCAGCTTTTCATCTTCTGTCATGTTTACTCTTTCTCTTTCTTATAGTGAATCTCTTCCAGCACTTCTCTCGCTGCAGTCGAGTCTATTATGGCTTTGACAAGTTCGTCGAGCTCTGACCCCTCTGTGTAATCTGCCGCGGTGAAATACTTGATTCTATTCTCACTAATGAGTTTTCTAACCTTTGTTTTGTCTTCTGTCGCTGGATTGTACACGCCAATTGAATGGCCGCCATAGGAGTTGACCAGCTTCATGCATGGAATATCTGTATCGCTGTCTCCAATGTAAACCATGTTGCGGAACGGCACCCTCATCTCGCTAGGCGGAAAATAATCATTCACCCCGCGGTCGTTGACATCAAGAACGCCCTTGGAAATCCTGAAGAGGTACTGTGTCTTATTAGTATAATTTACAACCTGCGCCGGCCATACAGCTACGCCTCTTTCGTCGTAATAAAAGGAGCTTGCATAGATTTTCTTGAAACAGCCGGCAACCTCGGTTCCTTCAATCATCTCGCGAAGGCCGGAGCTTATAATATAATGCTCAACTTTTACACCATGAGCCTCTCCATATCTGCAAATCCTCTCGAACCACGTTGCCGCTCCGTCATAAAGAGAAATCCTCGAGCCGTAATCCATTAATTTTTCTTTTGTAAAAACAAGCTTGCCTCTCGCTTCCCTCTCCATGCAATACATCCATGCCAGATCAGCGTCCATTTCGTTCTCTCTGGCCAGCTTGTTTGTTGTTGCCCAGAATTCATCCTGATCCGGGAAATCCACAGACTCAAGATAGCCCTGAGCCTGCATGTTGTCCGGGCTCAGTGTTTTATCAAAATCATAACAGATTGCAAGTACCGGCATGTCGCCTTTAGTCTCTCTCATTTCTTTCACCTCTGATGTTATTCTACACCATCATCGCAGCTTGAAAAACTTGATTTTTGCCCGGTAATGTGTTCCACTTAAATCAGACTTAAACAGGAGGTCAAAGACCATGAGAATGTTTGCTTACAGCATCAGACCATTTGATGAAGAGAAATATCTGCTTGACTTCTGCGAGAAGTACAATGTTGAGTTCGACTATACAACAGAGACGCCGGTCCTTGAGAATCTTGAGCTGGCCAGAGGCTACGACGCAATCAACATTATCACCTCGCCAATTGACAGACCGATGATCGACAAGCTTAAAGAGCTTGGTGTCAAAGTAATTGCAACAAGAACCATCGGTTTCATTCACATAGATTATGAATACGCCAGAAGTGTTGGAATTGGTGTTCTTAATATCTCTTATTCACCAAGCACGGTTGCAGATTACACTGTAATGCTGATGCTTATGGGATTGCGCAAGATTAAAGAGACGATGCTACGCGCCGCTGCTCAGGACTTCTCACTGAAGGGCAAGCTGGGCAAGGAGATTCAGCACTGCACAATCGGAGTTGTCGGCACCGGCAGAATCGGCCGTACAGTCATCAAGGACCTGACAGGCTTCGGCTGCCGCATTCTTGCTTACGATCCATACCCTAATCCAGAGGTTGCCGAAATGGCTGAGTATGTTGACCTTGATACCCTCATCAGCGAATCCGATGTAATCACAATTCACGCACCGGGCGTTAACGAGAACTACCACATGATTGGCTATGAAGCATTCGACAAGATGAAGAATGGTGTCGGCATTATCAACTGCGCTCGCGGCATGCTCCTTGACAGTGATGCCCTCATTGACAATCTCGATTCAGGCAAAGTCGGCTTCGCCTGCCTCGACACAATCGAGTACGAGGACGGACTCTACTATTTCAATCGCATGGGTGAACCGCTTAAGAACCCAAAGATGGCAATTCTCAACTCATATCCTAATGTAATCATCACACCGCACACAGCCTTCTACACACAGGAAGCCGTATCACAGATGGTTGAGAACTCAATTATTAACATTAAAGAATATTTCGGTGAATAATACCGTTGCAAAAAAAGGGAGCTTGCTCCTTTTTTTGTGGGTTTGTGTATATATGAACTTTCTTTTTCAAAAATCAGTAATTTTGTGTGTATTTCACTCTTGCTCTACAAAAAACATATAATTGCCCGCCATGTCGGTCGCTGTCCGAGAAATAATCTGCTAAAACGTCTCGATTTTTTGCGAAAAAAGTCTCTTTTGTGGCCTTGTTGTGCTTCAATCAGGGCCACATTTGATTTTTTACTGTAGTTTCTTTCGATTCTTCCGTATATACACAATTTTACTGATTTTATATTTCATTTCGTCATATATACACAAACTACCATCTCCAGGTTTCTATTCCCGGAAAAAACCGAATAATTTGTGCATCGATCTCTGCTGAAGACATTAATCTGTTTAGACTTTCGTAGGTCACTATCAGATTGTCTCCCGGAATGAAACCGAGCAAAGTCAAATCGGCAACATGGGTTTCATTACGTTTGACATAAGCCGGGTCATCCATTCTTCCCATGTGTGTCCATCCGACTCTTTGGAATGTTATAGGGTTTAAGATAGTGAAATCGAGCAGAATTGTCCTTGTCCAGCCATTCTTTACATATGAGTATGGGACCTCATACAGATACGGTAGTCTGTAGTAGTCAAGCATATCTGCAATTTCATTTTCTGTTTTGCTTCTTACCTTCAGCCCTGACTTCGTTGTAAACTTCAAGCCTTCTGGGTGTGCATTTGTTACATATTGCATTGAGAGGAATTCTTTTATTTCCGGCGTCTCTTCTTTTAAACACTTGTCAATGAGCCTCTTGTATTCGGGCTTTCGATTATAGTAGCTGCTGCCAGGCTGTGCATCAACTCTGCTGTATTTCTTAATAAAAGCATCTATTATCTTAATCTCATACTCAATGTCTTTAAGCTGCCTCTCGTAGAATCCCTTCAGAGCCAGCTTCTCTGCCATCCGCATATCCCCCTTTGGGATATACACCCTTTCGTTATCTTTTTCGGGATTATAGTTGAACCATTGCGTATAGCCATTGTTCTTTGCACACCTTAATGTCCCTTCCGGCAATTGACCAATCTTTCTCCTTAGTTCCAGAGCCTTTTGCTGGAGCATATTCTTCCTTGTTTCAATTGTATCTATATATGCCATTTCGCCTCCTTTGTGCGCATTTTGCTTTTTGGTTATGCAATAATACAGCAAAGGAAGTTCCCCTTCAGTACAGTTTTGCTTCGCGATTTACGAAAAAATCTTTTTTCTCTTATTGCAAGGTAATATAATTACCAAAAGCAAATCACTTGTAGTCAACAAAGGAGCTTTATGATGAACGACCAAAGCAGAATTTACAACTGGGTTGCAGAGTTTATTGAGGACTATCCGAAGACTCATGACATTATTACTCGCTGGAAGAAACCAATCGTTGGAATTGCTGACGCCAACGATCCTTTATACGAAGAGCTAAAGACAATTGTAGGTCCAACCCACGCCCTTCCATCAGATCTCGTGCCGGGTGCGAAATCGGTAATCGCGGTTTTCGTGCCATTTGTGGAGAGCATTCCAGAGAGCAACATGATGATTACAGAGCAGGGTTGCTGCGGACGCGTGTGCTCCATAATCACAGACTGGGAGCTGGAACCAACACCAAGGCCAGAAGAGGAATTTTGTCTTTTTAAGAGAGATGGCTCCTGTGGCAAATGCCTTGTAGGCCTTCCATGCTCTTTTACAAACCCATCGAAAGGACTTTAGCCATGAAGCTAATCGACAAAATCGCCCTCCTCTACCTTGTAGACGGCAAACTCCTCAGCACGCGTTCCAAGGACAAGGATAAATACTACATCCCTGGTGGCAAGCGCGAGGGTGACGAGACTGATCAGGAGACGCTAATTCGCGAGATTAAAGAAGAACTGAACGTCGACATCAGGGAACCCTCAATCCGCTATTACGGAACCTATGAAGCCCAGGCCCACGGTCACGCTGAAGGAATCCTTGTTAAAATGACCTGCTACTTCGCTGAATTTGATGGCGAACCTGAAGCGTCATCAGAAATTGCCGAGCTGGTGTGGCTTACAACCGCAGATGTGGATAGAATATCTCCGGTGGATAAACTGATTTTTGCAGACCTGCATAAGCAGGGACTTCTTAGCTAAATCATAACCACCAGTTAAACTGGTGGTTTGCACTGGCCCTAGAAGGGCCTTTTACCTGCAGCGTCTTAAGACGCACTGAACGATCCGCCAATCGCATC
>JAGHUT010000056.1 GCA_018064645.1 Candidatus Crickella merdequi | reverse complement strand
CTTTAAGTCAATAATAGCAAAGTGAACGCTTTTAATTGTATCAATTAGGCAGTTTAATATAAAATCTGTCCTCCGCTTTTATAACCAAATAAAATATTGGTCAACGAAAAAACAAATATGTAAAAAAATAAGCGTACCACTGTTTTTATGATACGCTCATCATTATTAAATTACCTCAAAATGCTTCAATGCATCCTTTATTGCTTCAACCTTCTCTGGAGTTGGATGCTTCCTCGGCTGTTTCAATTCTTCTACCGCATTAGGAGCATCATACATCGGCAATCCTAAATCTCTCTTTACCTCTGCGATATATGCGGTATGTACTTTGAAGCCATATTTCGCTTCTATGTACTCCTTTATCATTTTGTAGGTCACTCGTTCCTTGGGCTTGTATTCTTCGGCTCTTTTAGCGATATTATCAAGCGGAACTTTTCCCTCACCTTCGCCAAACTCAACTTTTACGTTGATATGTCCGTCTGGCTTTTTGTGGGAAAGCAGTACTACCGTCTCCACATGCTTTGTCATTGGGAAATTATCATACGACTTGATTACAACCGGCGTATATCCATAAAGCGCAAATCTCTCAAGATTCATGCTCATTGTCTTAGGATTGCAGGAGATATACAGAATCTCCGGAATGTTGTAAGCCGCAAGCATGTCTACGACCTTGTCGTGCATTCCCATTCTTGGCGGATCAACAACTATCATATCAGGCTTCTCAGTGAGCTCACTAAGCTTAGCCTTAACATCACCGCAGATGAACTCGCAATTTGTTATGCCGTTAAGTTCAGCATTCATCTTCGCAGCCTCAACTGCATCCTCGACAATCTCGACTCCATATACCTTTGCTGCCTTGAGTGCCATAAGCTGAGTGATGGTGCCGGTTCCGCAGTAAAGGTCATACACCGTCTTAGAATCAATGTCTGGAATGAGCTCGAGAGCCTCGCTGTATAGACGCTCTATGGCATCGATGTTAGTCTGGAAGAAAGCAAAAGTTTTTACCTTAAACTTAAGACCGAGAATCTCCTCATTGTAGTAATCTCTTCCGTAGATTATCTTTGTTCCTTCATCATAAACAGCATCTGCAATGTTGTCATTGAAGGTTCTCATGATTCCTACGATTGTTTTGTCCAGCTCGAGGCCCAGGAGCATCTCCTTGAAGCCTTCCTCATCAAAACCCTCTTCGGTTGTTGTAACAATATCTATGAGAAGCTCATTTGTTCTTACGCCGCATCTTACGATAAGGTTGCGGAGAAGTCCTGTATGTGTCTTCTTATGATACTTTGTGTAGCCTTTCTCGATGCAGAAAGCTCTTGTGGCATGGAGTATTCTGTTGAAGTCTTTTGGAACAAGCTGGCACTCATCTGTAGTGATGATTGACATGAAGTGACCCTTCTTATGCATTCCAACTTCAAGCTCTCCTCCAATGGAAAGGTCTCCGAAGGTATACTCCATCTTGTTTCTGTATCCATAAGGTGTGAAGGCTGCTTTCATTCCCTCATACACCTCTATATCGATATTATGATTGATAAGAAGCTTTCTTACCTGTCTGTCCTTTGATTCGAGCTGCTCCTGGTAAGGTGTTCCCTGATAGATGCATCCTCCGCAGTTCTCATGCATCGGGCATAATGGTCTTTCGTTAGTCATTATATTCTCCATATTTGTTGTAAAATTCTCTCTTGTATTCGAGGAACCTGTCCTCTTCGATGGCTTTTCTGATATTGGCCATCATGTTAACAAGGAAGTGAGTATTGTGCTCTGAAAGAAGCATTGAACTTAATATCTCATCTGATTTATATAAATGTCTCAGGTATGCTTTTGAGTAATTGCGGCAGCAGTAGCAGGTGCACTCTGCATCTAACGGCTCAAAGGCTCTTTCCCACTTCTTATTCTTGATATTAACCTTGCCGCAGCTTGTCATAGCCATTCCATGTCTTGCAAGTCTCGTTGGAAGAACACAGTCGAACATGTCAATTCCACGTTCTACTCCCTCAAAAAGATAGTCTGGTGTTCCAACTCCCATTACATATCTAGGTTTCTCCTCAGGCAGATAATCTGCACAGTCATCCAGAACCTCAAGCATCAGTTCCTTAGGCTCGCCTACACTTAATCCACCGATAGCGTATCCAGGCAGGTCAAATTCTCTGATCTGCATAGCACTCTCATATCTGAGGTCCTTGTACATTCCTCCCTGCATAATACCGAATAAGCTCTGATTCTCTGTATTGTGATGAGCCTTGACACATCTCTCAAGCCATCTTGTGGTTCTCTCAAGAGAATCTTTTGTATATCTTCTGTCTGCCGGATATGGCACACATTCATCAAAAGCCATCATAATGTCTGAACCAAGGTCTGTCTGTACAGCAATTGAGTCCTCAGGTCTCATCATGTGTCTTGAACCATCAAGATATGACTGGAACTTAACGCCTTCCTCTGTAATCTTTCTCATCTGACCCAGGGAGAAAACCTGAAAACCGCCGCTGTCCGTAAGAATAGACTTGTTCCAGTTCATGAACTTATGAAGACCACCGGCTTCTCTTACAATGTCTGAGCCGGGTCTTAAGAAAAGGTGGTATGTATTGCCGAGAATAATCTCTGCACCAGTCTTTTCAACATCTTCAGGCTTCATCGCTTTAACAGTTGCCTGTGTTCCAACGGGCATAAAAACAGGTGTCTCGATTGTACCGTGTCTTGTTGTTATTCGTCCTCTTCTTGCTCTTGAATTAGCATCCTTATGGAGCAGTTCAAAGGTAAGAGCTTTACTCATAATAATTATCCTTTCGATTTATTTAATAAGCATGGCATCGCCGTAGCTGAAGAATCTGTATCGTTCTTTTACGGCTTCTTCATATGCCTCCAGAATCTTCTCTCTGTCATAAAGAGCCGAAATAAGCATAAGAAGTGTCGACTTAGGCAGATGGAAGTTGGTAATAAGAGCATCAACCAGCTTAAATTTATAGCCTGGGTAGATAAAAATACCAGTGCTCATCTCTCCTGCCTGAATTCTCCATCCATCAGGTGTTTCGACTGCAGCACTCTCGATCGTTCTCGTTGAAGTAGTGCCGACTGAAATAATTCTACCGCCTGCTTCAATTGTGCTGTTGATTGTATTTGCTGCCTCTTCGCTGACCTGACACTCCTCGAAATGCATCTTATGTTCTTCAACAATATCAACCTTTACCGGTCTGAAAGTTCCAATACCTACATGAAGAGTAACATAAGCCAGCTTCACACCCATTTCCTCAATCTCTTTAAGCAGATCCTGGGTAAAATGAAGTCCAGCTGTCGGTGCCGCAACTGAACCATCAATTCTACTGTACACAGTCTGGTACATCTCCTTGTCGTCATCTTCAGCAGCTCTTGCAATATATGGAGGTAGCGGCATGCTTCCAATCTCTTCTAGCCTTTCCATGAAAATGCCTTCGTACTCGAACTCTATGAGTCGTGTTCCGTTATCTTTATCATGATAGCCGAGTATATGCGCCTTAAAAAGTCTCTCCTCATCGAGCACAACTGTGTCGCCCTCTTTAAGTCTTTTTCCAGGCTTAACTAATGACTCCCACTTATCACCTTCGATTCTCTTAATAAGAAGAAGCTCAATATGTGCACCTGTGCTCTCCTTAATTCCATAAAGTCTGGCCGGAATAACTCTCGAATCATTAAGAACGAGGCAATCGCCTGGCTTAAGGTATTCTTTGATATTGTAAAAATGCTTGTGTTCTATGGTCTCTTCCTTTCTGTCGAGCACCATAAGTCTGCAGCTGTCTCTCTGCTCTGCCGGTGTCTGCGCAATAAGCTCCTCCGGCAGGTTGTAATCAAATTCTTCTATTCTCACTAATGTATTTCCTTCTGTCTATTCTTCTTCCTTGTAAAGGTGCATGAGTCCCATATGCTCATAAGCTTCTTTTGAAGCCATTCTTCCCTTCTGTGTTCTATATATGAGTCCGGCCTGTATGAGATATGGCTCATTGGCATCCTCAATGGTTACTCTCTCCTCACCAATTGCAGATGCAATTGTCTCTATACCTACAGGACCACCTGCAAAGTTCTTAATAATACAGTTAAGGATATCTCTATCGAGCTTCTCAAGGCCCAGATTATCAACGCCAAGCGCATCAAGAGCCTTCTTTGTTATCTCTATGTCCACATTGCCATCACTTATAACTGCAGAGAAATCTCTTACTCTCTTAAGAAGCCTGTTGCCTATACGAGGTGTTCCTCTTGATCGTCTTGCCATCTCATTGAGCGATTCATCATCAACAGATATTCCAAGAACACTTGCTGTTCTGTTCAGAATGTCCTTAATTTCCTCTACTGTGTAGAACTCAAATTTGGAAACAATTCCGAAACGGTCTCTCAAAGGTGCACTGAGACTTCCTGCCCTTGTTGTTGCGCCTATAAGAGTAAATTTCGCAATGTCGATACGAAGGGATCTGGCAGAAGGACCTTTTCCAATAATAATGTCCATAGCATAGTCTTCCATGGCAGAATAAAGAACCTCCTCTACAGACCTGTTAAGTCTGTGGATCTCATCGATGAAGAGCACGTCATTCTCATTGAGATTAGTAAGAATAGCCGCAAGATCTCCTGCTCTTCCTATAGCAGGTCCTGAGGTAATCTTAATGTCTACTCCAAGTTCATTTGCTATGATTCCGGCAAGAGTAGTCTTACCAAGTCCCGGAGGGCCATAGAAAAGCACGTGGTCAAGTGGCTCCCCTCTCATCTTCGCTGCCTCAATGTAGATTGAGAGATTATTCTTAGCAGCTGACTGTCCGCAGTACTCACTGAGATATTGCGGTCTCAGTGTCAGTTCTCCGGAAAGCTCGTATGGCTTTGCTTCAGTTGATGTAATTCTGTCTGACATTTGTTCTCCTTATGTAAAAAACGGCTCTATAACAGATATTTGAGAGCCTTCTTGATATACTCTTCTGCACTGAGATCTTCTTCAGGAACGCTTCCGATAGCTGCTTCAGCTTCTTTCTTCGTGTACCCAAGTGTAGTGAGAGCTATGATAGCCTCTGATCTCTCTCCCGTTGCAGCCGTAACAATTGTTGTGCCAAGACCTTCGAGAGCTTCTTCGCCAAAAGGTGCTGCACTTACCTTCTCTGATAATTCAAGTATTACTCTCTCTGCAGTCTTCTTTCCAACACCCTGAGCCTTAGAAATAGCAGCAGCATCTTTACCTGCAATTGCAGCTTTTATCTGATTAGTTGTACCAAGAGACATGATTGCAAGCCCTGCCTTAGGACCTACACCATTTACACTTATAAGCATCTCGAAAAGTCTCAGTTCATCTTCATCAGAGAAGCCATACAGTGACATGCCGTCTTCTTTGACCTGAAGATATGTATATACAGAAATCATATCTCCTTCTCTTGATGCCAGAAGTGGTGACGCATCAGATACAAATACCCGAAATCCTATACCGGCATTAGTCTCCAGTACAATCGCACCCTTGTCATAGAATAAATACTCGCCTTTAATATATCTGATCATAATCTAATCCTCTATCTGTAAATTCTGCTGTTTCGTGAATGGGCGTGGCATATGGCTGCAGCCAGTGCATCGGCTGTATCATCAGGCTTAGGAACCTTCTCAAGACCGAGAATAGTCTTAACCATTGACTGCACCTGCTTCTTATCAGCTCTTCCGTAGCCGACAAGAGACTGCTTAATCTGCAGAGGTGTATATTCTGAAATCCTAACACCATGCTGGACACATGCAAGCAGCGCAATACCTCTCGCCTCACCAACAATAATTGCAGTCTTAGCATTGTTGTTAAAGAAAAGCTCCTCTATAGCTGCTTCATCAGGCTGATATTTCTCAATAAGCTCAACAAGTCCGTCATATAGAATCTTAAGTCTGTCCTCAGCTGGTGTATGTGCTTGTGTAAGGATTGATTCATAATGAACAGGTGTGAACTTATTACCTTTATAATCTACAATTCCGATTCCCATGATTGCATAACCAGGGTCAA
>JAGHUT010000001.1 GCA_018064645.1 Candidatus Crickella merdequi | reverse complement strand
GACCATCCTGTTAAGCAGGGCCTCTTCGGAATATTTGAGGTGTTTGCAGACACTATTGTAATCTGTACCCTCACAGCCCTTGTAATACTCTGCAGCGGAGTAGGAATCAACTATGGTGAAGCTGCAGGCGCTGAGCTGACAATCGCAGGCTTTATAAGCGTCTACGGAAACTGGATATCTATTTTTACAGCCATTGCAATGTGCTGCTTTGCATTCTCAACAATTCTCGGATGGGGGTTATATGGAACAAGATGTGTCGAGTTTATCTTCGGCACAAAGAGCATCAAAATCTTTATGGTTCTCTATTCCCTTGTTGCAATTATCGGCTCAACAATGGACCTTGGACTGATCTGGAATATTGCAGATACCTTCAACGGTCTCATGGCCATTCCAAATCTCATAGCTGTATTCATGCTTGCGCCAGTAGTTGTCAAGCTTACTAAAGAGTTCTTTAACAAGTAAAAGAACAGCGGTTCACCTCTTATGGTGAACCGCTGTATTTTTTATCTGCACATTAGTCTGTTGTGTAGTTATCGAAGTATCCCTGAACAAGTACTACAGGTGTTCCCTTATCTCCTGAGCCTGATGTAAGGTCACAGAGTGAACCGATAAGGTCTGTGAGTCTTCTTGGTGTTGTACCCTCTGAATCCATCTGACCGAAAAGATCTCCATCCTTCTCCTTGATTCTGCTTTCGATAGCTGCCCTGAGTTCCTCGCCGCTAAGAGCTGCGAAATCATTATCGGCGAGATACTTAAGCTTAAGCTCATTTGGCGTACCCTCAAGTCCATCTGTATATGCTGGTGATACTACCGGGTCAGCAAGTTCCCAGATCTTTCCTACAGGGTCCTTGAAAGCACCGTCTCCATATACCATTACTTCAACTTTCTTGCCAGTCTTCTCAAGCATCTTAGCCTGAATATCATATACGAGATCTGTACACTCGCGTGGGAAAAGTTTTACTGTATCCTCAGTCGCTTTGTTCGATCCAAGAAGGCCATACTTCTCATTACAGCCTCCATTGATTGGTGCTGTAAGAATCTCGTCCATTCCAAACACTGTGGCACCCTTTGATCTGAGAATTCTCTTTGTTCTTGCTCTTGTATGGATATCACATGTGAGCACCTTATCTGTATAATTAAGGATTGCTTCAGCATGATTAGCAAAGATAATCTCACACTCTGCGCCTGTCTCCTCTATGAGCTTGCCATAGTAGTCAACATAATCCACACCAGTAAACTGATGTCTGTTCTCTCCGAACAGTTCTCTATACTTAGCAAGAGTAAGAACATCGCTGTATGGATTTACACCTGCATTGTCAATCTGATCATATGTGAGAAGTGCATTACCTACTTCATCGCTTGGATAGCTGAGCATAAGAACAATCTTCTTAGCGCCCATTGCAATACCTCTCAGGCAGATTGCAAAACGATTACGTGAAAGAATCGGCCAGATTACTCCGATTGTCTCTCCACCAAGCTTTGCCTTAACATCCTCAGCTATATCAGCAATATTTGCATAATTGCCCTGAGCTCTTGCTACAATTGACTCTGTAATTGAAATTACATCTCTGTCATTGAACTCAAAGCCCTCAGTCTGAGCTGCCTCACATACACTATCAACAACAATAGCTGCAAGATCATCTCCTTCTCTGATAATTGGACATCTGATACCTCTTGAAATTGTACCTACTCTTCTCTCATCACTCATACTAAACCTCCCTATAATTAACAGCTGCCTGTTATATGACATATATCGTC
>JAGHUT010000035.1 GCA_018064645.1 Candidatus Crickella merdequi | reverse complement strand
ATATAACCGAGTAGACTTTTGTTGTGGTATTGATGGTATAATACATATATAATCCTGTTAATGAGACCCAACTGCGAACAATTGGAGATGCTAAGCTGGGGGAAAACAATATGAGTAGATATAAAGATCTTGAACAATTTTTTATCGAATGTTGCCAAAGTTCATCGATATATTTCGATGGAAGATTACCATCAATTAAATATTTATGTAATACAGGTAAGGTGCTGTTTGTTGAGCGAAGCCGAATGCTTGATTACCGCGAAGTCAAGATTCCAGATTATAACAAAGAGATAGACGAACCTTTCATATACCAAATAATCAATAGAAGCGAAAAATTGATGGGATGTGAGTCACATAGTCATGGTGACTGTCATTATTGTCTTACAATATCATTAAAGTCTAAAGAATAATATAACGAAAAAATACATCGTTAAAGTAACCTCTTGATGTTGTCGACCCAACACAGAAGGTAATTCATCATGGGGTGTATCCAGAAAGCAAAATCATCGACAGCATGAATGATGCTATCAAAGGTGATATCACACCGTTTAGAAGTTTTTAGAAAACAGCTGGAAGCTTTGCCAGATGACTGCAACTAAATAAGAAGAACATTGGTGCTAATATGAATCATTGGATTTGCACCAATGCTTGAAAGCCAATAGCAAGAAGATTGGGAAGTTTCCGGGATATTGCATAAGTGGAAATCGTGGATTATGATTGATAGAGAAATTATAATTTGCAGAGATTAGGAACATATGCAAAGGAAGACGAAATTACATTTTTGAATTTGAAAATACAATGAAGTCGATGACTGTTAAATAGAGGGCATAGAGATGGAAAAGGAAAAAATTCTATACGCTGCAGATATGGCAGCAAATCTTGCAAAGAACTATAGGAAATGTATGTTTGCGGGACCTATACTAATGGCTGCGGTCGCATTGGTAATCGGCGTTCTTTCGGGCGTATGGTGGCAGGCAATTGCATATGCACTCGTTATTATATTCTTCGGTAATAGATGGAATGTTGAGGCTCTTAAGTATGCGACTGGCGCTGCTGAACTCTATATGATGGCAGAAGGGAAAATAGAGACTATATCTCAGGAAACAGAAATAGTTTATCAGGAGTGTCAGGCAAGCCCTAAAGCGTTATGGCTGGGAATTATCCTGCTGGGAATTGGTGCTGTAGCTCTTACATGGTTAGGTGCAAGCACTATTATCGATTCGTGTTATGGAGGCGTTTATCTCCCTGGAGTTTTTGTAGGGGTATTTCTGCTCGCAATGGGTAGCATGATGGCAATGCCCGCTCTTCAGTGGATTATCATGTTGCCAAGGGCTAAGAAGATGTAATAATAAAAGCCGGTCTGACTGATGACCGGCTTTTGCACAGACTGATGGTGTTGCATAATAATTTATACTGGTCTATGATGGAGTCAAGGTTTAGACTTTATATGAAGGATGGGACGCAATAATGTTTAAGAGAAATCCGTATTTGTGGGAAGTAGAATTCCGGGAGGCTTTTGATGAGAGCCAGGAATCTTTTATCTCAACGGCAATGACAGAGAATCTGAATCATGCCAGACATATTGAGAATGAACGAATGAGTCTGCTTGTAGGAATCACAGCGTTAATCGCTGGTATTCTTTCTATTGGAGGAAGCTTCATCTCACAGGCACTCAACGATGCAAGAGAAGGTGATGGTCTTCTGCCTCTTATTGAACTTGGTACGGTTTTCCTGATTTTTATTGTAGTTCTTGATATTCTGATTCTTGCAAGAAAACTGAACAAGCGCTGGAATATGGCCTTTGACAGGCACATGTACTATGCCAAAAGCTGCTATTTTCTCCTTCACAGAAGTAATTTTGAACTTGTGGATCAGGGCAAAGCTGAATCCTTTGAACAGCTTCCCGACAGCCTTGCTGTAAAGGAGTGTACTGAAGCGGAGTCAGATAGAATCTCTAAGACAGCCTTCAAAGAGGCCTTCAGAATCAAAGCATTTGAGACAAAGCTGACAGATGTTGACAAGCAGCCGCGCATCAGGGAACTGATGGCAATGCCGCTCTATTGCTTTGATATTAATAAGAATGTTGATGAAGACAACACAGTAGATACTCGCAGTACAAAGAAGTACTTTACTACTTTCTACGATGTCCTCATCGGTATTGTTATGCTTATGATGCTGATTATTGCAGTTATGGCTATTGTTTATGCAATAGGCTATTTCGGAGGATAATATATGATTAAACTTATTGCACTTGATCTTGATGACACCCTGCTAATGGAGGATTGCACAATTCCGGACGAGGTTGTTGACACACT
This sequence comes from Candidatus Crickella merdequi, assembly GCA_018064645.1. Taxonomy (GTDB): domain Bacteria; phylum Bacillota; class Clostridia; order Peptostreptococcales; family Anaerovoracaceae; genus Crickella; species Crickella merdequi. The sequence goes on along the minus strand of JAGHUT010000035.1, from coordinate 1,272 downwards.
CAAGGAAGCAGAGAAAAGAGGCGTTAAGGTTGTAATTGCAACTGGACGAATCTTCCCGTCTGCGAAAGGGTATGCTGTCAGACTTGGAACAGACAGCCCGATTATATGCTATAACGGAGCAATGATTAGAACTCCTGAAGGTGATGTAATCCAGGCGTATGAGCATTCTCCTGAAGATCTGCATGAGATAGCAGTTTTTGCCAAGGAGCATGAACTGTATATGCAGGCGTATGCAGAGGATGAGATTGTTGTTGAGAAAACAGTCGATAAAACTCTCATAGATCCTGACAGCAAGGCGACAGGTATTCGTGAAGTTGGTGATTTGACAGAGACGGTGTTTCTACCATCGCCTAAGCTGATGTTCTTCGACACGCCTGAGAGGCTGGCGGAGATCAGGCCTGTTTTTGAAGAGCGCTTTCCAAACCGCTTCTATGCAGCAACATCAAAGGAATATCTCCTTGAGGTAATGCCTAAAGGCGTGTCAAAAAGAAATACTCTTGAGAGATATGCATCATCCTGCGGCATTTCTGCAGATGAGGTTATGGCCTGCGGTGATAATACCAATGATCGCGAGATGGTAGAGTGGGCCGGTGTAGGCGTAAGCGTTGGAAACGGTGTTGCATCGCTTAAGGAGATAGCAGATTATGTGGCAGAAGCAGAACGTTCATATGGCGTCAAAGAAGCCGTTGAGAAATTCGTGCTCTGATACAGGATATAATTACAGCAGAATATAGAGGGGTTTTACTATGGTAGCAGAAAAAATATATTTAGGAAACATAATTACAATGGAAGATGATATGCCACAGGCTGAAGCTGTAGCTGTAGCTGATGGCAGAATTGTATTTGTTGGATCAGCCGAGGATGCTGAAAAGTATGCCGGAAGCAATACAGAGGTTATCGATTATGGTAGCAGATCAGTGTATCCGGGCTTTATAGAAATCCACTGCCATCCGCTTATGGCAGGCTCAAGAATCTGCATGCAGGCTGACCTTAGTAATGGAGAGTGTCTTCAGGACTATATCGACATACTGAAGACATGGATAGAGGAGCATCCAGGCAGACCGAATTATCAGGGAGCAGGCTGGAAAATTCTGGACTTCGACCCTCACAAATCAATTCTTGACGAAATCTGTCCAGATGTGCCAATGATTCTGAACTCCTTCGATGGACATTCTGTATGGCTTAACAGCAAGGCTCTGGAGGTCTTCGAGATTAATGAAGAGAAGCTGGCGGCTTATGGACCGGAGCTTGTAAGGGTTGACGAGAATGGAG
>JAGHUT010000013.1 GCA_018064645.1 Candidatus Crickella merdequi | reverse complement strand
TACAATGTGCCGTGTTGCTCTTGAAGAGTGCAAGAAGATGGGCGCTGAGATTGAGTTCATCCACGCATTTGACTGGAATATTGAGCAGTGCACAGGTTGCGTAGCATGCTCAAGAGGTCTCGTAATGGGCAAGGGTATGATCTGCACACGTCAGGATGATTACAAGGCTCTTTATGAGAAGATGGTTGAGGCTGATGGAGTACTCATCGTTGACCCTATTTATGAGTCAGGATGCTCAGGTCTCTTTAAGACAATCTGTGACAGAATGGGTCCTGGACACGATACAGGTATGCTTCTTGGTCTCCAGGAGCAGCTTATGAAGCAGGGCAAGGAGCCTCTTAACATGAGATACTTCAAGCAGAAGGCTATTTCATTTATCGCAATCGGTGGATCAGACTGGGCTGTAAGAACTGAGGCTGACCACGCTATGCTCGCCCTGAGCCCTGGCTGGAAGGTTGTAAACAACGATTACTTCTCATGGTGCAAGGATGTTATCATGCAGGATGATAAGGTTGAGAGAGTAAAGGAAATCGCAAGAAACCTTTGCGAGGCTGCTCAGGATATGATTGACAGAAACCTCATGATTTTCGATGAGGATAACGATAAGCTTGATTACTGGAAGGGTGCTGACTCAGCTTGCCCACACTGCCACGGAAACGCTTTCTATGCATTCCCTGGAACAACTAAGGTAGAGTGTGAGCTTTGCGGACTCAGAGGTGAGCTTAAGGTTGTTGATGGAGCTATCAAGTTCGTATTTGATCCAGCTACAGAGCACCATGCTCATGATATTCTTTCAGGTAAGGCTCTTCACGGTCAGGACATCTTTGAGAATGAGGGAAGACTTATGAACCTCTTCAAGGATCCAGAGTTCCAGGCTAGAAAGAAGCATTACACAGAGGTTATCGAGCCTACACCATCACCATCAAAGGCTAACTAATTATAATAATTGCATAATAAACTGATGCTGGCGACCTGCTGATAATAGCTGGTCGCTGGCGCATATCTGAAAAAAGGAGTACAGACATGGCAGATTTTAAGTTTGAGCCTATGAGAAGCCTTATCTACGTTGATGTAGCTAAGGAGGATTACAGACCTAAGCTTCAGAGATGGCTTCACAAGACACATATTCCAGAGAGCATTTCACAGTTCGAGCCATATGTAACTAAGTATGCTTTCTATCCATCTTTCCCAATGCCAGCAGGCGCTGAGAATTACGGTTACTCAAGATTCCAGCTTACAGAGCACCACTGGCTCGTAAGCGACCTTGATCCAAGACTTGGTATCAAGGCATTAGCTGAAACATTCCCAATGGATGTTCTTGTATGGCAGGGAAATATTCCTGAGGCAGCTCTTTCCGGCGCTCCTGACCCTGCTGAGGCTGAAGGCGATGTTGGTAACAATGCTCGCCAGACAAATAATGCTGAGGGTAACCCATTTATTTTCGCATTCCTTCCAATGTGGTGGGAGAAGGACATCAAGGGTAAGGGCCGCAATATTGAGGATGGTGCAAACTATCGTTTTAATATGGCTATCGGATTCCCTGAGGGCGTTGATAAGGCTGAAGGTGAAAAGTGGCTCTTCGAGGAAGTAGTTCCTGTATTCGAAGCTGCTCCAGAGGTAACAAGAATCGTAGCAAGCGCAGTTAAGAAGGACATCAACGGCTGCGTAATGGATTGGGTTCTTGAGGTCTGGGTTGGATGTCAGTCAGAGTGGGAAAAGGTATTTGTAGAGGATGTTAAGTCAATCAGAAAGCCTGAATGGGCTATGACAGATACATTCCCATACCTTAAGCCAAGACATAATGTAATCTCAGTTGCTGTTGCTGATTACACAGCATTTAACAATCTTACAAACTATCGTGGATATATCACAATGAGATAGTTCCATGGAGACAATCAAAAGAAAAGAAATTATCACGCTTGCGCTGCTCATAGGACTTCTTCCTCCAATATGGGCAGTTGCAAGTCCTTACCTTGGCAACAGTGTTGGTCCTATTGCACTGATTTGCGCAGGTATTTATGGTACTAACGGGAATAAGTTCGAAGATGCACACAAGATAGCCCTCGGCTATCTGGCAGGAGATATCTGGTCAATTATTGCTACATTTGCCATGAGAAATAATACACTGCTTAATCCAGATGTTCTTCTGTTCTTATTACTTTTCATTCTTGGTTTTCTTGTTGTTATCATATCAAACAAATGGGATAACATCTTCCACATGCCTTCATGGCTTGCTGGATGGGCTATCGCTATGCTTACAATGAATCTTGACACTGTAACACCACTTGCCAATCTTTCTGTACAGATTGGAATTGCAATGCTTGTAGGGGTATATTATGTTGGAGCATTGATTGACAAGATTCATAGAATTATAAATGGACGATAAAATATTATTGTTTCAAAAAGGAGTTACTATGGGAGAAGGAAAATACTTTTATTCAAAGGGTGAAGGTAATGACGGATATATAAAGAATCTTGAAGTACTTTCATTCTGCGATATGGACGGTTCCTGCGGAATGTTCCAGATGGCTCTGTATAGAACTGAAGAAGGCAGATATCTGCTCTATGGTGCATGTTTTGCAGCTGGTCCTGACGGAGTTGGTGTTATGATCAGCGATGTTACAGACCCTAGAAATCCTAAGTTTATCAAGAAGTTTGTTCCTTTTGATATTGAGGAGATGCCTACAACATCGATTCCTAAGATCCAGATTGCTGATGATCTGATGATTATCGCAATGACATCTGGTGCAGGTCCTGGAGCACTTGTTGGTGATAGAATTTCAGAGCTTAAGTCAGAGCAGGGTATCAGAATCTACAGTCTTAAAGAAGATCCTGAGAATCCAAAGTTCCTGTCATACTGGGATTGTGGAGTTCCACATTCAATGGGCGTTCATAGATTTATGTATAACGGCGGTGATTATGTACATCTGTCTTGCGAAGCTGAAGAGTTTGAGGGACTGATTTACAGAATCATAAATATCTCGGATCCTACTAATCCTTATGAAGAGGGCAGATGGTGGGCACCACATCAGTATGTTGATGGTGTTCCAGGCAGAACTGTTAATCATCAGGAGCCACATAATCCTAATTTTATGGACAAGGGTTGGCTTCATGGACCTCCTTTCGTAATGGATGGTAAGGCCTATATGGGTTACTGCGGCGATGGTCTTATGATTGTTGACGTTGAGAATATGAAGAGACCTAAGGCTCTCGGCAATCTCAAGTTCATGCCAGCATTCTCAAGCCATCTTGCTGGAGCTAGAACTCACACAGCACTTCCTCTTAAGGGAAGAAATCTCTGCGTAGTTACAAATGAGGGCGAAAGATACGGATTTTTCCCTGAAGGAACACTTAACACACCTCAGGCTATGAACAATATCCATATGGTAGATGTAAGTGACCCAACTAATCCGGTAATGATTGCTCAGTTCCCATATCCAGAGGTTCCAGAAGGTTTCCCTGCACCAAACTTCAACACATACGGCTTAAACGGTGGAGTAGGCCCATTTGGTCCTCATAATCTCCATGAGCCTATGGATGGAAAGCCTTGGCTTGAGCAGAGAACTGATGTAGTTTACAATTGCTATTTCCACGCAGGTCTTAGAATATACGATGTGTCTGATCCTTACTATATTAAGGAGACGGCTTACTTCATTCCTCCAAACCCAACTCACAGATTCTTCCCATTCCCGGGACCACATCTGGCATCAACAGAGGATATAGTTGTTGATGATAGAGGCAACATCATCATTGATGCTCTTGAGGACGGTTTCTATATTCTTAGAAAGACTTACGAGGATTAGTGTAATTACTTACTTTTTCATACAAAGCGGCTCGACTTATAAGGTCGAGTCGTTTTGTTATCAACGAAAAAAGAAGGCTGTATCGGGGATACAGCCTTCAGATATATGGAAGTGAGCATAAAGCTCCATTCTAAGCTATTGATTCTGAGCAGATGATGCTTTGTTCTTTGTGTTCATAATAACGATTGAGCAGAATACAAGAGCAATTCCGATTACCTTAAGAGCGGTGAATGATTCGTGGAAGATAATGAATCCAAATGCTGCAGCAGCAACATTTTCTACAGAACAGAATACAGGAACCTTAGATGTCTCTGTAATCTGACCAAGTCCACCGAAGTATACAATGTATCCGAGCGCAGATGGAATAAGACCAAATCCAATGAGTACAAGAATCATCTGTGGTGTGAACTCGAAGTCAACGCCTGTGTATGGATGTGCCATGAAGAAGAGCAGCAGTGCTCCAAATGCGAGACCATAGAAGGAAGATGTATAAGCTTCCTCGTCATCAGCGCCTATTCTGCTGAGAATTGGCATAAGACCATATGTGAATCCGGCAAGGACACCCATAATAATTCCAGTCATATTAATATTAGCACCTGCAAAAGATCCACCAGTTACAGTAAGAACGCATCCCACAATATTAACTGCAATTGCAATTATCTTGTTCTTTGTCATGTTCTCTTTAAGAATCATGCGAGACAGGATTGCAACAAAGATAGGGGATGTGTACAGAAGAACTGCAGCTACTGACATTCCTGTTGTCTGAACGGCATACATGTAAAAATAGTTATAAAGTGCCTGTGACAGGAATCCTATCAGAATGCATGAAATAAGACCTTTCTTGCTTATTTTGAACAGTCTGAAGCCTTTTCCCTTAACAATAAGTATGAAGAAAAGGAGAACTGTTGCTGTCAGAAGTCTGAAAAAAGCAGTCATCATTGAGCCCATACCCATTCTTCCGAGAAGGGTAGCCCAGATACCGATTGTGCCCCAGAGAAGGCCTGCGATAAATACTTTGATATATCCTTGTGATTGTTCGTTTCTCATATTTAATATCCTTTTTCTAATATTGTTTGACATTTAACATTGTTAATTATAATATATCTTTAAACATTAGAAAAACAATAATAATTAATAGTTTACGTTAGTTTTTATTATGCAGAGAGTCGGAGAATAATGAATACAAATAAAATCAGATTACTGCTTGCTTCAGTTGATACTGGAAG
>JAGHUT010000041.1 GCA_018064645.1 Candidatus Crickella merdequi | reverse complement strand
GAAGATAAGCTTTGACGACCTCATCGGATACGAATCGCGGAAAAGCGAACTGATGAGGAATACAGAAGCTTTTATCGAAGGAAGACCGGCCAACAACGTGCTTCTCTACGGAGACAGCGGAGCCGGCAAGTCCACGGGAGTCAAAGCCCTCATTAATGAATACAGTGACAGAGGACTTCGTATTATTGAAATCTACAAGCACCAGTTTAAATGGATCAGCGAGGTGCTTGGTAAGGTCAAGGGTCGCAATTACAGGTTCATTATTTTTATAGATGACCTGTCATTTGAGGATTTCGAGATTGAATATAAATATCTTAAGGCTGTCATCGAGGGAGACCTTGAGATCAGACCTGAGAATGTGCTGATTTATGCCACATCTAACAGAAGACATCTGATTAAAGAGACTTTTGCGGACAGACGTGACATGCAGCATGAAGGCGAGATTCACAGATCGGATACTATCGAAGAGAAGGCCTCTCTTTCAACAAGATTCGGTGTGCAGATTTACTATCCATCGCCTAGCCAGAAAGAATATCACGCTGTCGTCAAGGCGCTGGCGGACAAGGCCGGCATAGAGATGGACGAGGAGGAGATGTTCCGCAAAGCAGATGCCTGGGAGATAAGGCACGGCGGAGTATCCTGCAGAACAGCCAGACAATATGTTGATTATCTGGCATCAAACAAATAATTGTATTTTGAGATAAACAGAAAGGTTTAAAGGGCACGAAAAATGAGACTATCAGAGAGAGTAGAGAGAAGAGATTTTCAGGGCGAGTTTCTAGACGTAATTCTTAAAGCGGCAGCCGACCCTTCGCTTATTTCTTTTGCGGGAGGACTGCCTAATCCAGATTCATTTCCAACAGAAGCTGTAAGAGCTGCTGTTAACAAGGTTTTTGATGAGAAGGGTTTCAACTGTCTCCAGTATAATGCTGCAGAGGGATATGGTCCTCTTCGCCAGAAGATTTGCGACAGATATAAGGCAACAATGGGACTTGATTACTCCCCAGAGGAGATTATCATCACAACAGGTTCACAGCAGGCAATCGATATGTTCACTGCCTGCATGATTGATGAAGGAGATGAGATGGCTGTTGAGAATCCAAGTTATCTTGCAGCACTTCAGGTATTCCACCACTATGGTCCAAAGATTCACGCAATCGATCTTCTCAGTGATGGAATAGACACAGAGCAGCTTGCAGAGGTTCTTAAGACCAGCAATCCTAAGTTCATGTACATCATCCCTAACTTCCAGAACCCAACAGGACTCACATATTCAGAGGAGACAAGAGTGAAGATGGCTGAGATTGTAAAGGGTTCAGATATGTTCATTCTTGAGGATAACCCTTACGGCGAGCTGAGATTCCAGGGTCAGGCCGGACACAGCATGGCATATTTCCTGCCAGAGCAGACATGTCTTGTTGGAACATTCTCAAAGATTGTTGCACCTGGAATGAGAGTCGGCTGGATCGCATGCAAGAACAAAGAGCTTCTGGAAAAAATGGCTGTATACAAGTCATCAATGGACCTGCACACAAGTATCTTTGATCAGATGGTTATTAATCAGTTCCTCGAGGATAATGATCTTGAAGCACAGGTTGAGAAGGCTAAGGAGATTTACAGAGGTAAGGCTCAGATCATGATGGATTCAATCGCAGAGTATTGTCCTGAAGGCGTTGAGTATACAAAGCCTGAGGGAGGAATGTTCCTCTGGATTACACTTCCTGAAGGCATGAAGGCAGTTGATGTTCAGATGGAAGCAATCAAGAAGGGTGTAGTCGTTCTCGCTGGAGATCCATTCTATGAGTACGACAGAGATGTAAGAACAATGAGAGTTAACTACTCAAGATCAACAGATGAGCAGATGGTTACAGGAATGAAAATTTTCGGTGAGACAATCAAGAGTCTGATGTAGTATTTGTTGAAAAAGACCTCGAGGCCGTGCTTCGAGGTCTTTTGTTTGGCGAGGATTGTCAGGAAGCATTGTCAGGATGCCGTTTTTTCTCTATACGGCCCTAGGG
>JAGHUT010000081.1 GCA_018064645.1 Candidatus Crickella merdequi | reverse complement strand
AGCGACAATCATCGCTGATGAAGCGATGACATCGAAGGCTCTCTTGGCAGCGAGCTCTGCTCGTTTTTTGTCAAGAGCCTCGTAATATGGCCTTACCGCCTCTGTTCTCATATTCTCCGGGAGATTCTCCCACTTTCTAAGCTTCACTAGATTAATCCTCTCTTCTTGCAGCACTCGATAAATTTCTCAATTACGAATGCGTTCTGCTCGTCTGTCATCGTTGAGAAAACCGGAATTGAAATCAGGTTCTCAAACTGCTTGTATGCGTTAGGGTAATCCTTAATGTCAAAACCAAGATTCTTATATGCAGTCAGCATTGGAAGCGGCTTGTAATGTACATTGCAGGCGATTTCCTCTGCAGCCATATCTTCGATGATCTGGTTGCGCTGCTCTGCGCTTGCTCCTGGAATTCTTACGAGGAAAAGGTGTCCTGTTGAATTCATAGGTGCTTTATAATGCTCCATGCAGATGATTCCCTCTGCTGTAAAAGCGTTATAGTAGTTCTCATTAAGCTGGCGTCTTCTCGCAAGGAGCGCGTCATAACGCTCAAGCTGGGCTACTCCGATTGCAGCATTGATGTTGGTCATGTTGCACTTGTATGCAGGGTAGAGCACATCATATTCCCATGCACCTGCCTTGTTCTTTGCAAGGGCGTCCTTGGACTGTCCGTGGAGTGAATAAAGCTGAAGATCCTTATAGAGTTCGTCATCATCAACGCCTGGAATTGTCTTCCATGTGATTGCTCCACCCTCTGCAGTTGTCAGATTCTTAACTGCATGGAAGGAGAAGGATGTGAAGTCTGCGATGCAGCCAGCCATTACTCCGTTCTTTGATGAACCGAAGGAATGTGCTCCGTCTGCAACTACCGCTACTCTTCCAAGAGCCTCCTGAACTTTTCCATTTGCCTTGAAAAGGTCCTTCTTTGACTCTACGATTTCGTAGAGTCTCTCGTAATCTGCGATAATTCCGCCAAGATCAACTGCAACGATTGCCTTTGTGTTCTCGTTAATCATGTCCGCAAGCTTGTCGTAATCCATCTCGAAGCTTCCCTCTGCAACATCGCAGATCTTGAGTGTTCCTCCAACATGAATAACAGGGCTTGCTGTTGCTGTATATGTGTAGGCAGGAACGATTACCTCGTCACCCTCACCTACGCCAATCATTCTGAGAGCTCCCTCAAGTGCAGCTGTTGCTGAAGAAAGAGCAACGGCCTTATTGCAGCCAAGGAACTCGCATATCTTTGCCTCAAATTCCTTAACAACAGGTCCAGTTGTAATCCAGCCGGACTGAAGTACTTCTGTTACTTTTGCGATTTCAAGCTCGCTTATATCAGGTGGTGAAAAAGGTACTTTCATTTCGTTCTCCTATCTTGTCTCTATATACTCAACCGTTCTCTTTAGTCCGGTCTTTAAATCATATCTTTCTTTCCAGCCAAGGCCCCTCAGCTTATCGCTGTTAAGGATTCCAAGGGTGAATGGTGCGCAGCCGGTATTGCCGCTTGGCGCTGGAATATCAATTACCAGCTTGAGCCCTCTCTCAGGAAAAGCCTCAATAAGAGTCTCTGCCAGCTGTCTGATTGAAACTGTCGATGCTTCGCTTGCAATATTGTAAGCGAGATCGTCGGAATCAAGCAGAATTCTGAACATGGCAGATACCGCATCGCCTACATATGTGTAGGTTCTTATAGGCTTGCCTTCGGAGAGCATCACAATGTCTCTGTTATTTACAACATCCCTTATGAAATCTGCCTGAACTCTTCCGTCATCTATAGACATTCCCGGGCCATAGGTGTGTGCAAGTCTTGCAATTCTCGCCTCAAGACCGTACTGCTGTCTGAAGCTTGCACACATTGTCTCTGCGGCTTTCTTTCCTTCTGGATAGCATGACCTTGGCGAGAGCGGATCGACAAATCCGTATGTCTCTTCTGTGAACTCTCTCTGGTCTTCGTATGGCTGTCCATATA
>JAGHUT010000055.1 GCA_018064645.1 Candidatus Crickella merdequi | reverse complement strand
AAATAACAGGGATATTATAGTTGATTGCCAGAAACGATAAGTAAGGCATCTTAGGATTAACGTCCGTATTTATACTATTCTTCTTAATACTAGCACCAAGCTCAATATCTGAACCCTCTCTTGTAAACACTGTTCCGGTTCTCTTGCCGCCTATTGCTCTCCAATACAAATACTCTGAATCAATCTCACCATTTAACACGGCAAGGTAATATCGATATTCATTCCCCTCTGTTCGAAAATATACTTCAAATTCTGTTGGATTATCTCTCGATTCAGTATCCAGCAAGAATGGTTGTGCACTAATTGCCTGTTGAATTACCAACGCAACTCTGGTCTTATCAAGATCATAAATTGGCTTCACGACAATTGAGATCAAACAGGCAAATGCCTTGAGCAAATTAGTCTTTCCACCGCCATTAGGTCCATACACAGCACTCACAGGCAGAAGTGCAATTGCCTTATCATCTGTTATTAAAGAATCTGCAAATTCAGGAATAGACTCTGCCTGAAAATCGAAGGTCGTATCGTTCTTATATGACTTAAAGTTAGAAAATGAAAACTGACTCAGCATTGATCTCCCTCCTCTTAATATGCTTCTATGTATCTATTATATGCCAGTAAAAGCAAAGTATCAAGTTATAAATGTCATTATAGAAATTTATTTCTTGTAAGAGGTTTTATAAATCGTTTTTGTCAATTTTATTTGTTCATTCTCATCTCTGTTACAGGAGTATACTCTCTCCCCGCGTACATACTTATGCAGAATCTTTACATCCGCATCATTGTAGCAAGTTCGCTCTGATCTCTCTTCTACTGAGAGCTTGCGTAGTGAATACATCTTGCTGTCATCAAGAACTAATGCATCCAATTCATAACCCTTTTTAAAGCTTCCTACCTTTCCAAAGTAACTTCCTCCGCCTTCGGTTGCAAGATAGAAGCTTTCTGCGAATGTCAATGGTTTTGCCTGCTCATCTTTCAAGCGGTAGTACATCTTCGATGCCTGGATCGTTATTAAGATGGTCTGCAGCATATTCATAGATGAGCCTGCTGCCACATCCGTTCCAAGTCCCACATGAATGCCTTGCTCCAGGAATCTTCTTACCGGGGCGATTCCACTGGTAAGGTTCATATTGGAGGATGGGCAATGTGCAATGTAAGCACCATGTTTTTTCAGGATCTCCATCTCTTTCTCATCACTGTGTACACAATGTGCCATAACAGTCGGTCTGTTTACGGTTCCCATTGTGTTGAAGAGCTCATATGCATTGGCATAAGAATCAGATGCCGGAACCAGTTTTTTGACCCATGCAATCTCGGAGAGGTTCTCTGACAGATGCGATTGGAGCAGAAGATTCCGCTCTTCGGACAGGCTTCCCAGCTTTTCCATCAATTCATCCGTACAGGATGGAATGAATCGCGGCGTCAGAATCGGCATGGTACGCTGATATCTTCCCTTAATCGCTTCCAGCCATCTCTTCGTATCTTCTATAGAAGCTTCTGCTGAAGCTTCATCCAGAAGTGGTGTACTATTACGGTCCATATT
>JAGHUT010000051.1 GCA_018064645.1 Candidatus Crickella merdequi | reverse complement strand
GATGCGGTGTTAAACCTTCGGGGCCCTCTTTGAGAGGGCAAGCAAGTAATTGGCCCTTCTAGGGCCTGAGCAAACCACTAGTTTACTAGTGGTTATGATTTGCATAACCACCCTTGTGGTGTTAATTATTAATCTTAAAAAAGGTCAACAGGATAGAATCCGCTTGCTTTAAGCTCTGCGAATTTGGCAACTACTTCAGGCTTATCCTCCTTGTAAGTAACTCCAAACCACTTGTCTCCGGAAGTGAGGATCTCATAAGATGCTTCACCGGTTGCAATCTGTTCATTGATTGGATGAGGGAGATAATACTCGCTCTTAAGAGGATTCTCTTCAATCATTCTGCCCAGATTCTCAGAGAAGCCTTTTCTAAGCCTGCTCATGAACTCTTCTCCGAATCCCCATAGATTCATTGATACTGGAGTACCATCTGCTATCTCTTTAGTCTCACCTGCTGAGTCTTTACCCGTAATTACACCGCTTGCCTGACGAGCAACCTCAAGATGCTCCTCAATATCGGTAAGGAAGCCGGCGTTGCCCTCTGAACCGTGGCAGATACCTCTTGATACTCCACCGTTCTCAGAAAGGGTGTTCTCAACCTTGAATCCAACCATGCAGTTATGGCTGGCATCAGCCTTTGTTGACAGGAAGTCATATATGAGCTCAAAAGCAGTTCTTCCATAGTAGTCATCTGCATTTATAACTGCAAAAGGCGCATCAATCACATCTCTTGCAGCCAGTACTGCGTGACCTGTTCCCCAAGGCTTAGTTCTGCCTTCAGGAATCTGGAAGCCCTCAGGAATATCTGAAAGCTCCTGGAAGCAGTAGTAGGTCTCCATTACTTTGCCTGCTCTTGGCTCGATGTGAGACTTGAATGTCTCTTCGAAATCTCTCTTAATGATAAAAGCAACTCTCTTGAAGCCGGCCTTGTGGGCATCGAAGAGGGAGTAGTCCATAATGATATCACCCTGCTCGCTGATAATATCAAGCTGCTTGTTGCCACCGTATCTGCTGCCCATTCCGGCAGCCATGATTACAAGAATAGGTTCCCTGTTGCTCATTACATACACCTCTCAATTCTGCTCTTAACCATCTCTTCGCCCATAATCTGCTGAATAGTCCATACATCAGGAGACTGAGCTCTTCCCATGAGAGAAATTCTGATAACAGTACTTACGTGGCCTACATGACCTTTATATTCATCAGGGTTCTTCTTGAAGTCCTTTGGCTTTGCAGCATAACCCAGCTCAACAGCAAGGGCTCTGATCTTATCAAACCAGGTTCCGTTATCGTCGTTATGGTCATAAGTTGCCATATATCCTTCAAGGATTGCCTTAACATCAGCTGCAGCCTCTGCAGGATACTCATCTTCAATTCTGAATGACTCTTCGAAGAAGTAGCTGATAAAGTCCATAATCTGTCTTGCGTATACGAGATCTGCACGTGGTCTTGCATCGTGTCTTCCGAGATCAAGAATCTGCTCAAGGAGAGCCATATCCTTGAATACATACTCATACTCAGGGGCAAACTCAGCTGACCAGCTTCTGAGGAATTCTGCAATATCCTTAGCAGGAATTCTCAGCATTGTGTTCTTGCTTACATCGTTCAGCTTATCGAGGTCGAAAAGTGCACCTGATGACGACATCTTCTCAGTAGTGAATTCAAACTCGTCAATTGAAGCATCAGGGTTCTCCATTCTCCACTCCTCATAATTTGAGTTAAGGATAGTAAGGAGATACTCTCTTACTGCCGCTGGATGATATCCCTGGCTTCTGTAGTAATCAAGGGAAAGCTCAGGGTCTTTTCTCTTTGAAAGCTTGCGCTTGTTGCCATCCTCTCCGATCTTCATGAGTACTGCAGTGTGACAGTATGTTGGAAGCTCAAAACCAAGATAGTTGAAGAGCTCAACATGAATAGGGAGTGAAGGGAGCCACTCCTCTCCACGAACAACATGAGTAGTTCTCATTAGGTGATCGTCAACTGCGTGGGCAAAATGGTAAGTAGGGATACCTGTTGTCTTGATGATAACGATATCCTGGAAGTTCTCCGGAACCTCAAGCTTACCTCTTACAGAATCGATAACAGTGTTTCTCCTGATATCGTCTCCTGATGCATTAGGTGTGCCCTGTGACTTGAGTCTGATAACGAAAGGCTCGCCTGCCTTGATCTTTGCCTCAACTTCAGCTGCAATAGCCTCATCCTTATCCCAGTCTCTGTACTTCGACCATCCTGCGTAGATGCCGGGAGCAATCTTAAGTTCTTCCTGTTTTGCTCTGATCTCAGTAATCTCATCTTCGGTAAGGAAGCAAGGATAAGCTTTGCCCTCTGCGAGCAGCTTCTTAGCAAAGCATCTGTAGATCTCGCCTCTGTGGCTCTGTGTGTAGTCTCCGTAGATACCAATATCTCCGTTCTCAGTTACACCTTCGTCGAAATTGATGCCGAAAAATGCAAGTGATGAGATGATAGTCTCTACTGCGTTCTCAACGAAACGCTTGTCGTCTGTATCTTCTATTCTCAGGTAAAAAACACCACCGCTCTGGTGAGCAAGTCTCTCGTCTACAAAAGCTCCGTAGAGGTTGCCGAGATGAATGAAACCAGTTGGGCTAGGTCCAAGTCTTGTAACCTTTGCTCCTTCAGGAAGCTCTCTTGCAGGGTACATCGCTTCGTAGTCTGCAGGTGTCTTTGTAATATCTGAGTAAATCAGTTCGCTAAGTGCTGAATTAGTCATTGTAATCTCCTTCAGTTATCTTCAAATAATCGATTAATTATATAATATGACAGGCCAGATTGCAATTTTAGAGGTGTATCGAATTCCCTTAAAGACTGTAAATGTGTTATAATGCTTTATGTATGTAAAGTTGGGGCAGTGTACCCGATAACAGGAGAAGGTATGATTATTTTCAGATGGATTCTAGCAACACTGCTTGTTCTTCCTGTCGGCTACCTTTGCTATTACCTATATATGAGAGTTGCCAGATATGCTCTTGGCGATGATAAGAAGCAGGTATCAAAGAGGACAGAGAGATGAGCAGGGGATTATTTATAACATTCGAAGGTTCAGACGGTGCAGGTAAGTCGACTCAAATTCAGCTTGCGAAGGAATACCTTGAGAGCATTGGTATTGAACCGATAATGACAAGAGAACCAGGTGGTACATCAATCAGCGAGAAGCTGAGGGACATTCTCCTGGATAAAGAGAATAGCGAGATGTCACCAATTGCTGAAATGATGATTTATGCTTCAGCAAGAGCTCAGCTTGTTGCAGAGGTGATAAGACCGGCAATCGAAAGAGGCGAGACAGTAGTCTGTGACAGGTATATTGACTCAAGCATTGCATATCAGGGATATGGAAGAGGTCTCGGGGATATTGTAGAAGAGGTTAATAGAGTCGCCATTGATGGCGTGATGCCTGATATTACTTTTTTCCTCGACCTTGATCCGGCAGTAGGAAGATCTCGCATCAGAAGCGACGAAATGGATAGACTGGAGCAGGAGAAGCTGGACTTCCATTATCGAGTTTATAATGGCTACAAGAAAGTAGCAGAAGCAGACCCAAAGAGAGTTGCTGTAATCGATGCGTCAAGAACCATCGAGGAGATCAGCCTGGAGATAAGAACCATTCTCAAAGAAGTCTGCGACAGGAAAGGATTATAGAGTGTCTGATATTCCAAGCAGAATTATCAATTCAATAAGAGATGGCAGCGGTGCGGCTCACGCCTACATCGTAGAGGGACGCAACGCGGAAGAGAGAGGTTTTTTTATAAAAAATTTTGCAAAGTCCATCCTCTGCGCCTGTCCTTCCCTGAACATGATGCCCTGTGGAAGATGTCCTGCATGTGTTCAGGTAGAAGCAGGAACAAGTATGGATGTGGTGCACATGGACAGAAGCAAGACAAATTATACTGCCGATGATGCGACTGCTTTCTCCTCGAGGCTGGCCATGGGTGCTTACGGCAATCATCTGATTGGCATTATCGATGAGGCTGATAAGCTTTCGGAGATAGTACAGAATAAGCTTCTCAAGACACTTGAAGAGCCTGAAGAGGGCGCACTGATTATCCTTGGAACAGCTAACGCAGATAATCTGCTTTCGACAGTAAGATCAAGATGCGGAACCATCAGAATGCATCAAAGCGAAGAAGATGAGGAATCTGTAGATGTAAATAATTACATAACAAAGATTTTCTTCAAGTACAGAGATGCTGTTGATAAGAACATAACCTCAGCTGATCACGCGCTTGAGCTTCTCAGTAAGATGGAGGAATTAAGACGAGATGCTATGGTTAAGGGTGGAGCAGATGCGGAAGGACACGCTGCAGCAATAGAACTTATTGAGAACACCCGTAGAGATATTTACAAAGGAATGCAATATGGCAAAGCTCTGAAGAGACTTTATCTTGAGCTTGCTGAATAGGAGGATATAAACAATATGGTAGAGATTGTCGGTGTTGGATTTAAGAAGTCCGGCAAAACATATTTCTTCGATCCCGGAAATGAAACTTTCAGACTGGGCGAAATGGTAATCGTTGAGACTGCAAGAGGTCTCGAGATGGGACATATTCTCATCGAGAACAAGATGGTTACTGACGACCAGCTTGTTGCGGCGCTTAAGCCGGTAATCAGAAAAGCTACAGAGAGCGACATGGCAGTATATGAAGAGAATCTGGCTAAAAGAGACCCTGCGATGAAGGTCTGCGCAGAGAAGATTGCCAAGCACAATCTTGAGATGAAGCTCATCGATGCAGAATATATGATTGACGGGTCCAAGCTGGTATTCTATTTCTCTGCTGATGGAAGGGTGGATTTCAGGGATCTGGCTAAGGATCTCGCTTCTCATTTCAAGATCAGAATTGAGCTTAGACAGATAGGTGTCAGAGATGAGGCAAAGATGCTGGGCGGAATCGGTGTATGCGGAAGACCGCTATGCTGCAGCAAGTGGCTTCACGATTTTCAGCCTGTATCAATTAAGATGGCGAAGATGCAGAATCTTTCTCTTAATCCTACCAAGATTTCGGGAACCTGCGGAAGACTTATGTGCTGCCTTAATTTTGAGAATGCTACATATAAGGAGCTTCGCAAGGGAATGCCAAACGATAACGAGAGAGTTCAGACACCGGATGGACTCGCCAAGGTAATCAAGGTTGATTATTTCAACGGTCTCGTTGTAACAAGAGGAATTGAGAAGGACAAGGATACAGGAGAAGAGATTTTCTCTCAGGAACTTAAATCCTTCCCTAAGGATCAGATTATAAGGATCAACAAGAAGAAGGGTAAGGCTGACGATGAGCTGGATGAAGCGGCTGTAGAAGAACTGGCGCGTCTCAATCAGGAGTGGTAATGATTAAAGACGGTGAACGACTGGATTCAACTGGATTCGGCGCGATTAAAGTTATTCAGCACAAGGGTCTTGGATATGGCGTTGATGCTGTACTTCTGGCAGCTTTCGCAGCAGGAGAGACAGGGGCAAAAGGTGTTTCTCCTTCAGCCAGAGTAGGCGACCTTGGAACCGGAAGTGGAATAGTATCTTTCGTTATGGCTCATAAGAGAGAGGACATAACTGCTGATGGGTTTGAACTTAGAGAAGACGCCTGTGACAGAGCTAAGCGTGCCTGCCTTGTTAACGGACTCGAGGAAAGAGTCCGTTTCTTCAATTGTGATATCTCCGAGATAACCGGAGAAGATTTTTTTGAAACATATGATGCGGTGGTGACTAATCCGCCTTATTTCAAAAAATCTGCGGCAATACCAAATGCCAGCTACCACAAGTACACAGCAAGACACGAGACGACAGCGGAGCTGGAGGATTTTATCGAAACCGCAAAGAGAATGCTGAAGCCTTCCGGCGACTTCTATATGGTTCACAGACCTAACAGAATGGTTGATATTCTCGCCTCTATGAGAGAAAAAGGAATCGAGCCTAAGGAGCTGCAGCTGGTCGTTCCCAGAGCTGGTGAGGCGGCGAATATTCTTCTTGTGCACGGCGTAAAGGGGGCGGGCGAAGAGCTTAAGCTGCTGCCTGATATTGCTGTTCACAATGAAGGCTCTGATTATACAGAAGTTATTAATCTAATATACGAGAGAAGCGTTTGATTGCTTGAATGAGAAACGCCAAAAAGTATATAATTAAGTCAAATTATATCGACAACTTAATGGAAAGGATCCGATTATTCGGAAGAGGTGGTTAATATGCTTAATATTAATGTTGAGAGCGCGCTTACTTCAGTTCTGCTCATCGTTGCAATTGTTGCAGTGATTTTCCTCATTGTGCTTCTTTCAAAGGTTATTCAGACAATGGATAAGGTGAACAATATTGTAGATGAGTCTGCATACACTGTTCATGATGTGAAGAAGCAGGTTAGTGAGGCTATTGGCTCTGCAAAGAATAAGAGCGCTAAGGTATCAGGCCTTGCATCATCTGGAATCAGCACAGTAAAGTCAGTTATAGACAAGCTGCCAATCGGCAGATAATTGGGGAGCAAAGGAGATAGGTATGCATTTATCAATGACTGTTAATCAGGTACTTGTTGCAGGACTGATCCTTGCACTGCTTATTATGGCTGGCGCTGTAGCTGTACTCGCTGTTCACGGAATCAAGCTTATGAAGAATGTTAATGGTCTTGTGGACGAGTCAAAGGTTATAGCTGGCGATGCAGGCGTGGTTGTTAAGGATGCTGCAGCTAAGTTCGCAGATAATGCCGATCAGGCAGGTAAAGTTGCAATGGGAATTCTTGGAGCCGTTGCAGTAAGAAGAGGCCTAAAGCTTTTGAAGAAGGCTGACAAGGCATCAAAGAAATTAGGAAAGAAGAAGGGCAAGAAATAATGGCAAAGATCCTCGTCAATAACAGTGGACCTCTCAGCGGAGAGGTCGAAATCAGCGGTGCTAAGAATGCGGTACTTCCGCTTCTCGCAGCTACACTCCTTACAGAGGAGGAGTGTATAATCGAGAGCGTTCCTGCACTTGCTGATGTAAATGTTATGAAGAAGATGCTCAGCAATTACGGTGCGGAGGTTGATGATTCAATCCCAAAGACCGTGAAAGTTAAGGCTGCACAGATAGTAACAGTTGAAGGCGATCCTGATTTGGTTCAGGAGATGAGAGCGTCAACAATGGCAATGGGACCACTCCTGGCACGCTGCGGCAGAGTTGTTATGCCTATGCCAGGTGGATGCACAATCGGAAAGAGACCGATAGATCTTCATCTCAAGGGTTTCAAGGCACTTGGCGCTACTGTTATTGAAGAGGATGATAAGGTTATCCTTGAGGCTGGACCTGAAGGCCTTAAGGGAGATGCCATTTATCTTGATTTTCCAAGTGTAGGAGCAACTGAGAACATCCTTATGGCAGCAACACTTGCTAAGGGTACTACTATTATCGAGAATGCTGCAAAGGAGCCTGAGATTATTGATCTTGCTAATCTGCTCAACAAGATGGGCGCTAAGATTAAGAGTGCAGGAACTGACATGATCAGAATCGAGGGTGTCGAAAGACTTTCAGGTGCATTTCACGAAGTAATTCCTGACAGAATTGAGGCTGGCACTTTTATGCTGGCTGCTGCAATTACAAGAGGTCAGGTACATGTTAAGAACGGTATTCCTGGACACGTAAGACCGATCATCGCCAAGCTTAAGGAGTGCGGTGTTACTGTTGAGGTGACAAGTGATGGTATTTACGTAGATGGCAGAGGCGATCTTGTTGCAACAGATCTTAAGACTCTTCCATATCCAGGATTCCCGACAGACATTCAGTCGCCGTTTATGGCTTTCCTTACAACAGTAGAAGGTAAGAGTACTGTAAGAGAGACAGTATTTGAGAACCGTTTTATGCATGTTGTAGAACTTAATCGTATGGGAGCAGATATCACAACTGAGAACAGAGAGGCTGTTATCCCTGGCGGCAAGAAGCTTCATGGCGCAAAGGTAAGAGCTACAGATCTTAGAGCTGGTGCAGCTATGGTCCTTGCAGGACTTGTTGCAACAGGTACTACTGAGGTCAGCGAGATTTATCACATTGAGAGAGGTTACGAGAATTTTGTAGGAAAATTCAAGGCTCTCGGTGCTGACATCATGAAGGTTGACGAAGATTAAGACAGGCAGAGGAACGGATATGACTGCAAACGATAACATCAAATTTCTGAAACAGCTGGCGAAGTCATTCCCTAATCACAGAGCAGTAAAGACAGAGATTATTAATCTTAGAGCTATACTTGCTCTTCCTAAGGGAACAGAGTTCTTCTTAAGCGATATTCATGGAGAATATGATGCGTTCAGATATTTCGTAAGAAGTGGTTCTGGACTTATTAGAATGAGAATAGAGCAGGCCTTCGGGACTCTGCTCGGTGAAGATGAGTGCGATGCTCTTGCCGCACTCATTTACAATCCAGAGGCAGAAATTGCAAGAAGACGCCAGTCGGAAGCAGACTTCGATGCGTGGGCTATTACTGCTATCTTCAGACTGATTGTTATTTGTCGTAAATGCTCAGACAAATATACAAGATCAAAAGTAAGAAGAATGCTTCCTGATAATTCAGGATATATAATGGACGAGTTAATGTTCGCCGATGATGCAGAGGAACGTATCGAGTATTATCGCGAGATTGCCAACTCGATCGTAAGCTACAGCGGCACAGAGACTTTTATCTGTGAGTTATGCGATGTAATATGTGATTTCGCAGTAGATAGACTCCACATTATTGGAGATATCTATGACAGAGGTCCTAAGCCTCATGAGGTAATGGATTTCCTCATGGCAAGAAGGAATGTTGATATTCAGTGGGGCAACCATGATATCCTCTGGATGGGAGCTGCCTGTGGTAACAGGGCATGTATCACAAATGCTCTTCGTATCAACATCAGATACAATAATTTTGACATGCTTGAGTATGGCTACGGAATTAATCTGAGACCTCTTGCAACAATTGCAGAGAAGATTTATGCAGATGATCCATGCACATACTTCATGCCTAATACTCTTGATAAGAACAGATATGATCCTATTCCTGAAGAGCTTGCTGCCAAGATGCACAAGATGATGGCAGTAATTCAGTTTAAGGTTGAGGGTCAGGAAATCGATGCTCATCCTGAATATAATCTTGATGACAGGAAGCTTCTCCATGCGATTGATTTTGAGAATGGAACTGTCCAGGTTGAAGGTAAGGTATATCCGATGAGAGATATGAATCTGCCTACAGTTGACCCTGCAGATCCATACAGGCTGACTGATGAAGAGGAAGAAATCATGCGCTCTCTTGAGGCATCTATTCTTTCATCAGGCAAGCTGCAGTCACATCTGGAATTCCTTTATTCACACGGCTCTCTTTACAAGGTCTGCAATGGCAATGTATTCTACCATGGCTGCATTCCAATGACTGAAGAGGGCGAAATGGAAGAGATTCACTTCGAGGGCAAGTGGTATAAGGGTGTTGCGTATATGGATGCCCTTGAGCGCAAGGTAAGGTCTGCATATTACGATTACAGAGTAGGCGAGGGCCGAGAAGAGCAGGCAAGCATTATGTGGTTCCTCTGGCTCGCTAAAGAGTCACCTTTGTTCGGAAAAGACAAGATGACAACCTTCGAGAGACTTTTTATCGATGATAAGGCATCACATAAGGAGAATAAGATTCCTTATTACAAGCTCATCGAAAGAGAAGATATATGTGAGACTATCCTTAAGGATTTCGGTCTTAATCCTGATACAGGCAAGATTCTCAATGGACATGTTCCTGTTAAGTATAAAGATGGAGAGAATCCAGTTAAAGGCAATGGCAAGCTTCTTGTAATCGATGGAGGAATATCCAAGGCTTATCAGAAGACAACGGGAATAGCAGGCTATACTGCAATCAGTACATCAAAGCATTTTTACCTTGCTGAGCACAGCCCATATGAGCCAATTCAGCCAGATGGAACTCAGGTGTTCCACAATCCTATCATGCACATGGTTGAGGAATTCCCGCAGAGAATCCGTGTAAGGGAATCTGATCAGGGTGATGAGCTTAAGGCACAGGTTGAAGATCTTGCCTGCCTGAGAGAAGAGTATCGTAAGGGAACAATCGAGGAATTCTACCCGGCAAAGGGCAAGTATTACTCGAAGTAACCGAAGGAGGAAGAATATGATTAATAAGATTCTTGGATTAGTTCTTATAGCAATGTGCGGATATTACGTATATATGCTCTACAGGAGAAATCACTAATATAAGAAAAAAGCTTCAGCAATACGCTGAAGCTTTTTTTATTTGAACTCTTGCCGCGTTGTACTTCTCCTGCTGCCTTTACAGGTCATATGCTACAGTTTTCTGCTGATAAGTTCCGCGTTTGTCGCATACTGCAGTGCTGTTTCTCTTGTGATTATTCCATTATTGTAAAGTTCTATAAGACTCTGGTCCATGGACTTCATATCAGGCCTGTTGGCAGAGTAGAGCTGAGCATCGATCTGCGGTGTCTTGTTCTCTCTGATCATATTCCTGATTGCTGGAGTTACAGTCATTATTTCGAAGGCCGGAACGACTGAACCATCAATAGCCGGAACAAGCTGCTGTGATATTACAGCGCTGAGAACTGTCGAGAGCTGCACAGCAATCTGTCTCTGCTGATCTGGCGGGAATACATCGATAATTCTGTCAATGGTGTTGGCTGCGCCCATTGTATGAAGAGATGACAGAACCATGTGCCCCGTCTCTGCAGCAGTCATCGCAACAGAAATGGTTTCGTAATCACGCATTTCTCCAAGCAGTATTACATCTGGACTCTGTCTCAGAGAAGCCCTGAGAGCTTTAACATAGCTTTCTGTATCTACACCAAGTTCACGCTGGCTTACAATAGATTTGTTATGGCGGTGCAGGTGTTCGATAGGGTCCTCGAGAGTGATTATGTGTTTGTTGTAGTTGTGATTGATATAGTCAACTATGCATGCAAGAGTTGTGGATTTGCCTGACCCTGCAGCACCGGTAACGAGAATCATTCCGTTGTGACTGTTGCCGATTTGAACAATATTGTCTGGAATACCAAGCTCTGCCGGATTGGGAAGAGTGAAAGTAATGACTCTTATTACAGCCGAAAGAGCGCCTCTCTGCTTATATGCACTTACACGAAATCTTGACAGCCCCGGAATTGAGAAACTAAAATCATCATCACCGTTTGTCTCAAGAAGCGACAAATCGCGATTGTCTGCAGCTTCATATATCTGGCTTAGGAGATTCCTGGTCTCTGACGGCATAATGCGCTCAGGGCTGATATTTACAATGGAACCATTCTTTCGGACAGACACAGGAAGACCTGCCACGATAAAAATATCCGACACGCCCTCATTTACCGATTTAACAAGAATATCATTAAGATTCATTTGTTACTCCCTGGCTTCTGTCTGCCATTTTTCTATATCATATGTGCCATTTGAGATTACAACTCTGACACTTAAGTTCTGTGTATCGCTGAATGGAATTGTCCATTCATAAGCCCCTGTTGAATTGGTGCCGGCAAGCTTGCAGATTCTTTCTTCAGACTCGTTGCAGGCTTCATAGTATGATGCTTTGCGGTCTGCATACTGTCTGCTGCTGTCCAGATTGCTCTTTGCTGAGCTGAGCGCAAGTATGGCATTAACAGCGAAGCACAGAACTATGAAAAGCACCATGAGAAGGGAAATGCCGAAGCTTCGGCTGGAAAAACTCTTTTTTTTCTCAGTCATGCTAAGCTCCTTTCCCAAGGAAGTGTTCTGCATCGAGAGTGTATATGGATTCATCCTCAGACAATGCTTCAATGTGGCATGAAAGCATTCCATCGGATACTGCGAAGTGGCAATTGACGATCATGCTGTCAGTTTCGATTGTTACATTGCTGCCTTTTACATCAGCCTCAGGATATAGGGCTGTAAGGCCGTTAATCGCGTCAGGCAGGCTGTTAGATGAGTAAACGGTCTCTGCTACAGAAGAACACTCAGAAACAGCTATATCAAGTGAAGCGGCTTCTTTGCTGCATGCTCTTGCAGCTGCAAGAATTTCAACGCAGACCGCTGCAGATAGAATAAATATGAAAATTGCTAGTATGAGCTCCAGCAGGAATATGCTTGAAGTTCTTGGCTGTTTCAGTCTGCTCATTGACGACTCCTTATGCAGATAGTCTTTGTTGTTGAGTTTTTGGCTATGTCGGTGCAAGAGAACTCCAGTGTGCCGGCAGAGCACTCTTTGATTGCAAGTGATTTGAGGTTTGTAATCTCTGTTCCCATATCAGGATCCGGATGAAGACCGGGACCAGCCAGGATTTCCCTGAGATATCCATCGTAGCAGTATGTGTATGATGTATATGCCTTGCCGTTAATTGTCTTGTTTATTATCAGAGCGTCACAGTCGCCAAGAGCTCCGACGGATATTGCGGAACTCTCTGTGTCATTCTGATGTATTTGCTCTTCAATGTATGCAGCCGATGTTCGCGCCGAATTGCTCGTGGAAGCTTGTGCTTCGATAGATTCGAATGTATCTGCTGCAAAAAGCACAATGTAAATTGCGCAAAGAGAAAGAAGCAGAAGAAGGAGCAGGGGAAAGGATATTTCAAAATGTTTTTTAGGGGTCAAGTTCATATTGCCTGCTCCTTATATTTTAATTATGGTAATCTCCGGCATGAGATTTGATGCCTGAAGTCTGTATCCGACATAATATGAATCCTTGTCGTAAACTAAACCATAATGCTTCTCAATATATTCAACGTTTTCAGGGTAAGCGCCCTCAACAGAGTAGCAGTACACAGCCTTATCTCTTACAGCATCCTCAAGATATGCAGCCTCTCTGTCAGAAGTTCTTCTTTCAACTGAATCTGCCGCGAGGCAGAAAAGCAGTACAACAAGAGCAAATACTGCCAGAGATCGCAGAAGTCCGTAAGTGGCTATTCTTTTTTTACCCGCAAAACGAAGCATATCTTATTCTAGTCCTCCTATATGACGGACATTATTCCAACGAGAGGGAGCATTACCGAAAGAAGTATTGCTCCAACTATTGTTGATATGATGATAACAAGTGCCGGCTCCAGAATTGCCAGTAGTCCGCTGATATTCTCGTCCAGCTCTTTCTGAGCAAGTGCTGAGATCTCTTCCATGCACTGATCCATCTGGCCTGTCCGGTGACCGATTGCGGCAAGCCTTGAGTTAAGACCACTTATAAGCTTTGCATCCACCATAGCCTGATACATATCGGTACCGTTAGCTACCCGTTCTATGCAACTGGTCAGCTTGCTTCTTGAAACTTCATCCTCCATAAGAGGAAGTGTCAGCTCAAGGCATCTCTCCGGGCTGAGCCCGCTTGACAGTGTTAGAGCCATTCCGTCCGCAAATCTGCAGGTTGCAGCACATTGATTTATTCTGCCAATAGCGGGAATTCTGCCTAGCTTAGTCATGATTGTGCGACCTGAGTCCCTGCGATAACTTACGTATATGGCAATTGCCGCGATGAGCATGACTGCGATTATTACAGTGGAGTATTTGCCGATTGCAGTGCCTGCCGCAAGGAGAAATCTGCCAATGTTGCTTAAATCGGAACCCAGCTGATTAAATACCTGTGCAAAGATAGGCATTACTTTTGCAACGATAACGCCTGATATGATGAAGACCATTACAATCATAATCATCGGATATGTCAGTGCGCTTCTCAGGCTGTCACGAATATCAGCTTCTCTCCGGTAGTATCTGGCCAGAGCCTCAAGGACTTCATCAAGTCTGCCTGATGATTCTCCAAGGGAAATCATATTGACCATATAATCGGGAAATACTCCTGCCTTGTCGAAAGCAGCGGAGATGTCTGCGCCCTGATCTGTTTCTGCAACAATGGAAGCAAGAATCTGGTACTCCTCATGGCCTGAATCCTCCATCATAAGATGCAACCCTTCGGAAAGAGGAAGACCTGCCCTGACCATAAGGGCAAGCTGGCTGCAGAAAGCTGCCGTTTCTGTATTATTAAGTTGTCCTGTTCTAGTTCCTGCCATTGTTGATATCTAATAAAAATAAATTGCTCTGTAGTTACTGTCGTCGCTGATATAGGCTTTGACACTGTCATCGCTGTTGCTTGAACCTAGTGTCGGATCCATTAGCGACCAGTCCTGTCCGTTGAATTGAATAATGTCGTCGACCCAGCCTGTTTCCTCAAGATAGACGCTTATCCAGGCGTGATAATCTTTGCCTGAATAACCGACAACCAGCTTAGTTGGAATGCCTTGAGATCTTAGCATTGAAGCCATAAGCGATGCATAATCAAAGCATATACCTCTGCCTGTCTTCAAGGTGTCGTCTATGTCCGGGATATAGTCAACCGGAGTATCCTCGGCCTTGTCGTAGTCATATTCGATTTTTTCTGTTATATACTCATATACTTTCTCAACGTATCCAAGGTCTGTAGATGTCTTGTCAGAAAGACTGCATCCAAGTTTCACCGCTTCGCTTGATTCTGTAAACCATACGTACTGGTTAGGATAGAGAAAAGCACCAAATTCATTTGAAAGCTGAACATCTGCTGTTTCGCAGAGAATCATTGAGTACATGATTCCTTCGATATGCTCGAAGACTGCTATTCTGTAGCTGCCGCTTCCTTCGGTGAGAGGGAAGGTCTGGTAGTCCCCGGGGAAGGATGTGTATGTGTAGGTGGTTCCGCCAGGTCCGGTAATCTGGATTTTGATCTTAGAGGCATCACCGTTATATCTGACCATCACATATCCTTCTGAAGTGTTTGAACAGTCAACAGAGGAGTTGTTACCTGCAAAAGTTACTGTTCCATCTGCGGAGGGAACAAGACAGGCTGTTCTTGTTGTTCGCCCTTCGCCAGGCGGGTCAGAACTGCAGCCCGCAAGGAGCATCATTATCAGCAAAGCGAGGATTACGCCTGTTATTCTTTTCATTTAAGCGTTTCCTCCTTTAAGTCTTTACTATCTGTCATCAGTAAGCAAAAGCCGGAGTTCGTTACCTGCTTTATCCTTGACTGATAAAGTTACATTGCCTCCTGTATAACTGAATACTACAGTTCCTGTAGTTTCATCTATTGAGAGAGGTCTGCTTTCCTTGCCGTCTTCTCTGATAATCACAATAGTGTCGAAATCAACGCCGCTTATCTTGTCGCTGATTCTAAGAGACAGATTGTTGTTCTCGAGAGAATATTCATCAACTGTAGGAGCTGCATTATCTACATCTGTTACTGAAATTTTTTTGTTGACATACTGTCCGTTGATAGCAGTAACAGTGATAACGAGAGTTCCTTTCTTGTCGGGCACAATGGAGTAAATGCCGGCCTGATTCTCGTACACAGGAATGTTCCTGCCGTCAATGGTGGCTGTTACAGTCTTGACTGGAAGAAGTGAGGAAGTCTCAACACCATATGACGGCTTGTCTGAACCAGTCTGTGTTACAGCCTTAATCTCCGGAGGTACGAAAAGCAGCGGCACCATGAGAAACATTACGATTATGGCAATCATCATCGCCTTGTATATGCGAAGTCGGTCGGACCTGTAGTTGTTATATGACTCCAGCTCATCAAGGGGAACCATATTAGGCTCCATATCGCACGCATCGAGAATATTCTGCAGCATCTGATCTGAAACCTCAGGAGAAAGCAGTATTTCGTTTTTTCTAAAAAAGCTTTTTTCCATGTGAACCTCTTACTGCTGCATGATCTTCTTTAATCTGTTGAGACCGTTAGCTGTATAACGCTTAACATCGGCTTTGCTGCATTCCATTATTTTTGCTGTTTCGCCAATATGGAAATTGCTGCAGTACCTTAGCATAATTGCCTGCGCTTCCGATAACGGCAATTCGGCAATCTGCCCGAATCTGAACTGGCTTCCTTCAATTGTCATATAATCTCTATCCTGCAATCTGTACTTGAAACATAATCTGCAGTTGATCTGATTAAGCCACTGCGAGAGCAGTTTCGGGTCAGTCAGCGAATCCATATTCCTGATGGCATAGATGTAGATTTCCTGAAGGACTTCCTTTGCAAGCTGGTAATCGCCCAGCTGCTTATATGCTATTTCGAATTGTTTCTGATAGGTTATGGCAAAAAATTCCGCAACTGCGTTGCTGTCTCTGCTCCTGATTCTATCTGTTAATTCGACCATATATTCGTTGTCGTTGTTATTCATATTATGCATCCTTATTTCTAATGCGTCTGTCAGACAGTGCTATGAGTTCTGTAATTGTACCGACTGTGTCAGCGCCGCTGTATGCAGTGCCGTAGTCGAACTCAATCTGAACAGCATTATCTTCGCTGTTATGAACTGATACTTTGCCTGCCACTCTTGCCACGAAATCCTGAAGCTTCTCTTCGCTGCAATCCTCAAAGATTGCCAGGAACTTGTTGCCGCCGTTTCTTGATACGAAGCATGTTCCTACAGAAATCATCTTGAGAATAGTAGAGAACTGTCTGATTGCTGCATTACCTTCGCGGTGACCGTGCTGAATATTGATTTCTTTAATATTGGAAATCTCAAGCATGATGCATCCGATGCTGCCGGGAAGAGGTCTGTCAAGATACTTTTCAATGATGACATCACTGCTGTATCTGTTGGCAATTCCTGCAACAGGATCTGAGTGAACTGCGTAATCAAGCTCTCGGTAATCCTTCTTGAAGCTTGAGACGATAGAGAAATCCATATAGATAAAGAAGAATCCAGCTCCAAGTGCAAACCAGAGCATGACGCACAGGAGTTTTACTCCCTGGTCAGTAGCTATCGTATGGAACAATCCCTTATTTAGTGCAATTATGAGAATACAGGCCAGTGTAAGCACAATATATACGAAAATCTGGACTGTTTTGAGCTTATCAATTCGTTTCATAAGTACCTCTTTTGTGTCACAAAATGCATTTGTGACATATATATCTGCGTGTAAAACCCTTGAATTATCAATATAATAGCACATTTGATATGTCACAGAAATAATAATTTTAAAATTTTTTCAAAAAAGTGTCGCAATGTGAGAGAATGTGACTTATAATAGACACTAAGCTAAAGATGTGACATTGGGGATTAGTCGATAAAGCTATGAAAAAACAGCGAAGTAGAAATGCAAAAACTAAATATACCGCTCAGAGACTCCTTATGGAGGTTGCGGCAGCCGCAGCTGTATTCGTTTTTATTTTTACAGTGCTGATCGGATTATCTCGAGTCGATGGCAACTCAATGAGTCCTACCCTTGAGAACAGCAGGGTGGTTGTCTACAGCAGAATCGGTAACTCTTATAAAACCGGAGATGTTGTGGCAATCAGGATGCCTTCTGGAGACCGTTATGTTAAACGCGTAATTGCGACAGAGGGCGATGTGGTTTCTCTTAAGGATGGCGTAGTCAATGTAAATGGCAAGGCCATAAAGGAAACTTATGCAAGGGGAGAGACAAGACCTCAAGCTGAATGGGTCAAGTACCCGTACACAGTCAATAAGGACGCAGTATTTGTTCTTGGAGACAACAGAGAAGTATCTGTAGATTCCAGAACTTTTGGTGAAGTCCCGACTAAGAACATTACTGGTCGTATCGTAGGTATCAATTAAGAAAAGGAGGAATCCGGCACATGAATAAAAATGTGAGAAAGAGTCTTGCTCTTTTCATAGCAGGAATAATGATCGTGACTGGACTTGCTTTCACTTCCGACAACATTCTTAAGGCAGCAGATCCGAATGCTGCTGTAACAGAGCAGACCAATGAGGGCGCTGAGGGTGCTGCTGATAACGCTGTTACGGAGAATCCGGAAGTTAAAGACGAGACTGCATCGATTAACGACAATGCAGGTAATACCGGCGGGGAAGCGCAGGCACCTGTAGTCGAATCAGGCAGCAGCGGATCAATCACAAGAGAAACCCGCTATACAGTAGGTGTAGGCGAGACGGTAACAATTCAATCGACAAGCGGGGGAAAGACTAGTAAATGGACGTCTCTTCTTCCTTACTATGCAACTGTTGATTATTCCAATGGTGTAGTAACAGGCCGACATGAATCGGGTATTGTTCCTGTTACAATCGTTAGAGAGTATAAGATCGGCAACAAGACGCGCACTGAAGAGTTCCTGGTATGGGTTGTATCAGCGTCAAAGGCAACCCTTACAATTAACTATGTTGATGAGGATGGCAACCAGTTGTTCAGCTCATATCAGCAGGAATACGACAAGGGTTCAACTTATAATGTTCCTTCCCCTGATAAAGAGGGATATACAGTTGATAGAGATACAGTAAGCGGCACAATTAATGAAGACACCGTTATAACCGTAACATATACAGAGAACAAGTCTCCAAGATACAACTGTTATGTATATGGACTTATCCCTGGCAAGAGCGCAGATTCATCTGAGAGAGTGGATGACAAGTGGGAAGGCCTTGGAGTAGTAGAAATCTACAACGTTCCAGAGCCAACTGTTGCTGGAGTAAGACAGAGCGAATATGCGTTTGGAAAAACAATCAAAACTTTATATCCAAATCTGACTTATGATGGCAAAGTGTACAGATATGCTGCTCCAGGATCTGCTGAAGCAAATATGGAGGGATACTATACACTGTCAATTATGAAGGTAACTACTTCTGATGGAGCTAACAGCGGACATAATGGATATAACCCATATGTCAACACAGGCACAGTTACCTATCATGCAGACTATATGATTTCTCTTGTTACAAAGACTACCGTATTTGTAAACTTTGCTGTAGCAGAGCCTGAAAGCTCAGTATTCGAGCCTCTCGAGAAGTATGCTCAGCAGGTTGACAAGAATACTGCAGAAAGCAGTCTTAAGAAGCCGGCAGCTGCAGATGTTCCAGAAACAAAGACTGTTAACGGAACAACTTACTATTTCGATGGCTGGTATAAGGACAGCGGATGTACACAGAAGGCAGATTTCAACGGTAATCTGACAGGCAATCAGACATATTATGGAAGATACCTTGCTTATCCAACAGCAGAGATCAAGTATATGCCTGGAGATCATGGAACTTTCGAACCACAGATTTATGAAGCTCAGATCAACACAGCTACACCTGAGTTCAGAGGAGAGCCTGTAGGCGAGGCTGGCTATGAGTTCGATGGATGGACTCCTGCAGTAGCATCAAAGGTAACCGGCGAAGCTACATATACGGCAACATGGAGAGCGAAGAGCGATACACCTTACAAGGTTGAATTCTTCTACGAGAAGAATGGAGCATACAGCGATACTCCTGATTTTATTGACGAAAACAGAGCAGGAACAACTGCTGAGACAGTAAGAATCAAAGAGGAAGACAAGAACCCTGATTCATCAAAAGAAGGATATATCTTCGATTCATCTGCTGCAGGTAATGTTCTCAGCGCAGAATTAAAGGGCGATGGAACTACAGTACTGAAGGTATACTTCAAGGAGCAGTTCACAGTAACATTCAAGCCTGGCGCACAGGGTACTTTCTCAGTATCCGAGCATGCAGGTCTTGCATACGGAACAGCAACACCGGAGGCACCGGATGCAGCAAATAATCATAAGGCGGGATACACTTTCGGCGGCTGGACTCCTGCACTTGAGGGCACAGTAACTAAGAATGCTACATACGTTGCTCAGTGGGTTGCAGATGACAAGACACCATACACTGTTGAGTACTACTATGCAGTTGACGGACAGTATGGAGCAGCAGCTGATGATTCAGTAACAAGAAGTGGAACTACAGATACTGAGGCAGCTGTAACCGGAAAGGACAAGACAACAGCTAGAGAAGGATATACTTTTGACAGCAATGCTGCCAATGTTCTCAGCGCTGACATCAAGGGCGATGGAACCACAGTACTGAAGGTATATTTCAAGGAGCAGTTCACAGTAACATATAACCCTGGCACACAGGGAACTTTCGATGCTGCATCAACTGACAGCCTTGACTACAACGCTAATACTCCAGCAGCACCAGATGCTGCTAACGAGCACAATCCTGGATATACTTTTGCAGGATGGGAGCCAGAAGTTGCAGACAAGGTAACTGGTAATGCAGAGTATACAGCTACATGGACAGCAAACAGCAACACACCATACAGAGTTGAGTTCTACTATGAGAGCCAGGGCGCATATGGCACAGAGGCTTCAATTGTAGATGAGAGCAGAACAGGAACAACTGCTGAGACAGTATCAGTAACAGATGCTGACAAGAGTCCTGTAAGAGAAGGATATATCTTCGACTCATCAGCTTCAGGTAATAATCTCAGCGCAACTGTTAACGGTGACGGAACAACAACTCTGAAGGTATACTTCAAGGAGCAGTTCACAGTAACATATAAGCCTGGCACACAGGGTACCTTCGCAGATGCAGTACATGCAGGTCTCTCTTATGGATCAGCAGCACCAGAGGCTCCTGATACAGCTAACAACCACAGACCTGGATATACATTTACAGGATGGTCACCAAGCGTTGTTTCGCCTGTAACAGGCAATGCAACATATATTGCACAGTGGAAGGCAAATGAGGACACATCATATACAGTTAAGTTCTTCTACGAGAAAAACGGCAGCTATGACAGCGTTCCTGACAAAACTGATGCCACAAGAGCGGCAACTACAGGCGCAAGCGTATCAGTAACTGATGAGGATAAAACACCTTCAAAGAAGGGTTATGTATTTGATGCTAACGCATCAGTTGTAAGCGGACAGGTAGCAGGAGACGGAAGCCTTGTTCTTGAAGTACGATTCAAGGAGCAGTTCACTGTAACATATAAGCCTGGCACTAAGGGAACCTTCCAGGAGGAGACTACAGGAAATCTTGCATATGGTACAGCAACACCAGCGGCACCAGATGCAGCAGCTGCTCACAAAGCAGGATATACTTTTGCAGGATGGACACCTGAAGTTGCAGAAACAGTAACAGCAAATGCAGAGTACACAGCAACATGGACTGCAAATACAGACACAGCCTATACAGTTAAGTTCTTCTATGAGAAGAATGGTGCATACGGCGATACTCCTGATTCTGTAGATGCAGACAGGACAGGTACAACTGATGAGACAGTAAGCGTAACAGATGATGACAAGAAGCCATCAGAGACAGGCTATATTCTTGATGCTGATGCATCAAAGCTTACAGGCAAAGTTAAAGGCGATGGAAGTCTCGTTCTTGAAGTACGATTCAAGGAGCAGTTCACAGTAAGCTATACAGCTGGTGATCACGGAACATTCGAGACACAGACAACATCAGGTCTTGATTACAATACAAAGACTCCTGAGTTTACCGGAGATAAGACCGGAGAAGCCGGATATGAGTTTACAGGCTGGACTCCAGTAGTAGCAGAAAAAGTAACTTCAAATGCAACATATGTTGCTCAGTGGAAGGCTAAGTCAGGAATTCCTTATACAGTTGAGTACTACTATGCTAAGGATGGCAAGTACCCAGATAAGGCAACTGGATCAGTTCAGAAATCAGGAATAACCGGAGAGACTGCTTCTGTAACTGATGAAGATAAAACTCCATCAGGTGAGTACGCATTCGACAGCAAGGCGGATAATGTTCTCAGCGCAACAATCAAGGGCAATGGAACAACAACTCTGAAGGTATACTTCAAGGAGCAGTTCACAGTAACATATAAGCCTGGCACACAGGGAACTTTTGCTGATACAACAACAGGCAGCCTTGACTACAATGCGAAGACACCAGCAGCACCAGACGCAGCAGGAAACCATAATCCTGGATATACTTTTGCAGGATGGGAACCTGAAGTAGCAGATAAGGTGACTGGTAACGCAGAGTACACAGCAACCTGGACTGCAAATGAGGATACAAGATACACAGTCAACTACTTTGGTTACGACGGAAACGGCGGATGGACAGTTCTCGAGAGCAAGAAGCTTAAGGGAACAACAGACACTGAAGTAGAGGCAAGCATCAAGGGCTATGAAGGCTACAGCTTCTATGATGGATACCAGGGCAATGTGCTCAAGGGTAATGTTGCAGGTGACGGAAGTCTTGAACTCAGCGTATACTACAGAGTAAAGGCGACTGTAACTATTACAGGTCACACAGACAAGCAGAAGTATAACGGTGAGGAGCAGAGCGTTGAGGGCTATGAGCTCAGTTCAACAACATCAGCTATGACCGGCAATGATTCTGGTCTTATGAAGGCTTCAGGAATCATGTACGACACCGCTAACGTTGCAGAGAATGCATCAATCAGCAAAGTTGCAAAGGGTAAGAATGTGGGCACATATGATATGGGTCTCACAGAGGATATGTTCAGAAATACTGAGCAGGGCTTCGATGTTACTTTCGTAGTAGCCAGCGATGGACAGATGGAAATCACTACTCGTACAGTTGTTCTCACTTCTGCAAGTGCAACTAAGGAGTATGATGGCAAGCCGCTCATTAAGGATGAAATCATTGTTTCAGGCGATGGCTTCGTAGAAGGCGAGGGCTTCGGATACCTCTTCACCGGCTCACAGACAAAGGTTGGAAAGAGTGACAATACATTTAAGTATGAGATCACTGAGGAATACCAGAATACAAATCCTGATAACTATGAGGTAGCAGTTGAGTACGGTATCCTTGAGGTAACAGAGGCAAAGGTTGATCCTGGCAAACCTGATGGTCCAGGACCTGACAGACGTATCACTAACCAGATCAAGGATGGTCAGGGATATTCAAAGACAGAGATTGCAGATGGTAAGACACCTCATGGCAACAAGATGCTCGATGCTGAGTGCTGCATCCTCCACCTTATCCTGATGCTGGCCGCACTTGCTGTAGCAATGGGATACACAAAGGATATGAAGGACAGACAGGCAAAGATTCAGGAGTATGAGGAGACTCTTGCCAAGGCAGGATTCAAGCTTTAATCAAGGAGGAAAGAGAAAATGATGGAATTACACCAGTCAATTCACGCATCGAGCGGAAGCTGTCTCTGGACTCTTCTGACACTGGCTGTTGCGGCAGTACTTGTTGCAGTTCTCGCTGTACATACTGTTAAGCAGAACAAAAGGGAGTCAGAACACAAGGACATGCTTGAAGAGAAGTACGGCATATCAAAGTAGGAAAGGAGCAGGTCAATGACAACATTTCATACAGTACTGGGCTTCTGCGGATGGGATATTCCGGCTGCAATCGTACTGGCGGCAGTAATCGCAGTATTTGCAGTAAGACACAGAAAGCTGAAGGAGAGAGAAGAAGAACTTGCTCAGAAGGTAGCAGAACTTTCGGGAAGATAACCTTCATCATATGCAAAAAAAGAGTGCGACCGCAAGGTCGCATTTCTTTTTTTCTTGCGATTATTCAGTTTCGGTTCTGCTCTTCATTACATCGAAGGCTGCGCCTATGAAGCCCTTGAAGAGTGGGTGAGGACGGTTAGGTCTCGACTTGAATTCAGGGTGATACTGAACACCTATATGGAAAGGTCTTGCCGAAAGCTCGACTGTCTCAACGAGACGGCCGTCAGGTGACATTCCACTGAGCGTAAGTCCGGCACTGATGCATGCATCTCTGTAATCATTGTTGAACTCGTAGCGATGGCGATGACGCTCGCTGATCATCGTTGTTCCGTAGAATTTCTCCATGGCAGTTCCTGTTTTTATTACACATGGATACGCGCCAAGTCTCAGCGTACCGCCTTTGTCGATTTCGTCGCTCTGCCCAGGCATGAAGTCAATTACTTTATGAGGTGTATTATCATCAAATTCTCCAGAGTGTGCATCTTTGTAGCCAAGGACATACCTTGCAAATTCAATTACAGCAATCTGCATTCCAAGACATATTCCGAAGTAAGGGATGCGATTCTCCCTTGCGTACTTAGCGGCAAGAATCATTCCTTCGATTCCTCTGCTTCCGAAACCTCCCGGCACGAGAATTCCATCAAGCTCGCCAAGTGTTTCGTTGACTGTATCTTCAGTCAGTGTCTCTGAATCAATCCAGTGGATGTTTATATGCGAGTTGTGAGCATAGCCGGCGTGCTGCAGGGATTCCATTACAGAAAGATAAGCGTCGTGAAGCTGAGTGTATTTGCCGACAAGACCGATATTAACCGTGTGAGGTCTTGTTCTGATCATATCAACCATCTGCTTCCATTCTTCAAGGGCAGGCTCGCTGGCATCGAGATTAAGCTTGCGGCATACAGTATCTGCCATTCCTGCCTCTTCAAGCATAAGAGGTGCCTCATAAATGCAAGGCAGAGTTATATTCTCAATAACGCATTCTTCGCTAACATTGCAGAAAAGTGAGATTTTCTTAAAAATTCCTTCGTCAAGCGGTTCGTCACAGCGCAGAACAATGATGTCCGGCGCGATACCCATGCCCTGAAGCTCCTTAACAGAATGCTGTGTTGGCTTTGTCTTGTGTTCATCGGAGCCTCTAAGATAAGGAACCAGTGTAACGTGAATGAAGAGACAGTTCTCTCTGCCAACCTCGAGTGAAATCTGTCGCACTGCCTCTATGAAAGGCTGACTCTCAATGTCTCCGATAGTTCCGCCTATCTCTGTTATGATGACATCGGCATCTGAAGACTTGCCGACATTATATACAAATTCTTTAATCTCGCCTGTGATATGAGGAATGACCTGTACTGTCGAACCAAGGTATTCTCCGCGGCGCTCTTTGTTAAGTACATTCCAGTATACTTTGCCTGTTGTAAGGTTGGAGTATTTGTTAAGATTCTCATCTATAAATCTTTCGTAGTGACCCAGATCCAGGTCAGTCTCTGCACCATCTTCTGTTACGAAAACTTCTCCATGCTGATATGGGCTCATTGTTCCCGGGTCAACATTGATGTAAGGATCAAGCTTCTGTGATGCTACTTTGAGACCACGCGCTTTGAGAAGTCTGCCGAGAGATGCTGCAGTGAGGCCTTTACCAAGACCGGAAACAACTCCGCCAGTGACAAAAATATACTTTTTCATATCGTTCCTCCTTCAAACCAAAAAATAAAAAGGCGTCAATTGGACATAAGTCCAAAAGACGCCTTTGCCTTTTTTCTTACTACTTGTGGAATTATATTCCTACATATAGTGAGTGTCAATAATTATTTGCACAATTTATGCATCCTTCTTAACCATGAAGTCTACAACGCCTGCAACTACAGCAACTCCTGCAAGGATGAGTGCAGCTGTCATTGGGCTTGAAGCTGTTGAACCAGCAACCTCTGACATTGTTGTACCAGCAGTTGTAACGAAGTATGCACCTACTGCAGCAGCTACAGCAGCAAGTACTCCGCATACGCCAGCAGCCTTCTTCTTCTTTGTGAGACCAAGTGCACCACCGATAAGTGCAAGTACTGAAGCGATAAGAAGAGCAATATCTGAGTATGCTCTTGGCATCAGTTCGTTAGTAACAGCTACCTCTGTGTCAGCGAGGAAGTCTCTTCCTGCCTTAGCGGCTTCGCTAGCCTTTTCCAGGTCCACATTCTTGCCGTTAGCCTTCATGAAATTGAAGTTCTTGCCAAGTCTTGAAGCGATTGACTTAAGGTTGCCATAAGTCTCACTTGCCATGAGTGTGTTGAGACCATCGATGAGCTGTGCCTCACCATCCTCGTACTGAGCAAGCTTAGCCTTACCTTCAGCAAGAGTCTCTTCACCATCAGCAAGCTTCTTCTCACCAGCAGCCAGATCTGCTCTTCCCTTAGCCAGTTCCTTCTCACCAGCAGCCAGCTGAGCTGGAGCATCAGCAACAGCCTTCTTACCAGCTACATATGTCTGATATCCTTCGTAAGCCTGCTTGATTGTTGCAGGGTCATTGCCTGTTGAAGCAGCGGCCATTGCCTGTGCCTGATCAAGTGTAAGTCCGTTGTTAAGAGCAGCAACATTGTTGTAAACAGTATCAACCTGTGGCTTAGCTGTCTCAACACCTTCGTAAGCAGCCTTCAGCTGTGGAACTGCACCTTCAACGCCTTCGTAAGCAGCCTTTACATCCTTCATAGCTCCAACGACACCTTCGTAAGCAGCCTTTACCTGTGGCTTAGCACCTTCAACACCGTTATATGCAGCAAGAAGCTGTGGCTTAGCAGTCTCTACACCGTTATAAGCAGCAACCAGAGTAGCCTGTGCTGTTGCTGTGCCTTCGTAAGCAGCCTTAACAGTTGCAGCATCAACGCCAGTCTGAGAAGCAACATATGCATATGCCTGCTCTGTATCAGAAATCTGAGCCTTAGCAGCATCAACACCCTGACAGAGCGCCTTAACTGTTGCAACTGGGATGCCAGCCTTCTGAGCTACTACTGAATAAGCGGCTTCCTTAGCAGCAGCATCAGCTGAGAGTCCAGCGCCAACGCCCTGTGCAACTGCTTCGTACGCTGACTTAACCTCAGCAGCTGTTGATCCGCCCTGCTGTGCAACAATCGCGAATGAACCCTGAAGAGCCGCCTGGTCAGCTGAGAGTCCAGCGCCAACGCCCTGTGCAACTGCACTGTATGCTGACTGAACTGTAGCAACATCATTGCCAGTCTGCTGAGCAGC
The DNA here is from genome assembly GCA_018064645.1 of Candidatus Crickella merdequi. Classification (GTDB taxonomy): domain Bacteria; phylum Bacillota; class Clostridia; order Peptostreptococcales; family Anaerovoracaceae; genus Crickella; species Crickella merdequi. The sequence goes on along the minus strand of JAGHUT010000051.1, from coordinate 14,887 downwards.
AAGAGCAATAGCAACCTGCTGAACAGCCTGATCCTCAGTAGCGCCCTGAGCCATTGCGCCAGCAACACCCTCATAAGCAGCTTTGATTACAGCAGCATCATTGCCAGTCTGCTGAGCAGCAAGAGCGATAGCAACCTGCTGAACAGCCTGATCCTCAGTAGCACCCTGAGCCATTGCCTGAGCAACTCCCTGATGAGCAGCCTTAACTATAGCAGCATCTTTGCCTGACTGCTGAGCAGCCATCTGATATGCAACTGCGTAAGCAGCCTGATCTTCAGTAGCACCCTGAGCCATTGCTGTAGCAATTCCCTCGTAAGCAGCCTTGACAGTAGCAGCATCTGAGCCACCCTTCTTAGCGACTACATTGTAAGCTACAATCTGCTCTGCCTGTGCCTTTGTGTATCCTGCAGCCATTGCCTGGTTAACACCATTGTAGATGTCTGTAACATCAGCAGCTGTAAGCTGTCCGCCTGATGCTCCTGCAACAATAGCAGCAGATGCAGGGAGGTTACCCTTTGCAGCCATCAGATTGTTAACGCCATCATATGCTGACTTCAGAGTAGGTACTCCAGGTCCGCCATATGCAGCCTCTGCTGCAGCAAGACTCTTAAGACCATCCTGATAAGTCTTCTTTCCATCTGCGAGAGTCTTCTCTCCGGCAGCCAGCTTAGCTCTTCCGGCAGCCAGCTCCTGCTTACCATCTGCAAGCTGAGCTTCACCATCTGCAACAGCTCCTACACCGTCAACATATGCCTGCTCGTTCTCGCCGAGCTGAGCGATACCATCTTCCAGCTTAGTGAGGTTCTCATCGGCCTCAACGCCCTTATCCTCCCAGTAAGCCTTGCAGCTTGAAACATCCTGAATGTTAGTTACTCCGCCGTAAACGCCGAAGAAAGCTGCGAGGATGAGAAGGACGCTCATGATCTTTGATAATCCTTTCATCTTTAATAATTCCTTTCTAAGAAAATAGTGTCATTTCTCGTATATGTACTAATTTCCACTTTGAGAAAAATGTATCACAATCGCGATTACAGTACAAGTACTAAATCTCTAAAATTCATTGAAAAACCAACAGGATTTGACAAAAAAACACAGCGTAATATAATTGATAATTATTGTTGTGTTCAGATGGAAGGAGAGTGCGATGTTCTACAATGGGCGTACATACAGAATGCTGCTTGTTTCGTCCTCTTTGAAGTTCAATGAATCATTTGGCAGCCTTCTTCCCAAGACCTCGGAATACGAAATGACCATTGCCCGGGACGTGACGGAAGCAGGCAGGCTGATGCGGGAAAAAGTCTTTGATTTTATCGTAATCAACAGATACCCGTACGATGATAAGACGATAAGCTTCGCAAGAGAAATCGGTCAGCGTAAAGACTGTATCTGCATGATGTTCACACGCAGGCAGGACTTCGGAGAGATGCACGCAAGACTTGTGGAGAGCGGGGTGTACATATTGCCTAAACCAGTGTCGGCAGATATACTTGCTATTGCATTCGGCTGGCTTGAGTCCTCACGCGAACAGCTTCGGAGCAAAGGTAGAGCCAGAGAGCCTGGCGAGGCGGAGCTTCTTCAGGTCAGAAGAGCTAAAGAATATCTTATGCGCACAAGACATATGACCGAAGATGAAGCTCACGTATATATTTCTGTAAAAGCAATGGATGCTTGCGTATCGAAGGCGGAGATTGCTGCGGAGATTCTCTGCGAGGAGTAGGAAGACAACAGACAAGAGCATTACTTCGCTTGACTATATGGACTATTAGCGTACAATCAAGTGTGGAGGGTAGAATAATGAAGAAAGATAACCACATTTCAAAGACAAACAAGCAGAGCCGCCCTAATAACGGACTTATTGCACTTCTGATTTTTGGAACAATGGCAGTGGTGTTCGCCTTTATCTGGGGCTACAAATATTTCCAGCTCACTCCAAGCATTGAGAAGTACATGGAGAATATGGGCGGAGAGGCCATGTTCGGCAATATGGAGATAGACGACAACACTGTAATGTCAATCAGCGCAGATGGCAACAAGATGACAATTGTTACAAATGTTACAGCTGATGATGTAAAAGCAGCCAAAGCCAAGTACACCGGCGATGAGGCAACAGAAAGCATGGAGACTCTTGCTGCATATTATCTGTACAGCATGAAGAACAACTGTCGCGGTCTGACGGCAAGTGCTAAATACACAGTCAATATAAATAAGAAGGAAGTTAACAGCGTAACCGTTTCTTACAGGAAGGCAAAGAAGATCCTTAAGGATGGCGGAATGCTGGCTGGTTAAAGAATGAAAATTACTATGCTTGGAACCGGCCATGCGCTGGTGACCAGATATTACAATACATGTTTTGTAATTGAAGGTGATGATGGACGTAAATTTCTTGTAGATGGCGGAGGTGGCAATACCATTCTCCGCAATCTTGATTTAGCGGGAATTGATCCACTTGATATTCACGATATTTTCGTTACACATCAGCACGTGGACCATTTCATGGGCATCATCTGGATTATTCGTGTTATTGCGTATGCCATGTGCAAAGATGAATATGAAGGAGAGGTCAACATCTATTCTTCGGCAGAACTGATCGAGAAGGTCAGAACAGTTTCGGAACTGCTGCTTCGTCCTGTTGAGGTGGCTTTTATCGGCAAAAAAATTCATCTTATCGCAGTAGATGACGGCGAATCGAGAGATGTCATCGGACACAGGACAACCTTCTTTAATATAGGATCTGCCAAGGTGCTCCAATTTGGTTTTTCCATGGAGATGGAAGAAGGAAAGAAGCTTACCTGCCTTGGTGACGAACCTTACTATGAGGCATCTGAAGAATATGTAAGAGACAGCGAATGGCTTCTGCACGAGGCATTCTGCCTGTACGATGAAAGAGATATTTATCACCCTTACGAAATTGCACACTCCACAGCAAAGGATGCTTGTGAGCTGGCAGAACGAATGGGTGTAAAGAACATTCTCCTGTATCACACAGAGGATGATCATGTAGAGAATAGAAAAAACTTATACACAGAAGAGGGCAGGAAATTCTTCAGCGGCAGAATTGAGGTGCCGGAAGATCTGGAAGTAATCGAGTTATAGGGGCAAAGAGATGATTGATAAGAAGCTTCAGGAGAAGTTTTTTGATGAATACGGAACACCGATGCATGTAAGAAGACACTGCAGTGCAGTTGCTGAGTGTGCGGTAAAGATTGGGAAAGCGCTTAACGAGGTCGGATACAAGCTGGACCTTGAACTTGTTGAGGGAGCAGCCAATGTTCACGACGTGGCTAGAACTGCTGCTGATCATGAGAAGGTTGGAGCAGAATTTCTAGTTGAACGAGGATATGAGCGAGAGGCTAGGCTTGTAAGGGGACACATGAGGCATGCTTTCAACCCTGTAGACCAGATTGATGAGCTTGATGTGCTCTGCATGGCTGACAGAGTAGTCAAAGAAGATGAGTATGTCGGCATCGATGAGCGTATGGCATACCTCATGCAGAAGCCGGGCATGACTCCTGAGCGAATCCAGCGAATTAAGATGATTGCAGAAGAGACAAGGGAGTATTTCGAGGAACTTGAGAAGCTGATTGGCAAGACCTTCGATGAGCTTCTTGGGTAATTGAATTGTAGAATCTGAAAGATCGCGCGAAATGCGGCCTTTTACTTTTAGAGAGGATAAGCAGCAGTGCATTATAACCAGATTATCAAAGCTGAATTCGTAGAGCGTCCCAACCGCTTCATTGCGAAGGTTATCGTCGATGGAGAGGTTGTCACTTCCCATGTCCGGAATACCGGCCGATGTCGTGAACTTCTTGTTCCCGGTTGCACGGTATATCTGGAAGATTTCGCTGGCCGCATGGGAACAAGAAAACTCCGCTATTCTCTTATTGCGGTGGAGAAGGGTTCTCTTCTAATTAATATGGACTCCCAGGCGCCCAACAAAGTGTGCGAGGAGGCTCTTGCCGGTGGGTTAATAAAGATTCCAGGGATTGGCAAGCTAACAACGATTCGCAGAGAAGTGACACATGGCGACTCGCGATATGATTTTTACCTGGAAGACTATGCAGGAAAGAAGGCTTTTGTAGAGGTAAAAGGTGTTACCCTCGAAAACCAAGGGGTTTGTGCCTTCCCTGATGCGCCAACAGAGAGGGGACTTAAGCACATCGAAGGATTGATTAAAGCCAGGGGCGAAGGATATCTGGCGGCGGTCGTTTTCATCGTGCAGATGTCCGATATGAAATACATGGTGCCTAACGATGAGACGCATCCTGCTTTCGGTGAGGCTCTTAGAAGAGCGGAGGATGCAGGCGTGGAAGTGCTGGCATATGAGTGCGAAGAGACTCCTTGCAGCCTGGAAGTGGAAAAGCAGCTGGAAGTGAGATGCGGCTTCTAGAACTTTAGAGATAAGCAAACCATATGAAAGAACAAAACAAAAGAGGATAACGAAAGTTATCCTCTTTTCTATGGTGCGCCCGCAGGGGCTCGAACCCCGAACCTTCTGATTCGTAGTCAGACACTCTATCCAATTGAGCTACGGGCGCATATTCAATTCGGTCGCAAATCCAGCGACCGAATCATTATACAACGCAATAATATGTTTGTCAACGGTACCTTTTTTCGGCGTAGTCGACAAAAGCGCGAACTGCGCTTGGGGCTCTGTCCAGATCTCTAAGAACAATACCGATTCTGCGGTAGTAGTATGGATCTGTTGGAATACAAACGACATTATCAGAATCTTTTACCGACATAGCAGGGAGCAGTCCGATTCCTAAGCCGTTGGCTACCATTCCGATTACTGTTTCGTATTCTTCAACTTCATACTTGGTAATAGTCTTTATGCCATTGTTGCGGAAGATTCGAAATAATTCACGGTCACGATGTTCGTTTAGGGCGATCACCTCGCGATCATTGAAAAGATTGATATCAAAAAGTTCTTTTCTGGCGTCGACTGATTCTGGAGATACTACTGCAACCATTGGATCCTCAACAAGCGGAATTGTCTGAAACTGCTTGAATTCATCTATTGAAAGAAAGCCAAAGTCGACTTTTCCATCGTGAATCCAGTCTTCGATATCAAAGAAGTCTCCTTCGTAAATGTGAAAACGGATCTTTGGATGCAGCTCGTTAAACTCCTTAATCATCTGTGGGAGAATTGTTGCTGCTACACTGTGGTAAGCACCTATTGAAATATTGCCGGCGAATACACCTTTGAGGGAATCAATTTTCTGGTGAAGGTAGCTTTCGGTATTGCAGATTGAACGCACATACGGCATAATCTGCTCGCCCTCAGATGTCAGTCTGATACCGTTTTTCTTCCTTACAAGCACCTTGATCCCGAATTCATCTTCTATAGATTTGAGAGCCTGGCTGACAGCGGACTGAGTATAACCCAGACTTTCTGATGCTTTCTTGATGCTGCCATTGTCAACAATCTGGAGAAGAATCTGATACTTATTAATTTGCATATCAACCTCACTTAAATCAGAAAAACTTAATGCAAAATTAAGAATAATAATCTTTACTTAACGAAGTATAACACATATAATCATCACATAGACAATAAATTATCAAATGAAAGAACTATCAATTTGATATTTAAAGGAGGTTAATCTATGAATGTTGTATTAATTCTTAAGGGCCTTACAGTAGTTGGTATGCTTTGGTCCGCTTTCGTTATTGTTAAGGGTATCAAGGGACAGCTTGCTACAGAAGAAGGTCAGGCACAGTGGGCTGCAGAGAAGAAGTATGGTATCTATAATGGTATCGTTGGAATCGTTGCTTACTTCTTTGATACACTGGGTATCGGTTCATATGCTATCGCTTCATCAGCTTTCAAGCTCAGAAAGTCAGTTAAGGATGAGTTCATCCCTGGAACACTGAACGTTGGAGCTGCTGTTCCAGTACTTCTCGAGGCTTTCCTCTTCTTCGGATTTGTAGAGGTTGATATTCTCACACTCGTTCTCTTAGTTGCTGGCCAGGTTCTCGGAGCTAACCTCGGAGCTGGACTCGTAACAAAGTGGGATGCTCACAAGATCAGACTTGGAATGGGCATTGGACTTATCGCTCTTGGTATCATCATGGCTATCAGAACACTGGGTATCGGACCTTTCGGTGCACTCGGAACAGCACTTGGTCTTACAGGCGTTAAGCTGATCATCGCTACAATCGTTTGCGTTGCACTTGGAGCATTCATGAACATCGGTATCGGAGCTTACGCTCCTACAATGGCTCTCGTAGCTATCATGGGTATGAATGTTGGAGCTGCATTCCCAATCATGATGGGTGGATGCGCATTCCTGCTCGCATTTGGTAACGTTCCTAAGTTCGTTAAGGAGAAGAAGTACGATATGGTAGCTTCAGCTTACACAACAGTACTTGGAACAATAGGTGTACTGATTGCTTACTTCCTCGTAAAGAGCCTGCCACTTGACAAGCTTCTCTGGCTGGTTATTATCGTTGTACTCTATACAGGAGCTATCTTCCTTAAGGACGCTATTAAGGATAACAAGGCTGCATAATAGACGTTTTATGACAAGACAAGGGGGTGCAATTGCGCATCCCCTTTTTTTACCCTATCCGGGTTCTGTAAGAAAGGATAAAATAATGGATAAGAATGTTAGATACGGTTACATGGATGAGACAACTAAGCGTTGTGTCGTAAAGATGAAGAAGGGCCAGAATATTGCAGGATGGCCTATCGGAATCATTTATATCGATGAGGTATATTATCCAATGGTTCCAGGCAATATCGTAAACGGCTACACTTTTGACTTCCCAGTAAGACTTAGAGCTGTTGAGGGTCTTGATATTCCTAATCTCTTCAACTGCGGCGACAGTGTATATGGTGCAATTATGGCGGCCTGCAAGAAGCTTGAGAGCGAAGGATGCAGGGCAATAAGCTCAGCTTGCGGTTTCTTTGGCAATTATCACAGACAGGTTGCAGATGCAATGGATATTCCAATTGCTCTCTCAAGCCTTGTTCAGCTTCCATGGATTGAGACAATCCTTAAGCCAAGCCAGAAGATCGGAGTTCTCACAGCAGATGCAACATCAATTACAGACAGACTTTTCGAGAGCTGCGGAGTATCAAAGGAGCTCCAGGAGAAGCTTGTAGTAAGAGGTCTTGGCAAGGAGCCTGAGTTCTCATGCATCCTCGAGGGAAGAGGAGAGTTTGATAATGCAGAGGTAGAGCAGGAGCTCATTAGAGCTGCAACAGAAATCGTAGAGGCAAATCCGGAGATTGGTGCAATCCTTCTCGAGTGCAGTGACATGCCTCCATATGCTGCAGCAATACAGGCAGCAGTAGGCCTTCCTGTATTTGACTTCACAACACTTATCAGATGGCTTCACAATGCAGTTGCACAGAAGCCATACACTGGATGGATTTAAACCGAATTAAACTGACTCAAACATAATGTAATGGTATGAAAAAAGGACTGCCCCCCTGGGCAGTCCTTTAATGTTGATATTGATCTCGATGAATTGAATTAGATTGAGAATCCTGTTGTCATTCTGTCATCATCATCCATGAACCATACTGCCTCACCGCAGAGGTAAGCAGCACCAGTTACCTGTGGGATAACTGCATCGAACTCACCAACCTTAGCTGTGTCAGCGATACGTCCGATGAATCTTGTTCCGATGAATGACTCGTAAACGAATGACTCACCTACGCCCAGCTCACCGTGCTTGTAGAGCCATGACAGCTTAGCTGATGTACCAGTTCCGCAAGGTGATCTGTCGATCTGTGGGTTCTCGTGCTCACCGAATACGAGAGTATTTCTGAGAGCGAACTTAGCATCTGGGCAAGTCTCCTTGTACTCTTCCTCTGTGAGTGATGATGAGCTGTAGTTCTCGATAAGGTCAACAGTTGTGATGTCGAGCTCAGGGTGCTGAATCTCATACTTCTCGTTGATTGCGTCAAGAGCAAACTTTGACCACTCTACGAGGAAATCCTTTGTCTCTGGGCATGACTTGATTCCAAAGTTCTTCTCGATATCTACGAGAGCGAAGAATGAACCACCGAAGCAGATGTCAAATACTACAGTCTGACCATTCCACTCGAGCTCACAGTTCTCCTTGTATACGAATGCAGGAACGTTAGTAAGTGTTACGCCTGTAACCTTTCCATTCTTGCACTGTGCAACTGTTCTAACGATTCCAGCAGGTGCCTCGAGTACAACCTCTGTCTCTGGCTCCTTCATCTCCATGAGTCCTCCCTCAAGGATAGCTGTAACAGCACCGATTGTGCAGTGTCCGCACATGTTGAGGTACATTCCGCCGTCCATGAAGAATACACCGAAATCAGCTTCTGGATTGATTGGCTGTGTCAGGAAAGCTCCGAACATATCGTGGTGTCCACGTGGCTCGTGCATAAGCATTGTTCTGATGTAGTCGTAGTGCTCAGCAATGTAGTTCTTCTTCTCGATCATTGTGTTACCAGGAACATCTGGGCAGTCAAGAGCTACTCTGCAGTACTCTCCCTCTGTATGAGCCTCGATTGTTCTGATAATCTGACCATTATAGTTGTTGTAATTAATGTTAGCCTTTAAGCTGCTCATAGGTATTTACCTCCTTATATTTAAGCATTGCAAAATAGCAATTACTCTACCTAGTCAAGCAAATTCTATCGCACAAAAAAACGTATGTCAACAAAATAACATTGTGAAAAAAAACAAGTTTGAAAATATTTTTTATTACATATTTCAAAAGCTCTTTGTATTATTTTCTTTAATGGAAATTTGTCGAAGTATTGTTGATATTAATAGTTAAAAATGCTACAATCGTGGGGCAAGAGAGGGTGAACTATGCCCTTTTACGAGATGAGAAAGAAGTATAAATAAAGGAGAATTTGTGTCATGGATAAGATTCAGATGCTACTTAGACAGCATGTAGGCGCTCCTTGCGCTCCAGTTGTTAAAGTAGGAGACAAGGTAAAGAAGGGTACTCTTATCGCAGAGCCAACTGGTCTTGGTGCAAACATCTTCGCTTCTGTTTATGGAACAGTTGAGGAGATCACTGAGGACAGAATCATCATCAATCCAGATGAGGAGCAGAGCGATGAGTATGTAAAGATTAAGAAGGGCACACCTCTTGAGATGATCAAAGAGGCAGGTGTTGTAGGAATGGGCGGAGCTGGATTCCCTACAGCAGTTAAGATCAACGCTAATCTTGATCACGGATATATTCTCGTTAACGCTGCAGAGTGCGAGCCTGGACTCAAGCACAACATTATGCAGATTGAGAAGGAGCCAGAGAAGCTTATCGCTGGCCTTAAGTATGTAATGGAGATTGCTGGTGCTGATAAGGCAATCATCGCTATCAAGAAGAAGAATCGTAAGGCAGTTGAGATTCTTGATGAGATCATTAAGAACGAGCCTGCTATCGAGAGACATCTTCTTCCAGACATCTACCCAATGGGTGAGGAGAGAGCTGTAGTAAGAGAGTGCCTCGGCATCGAGCTCGAGCCATCACAGCTCCCATCAGCAGCTAACGCAGTTGTTATCAACTCAGAGACAGTTTGCAGATGTGCAGAGGCTGTTGATGAGCAGAAGCCATCATTCAGCAAGAACCTCACAGTAAGAGGACAGATCAACGGTGGACACGAGCCACACGTATTCTGGGATGTACCAGTAGGAACATCAGTTAACGATCTTATCGAGATGGCTGGTGGTCTTCAGGAGCAGTATGGTGAGATTATCATGGGTGGAGCTTTCACAGGAAAGGCAACAACACTCGATGCACCTATCTGCAAGAACACAGGAGCTCTCCTCGTAACAATGCCATTTATGGATCTTAAGGGAGCTAAGATGGGTATCCTCGTATGCGCTTGCGGTGGTAACCTCGAGAGAATGCAGGATATCGTTAAGAAGTACAACGCAACCGAGACATGTGTTTGCTACTGCAAGCAGGCTCAGGAGCAGAAGAACGGAACTCGTAAGTGCGAGCGTCCTGGTAACTGCCCTGGACAGGTTAAGAACAACATGGACTTCAAGAAGGCTGGTTGCGAGTACATCATCATTGGAAACTGCTCAGACTGTTCAAACACAGTTATGGCATCAGGTCCTAAGATGGGTCTGAAGGTATTCCACCAGACTGACCACGCTTGCAGAGCCGTAGACCATGCACTCTACAGAACTCTGAGAGTATCAAAGTCAGTTGATCAGGACCTTAACGTTGTAGATAACGTAGAGGCTGAGTAATTCTACTAGATGTTAACCGGTTTGCTTCGACCCCGATTATGAGGCATATTCCGGTGAACAATAAAACTTTTACGCATAGGGCGTAAATTGATCTAAATATTTAAGGAGGAAGATCGATATGTCAATCACAGCTGAAACAGCTAAACAACATGCGAACGATCCAGCAGTACTGTGCTGCAGAGCAGAGGAAGGCACTGTTCTCGAGCCAGCTAACTTCGAAGATCCAGCTATTTTCCCAGATCTCATCGATTCTGGTCTGCTGAACATCGACGGTGCACTGACACTTGGACAGGTTCTCAACGGAAAGACAAAGTTAACAAAGACTGTAGACTCTCTGACAGCAATCACACCAGCAATCGCTGAGGGATTTGATGCTGCAGAGGTAGCTGAGGAAGAGGTTGTTGAGGAAGTTGCAGAGGCAGCTCCAGTAGCAGCAGCTCCAGTAGCAGCAGCTCCAGCAGCAGCTGGAACAATTAAGCTCCACATCGGAGAGGGTAAGGATATCGACATCGAGATCCCAGCAGGACTCGGCGGCGGTGCAGTAGCAGTTCCTGTAGCAGAGGCAGCAGCTCCTGCAGCAGTAGCAGCAGCTCCAGCAGCAGAGGTTGCAGAGGAGAAGGTTGTTAGAGAGCTTACAAGAAAGCACTACAACATCACTGAGGTTAAGAGAGGACCTGAGACAAAGATCGAGGGAACTGTTCTTTACATCAGAGAGGGTATCGAGGAAGAGGCTGTTGCTTCACAGGATCTCGTAACAAGCATGAAGATCGAGATCATCACACCAGAGCTCTACCACACATACTCAGAGACAGTAATGGATATCCAGCCAATCGCTACTAAGGAAGATGAGTGCCCACTTGGTGAGGGTTACACAAGAGTACTTGATGGCGTTGTAACTGTAGTAACAGGAACAACTGACGAGGGAATCCAGATTGCAGAGTTCGGTTCATCAGAGGGATACCTTGATGAGAACATGCAGTGGAACAGACCTGGTGCTGTTGATAAGGGCGAGACAATGATTAAGTACTTCGTTACTATCAAGAACGGCAAGAACATGGAGAGACCAGGCCCTATCGCTGCTCACTCAGCAGTAGACTTCGTAACAGCTGAGATCAGAAATGCTATGAAGAAGGATCTCCCAGAGACAGCTGATTCAGAGCAGGTTCTCAAGCAGGTTAGAAGACCTGGAAAGAAGAAGATCGTAATCGTTAAGGAGATCATGGGACAGGGTGCTATGCACGATAACTTCCTCTTCCCATCAGAGCCAGTAGGAGTACTCGGCGCTAGACCTAACGTAGACCTTGGTAACGTTCCAGTTTGCGCTTCACCACTTGAGGTTATGGATGGATGTATCCACGCTCTTACATGTATCGGACCAGCTTCAAAGGAGATGTCATGACATTACTGGAGAGAGCCGCTGGTAGTAGAGGCTATTCACGATCCAGAAGTTGACCTCGTTGGAGTAGTATTCGTTGGTTCACCACAGGCTAACTCAGAGAAGTTCTATGTATCAAACAGAGTAGGTCAGACTGTTGAGATGCTCGACGTTGATGGTGCATTCGTAACAACTGAGGGATTCGGAAACAACCACGTAGACTTCGTAACACACATCGAGAACATTGGTAAGAGAGGAATTCCAGTAGTTGGATTCTCATTCTGCGCTGTACAGGGTGCTCTCGTAGTAGGAAACAAGTACTGCGATGCAATGGTAGATAACAACAAGTCAAACTCAGGTATCGAGAACGAGGTTCTTGCATGCAACACACTCTGCACAGAGGACGCTATCAGAGGTCTTGCACTTCTGAAGGCTAAGATGGCAGGTGAGCCAGTCAAGGCTGCTGAGAGAAAGTACAATGTAAACGTTAAGAACAACAACATTGAGCTTATCGAGAAGGCAATCGGCGCAAGCATCGAGCTCGTAGAGAATGAGCAGGCTCTGCCAATGAGTGAGAAGAGAAAGGCTAAGTACGACTAATAACTATGGGAAACGCTAACAGTTTAAAATATGGCGGAAGCGTCAACTACTATGAAGGCGTAGTGGTAGAAGACAGAGGTGACGTAGTCACACTGGATGTCAAAGGAAGACTGGGATATCTCGAGTTAGCCAAAGACATGTTTATCGCGGAACATCCCTTCAAGTTAGGTCAGGTCGTTGGATGGAAGATGAGCTTCCTGGAGCAGCTCCCGGACGATGCTGGTGACAGCTACGTAAGAGGCGTTATGAATCCTGATCATACCATGTATGTAGAAGCTACAGTCTGTCTTGTAGAGGACTGTGCAATCTCAGTGGATATCAAGGATAACAAAGGCTTTTTCAAGACTCCGATGAGAATGCTTCTGTCAGAGGTTCCTTTCGAAGTTGGACAGACCGTTGGCTGGAATATGTCAAAGATTGTTCAGCTTGGACCAGATGCTGACGACAAATATGTTAGTAACATTCATAACAGAGAAAGACGTGCTATAGAGATTTCAAACAGAAACAACTAGGAGGAATTTAAAATGAGTTTAACAGTTGTAAAAGGATTACAATCTGAGATCTTCGTTCCTGTAACTCCACCTTCAGTATTCACAAAGCCAACAAAGCCAATGAATGAGTGGGTTGTTGGACTTGCTACAGCTGCTGGTGTTCACAGAAAGGACCAGGAGAGATTTAACCTTGCAGGAGACTTCACATGGAGAAAGATTCCAAAGGACACTCCTACAGATATGCTTATGGTATCCCACGGTGGATATGATAACTCAGACGTTAACAAGGACGTTAACTGCATGTTCCCTATCGACAGAATCCACGAGCTCGTAGCTGATGGAACTATCGCTGGAGAGGCAGAGAACCACGCTGGTTTCATGGGCGGCGGTGGAAACATCGAGAAGTTCACAAATGAGACAGGTCCTGCAATCGCTGAGATGTTCAAAGAGGAAGGCGCTGACGCTGTACTCGTAACAGCTGGATGAGGAACTTGCCACCGCTCTGCAACAATCGTGCAGAGAGCAATCGAGAAGGCTGGCGTTCCTACAATCTGCGTAACAGCTCTTCCACCAGTATCAAGACAGAATGGTACACCAAGAGCTGCTGCTCCACTTGTTCCAATGGGAGCTAACGCTGGTGCACCTCATGATGTAGTAATGCAGAGAGGAATCACTGTAGATGCTCTGAAGCTCATCGAGACAATCGAGACTCCAGGTAAGATCGTTCCACTGCCTTACGAGTATCATGCTCAGATCTAATTCTATTAATAACTTAATAGGACATCGGTAAAACCGAAGATGGGGGCAGAGCTATTCTGCCCCCTTTTCAAAAAAGCAAATAATACGGAGAGGTCAAAGCTATGGCTAATGATATTAATCTCAGAAGATTGGTAATCAAGGCTTTCCACATGACAGACGTGGAAGAGGGAGATTGCAATAAGGTATCTGTAGATGGCAAGATGACTATCAATATGGATGAGCTCAACCCTATCGTTGCAAAGTACAGCGATGTAATCGAGAGCGTTAGTCTCGCGATTATCAAGCCGGGTGAGCACGACAGATACACTAATACAATTATGGATATAATCCCTATTTCAACAAAGGTTCTAGGCGTATGCGGAGAGGGAATTACACACACAGTTACAGGCGTGTATGTAATGCCTACTGGCGTTGATGTAGATGGTGAGCAGGCTCACGAGTTCGGATCATCTGAGGGAAACCTCAAGGATATGCTTTATCTTAACAGAGCCGGCACACCAGCAGATGATGACTATATAGTATCCTTCGATATCCTATTTAAGAAGGGTATGGCTCAGGAGAGACATGCGATTATCAAGGCATACAGATGCGTTGAGGAGTGGATGAATCTCTTCAGAGCACAGCTGAAGAAGTTCAATGGTAATCAGGCTACAGAGAAGCATGAGTACTATGACAGAATCAGAAAAGGACAGAAGAAGGTTCTTGTAATCAAGGAGATGATTGCCCACGGAGCAATGCTTGATACATGGATTTTCCCTAACGAGCCATCCGGTGTTGAGGGTGGTAAATCACTTATCGATTACGGTTGCATGCCAGTAATGCTGACTCCAAATGAGTTCAGAGATGGCGCAATTAAGTCAATGAACTAGGAGGTGCAGATATGGGAGTTGGTCCATCAACAAAAGAAACAAGTTTGCATCATTTCAGAGATCCTCTGATTGAGATTCTTGGTGAGGATACAGGAATCGATCTGATGGGAGTTCTTGTATTTGGTTCACCTGAGGGTAATGAAGAGAAAATCAGATGCTCAAGAACAGCCGCTGTTGTAGCTGAGTGCTGCAGACCTGACGGAGTTATCGTTGAGACAGACGGCTGGGGAAACCTTGATGTTGACTATGTAAACTGCGTAGACGAAATCGGTCAGAGAGGCATTCCTGTAGCTGGTCTTAACTGGTCAGGTACAGCAGGAACTTTCGTAGTGCAGAGCGATTATCTTGACAACGTTGTAGATTTTAATAAGAATCCTGAAGGAATCGAGTCGAACATCGTTGGAGAGAACAACTATACTGAGGATGATGTAAGAGAGTGCATCAAGAAACTCAAGATAGCAATGCTCAAGAAAGAAAGAAGCCTGTAGGCTAATGATTATCCGAAAAGAGTCCCATGCCGGGGCTCTTTTTTTAATAATTACGCTAATTGTTTAACATAAAGTAATTGACTGAGAGAGAGTATTACAATAAAATTTA
>JAGHUT010000011.1 GCA_018064645.1 Candidatus Crickella merdequi | reverse complement strand
TTCAGGCGATTAATGAGAGTTTTCACATTCTTGATGATGCCGAATACACAATTGAAGCCAACCCGGGAACTGTTACGGCAGAGCTTCTCACAGAGCTTAGGGCAATGGGCTTCAACAGGCTTTCAATGGGTGTACAGTCAATGAATAATGAGAGGCTTGACTACCTGGGAAGAATACATTCTGCAGAGGATGTAATACGCGATTACGAGCTTGCCAGAGATGCAGGATTCGATAATATCAATCTTGATATTATTTTCTCTGTTCCAGGCGAGACGCCAGAGGATGCCCTCAAAGACATAGAACAGATTATAGCACTTGAACCTGAGCACATATCCTTCTACAGCCTCCAACTGGAGGAGGGGACACCTTTCTTCGAGATGTGGGAGAAACATCAGCTTGAAGAGGTTCCTGATGAGATCGACAGAGATACATTCCATAAGGGCGCAGCTCTTCTTGAAAAAAATGGTTATGAACACTACGAGATTTCCAATTTTGCCAGGACGGGTTATCGGTCGAGACATAATTCCAAATACTGGAACATGGCTGAGTATGTGGGCCTTGGGCTCGGTGCCAGTGGAATGATTCAGCCCTTCAGTTGTGATAAGAACTGGAGATATACCAATACTTCCAATATGGAGACATACTGTGAGCTTCTCGAAGGAGGCAAAAGCCCTGAAGCTGAAGAGCACTGGAACAGCGACCATGATGATATAAGCGAAGCTGTTTTTACAGGCTTAAGAAGACGGGAAGGCATAAGTTATGAAGAACTTGGAGGCTCATTTGATGACTTCTGGGGGTACTTCGAAGATGTCAGGAAAGAAGCTGAGGAATTTGTGGCAAGCGGACATTTCATAATTGACAGCAACGGCCTCAGACTGACAGAGACCGGTGTAGATATAAGCAACAGAATAATGGCACTTTTTGTATAGGTGACGATATGAACGAACAGTACATCATGGCTCTGGATCAGGGCACAACAAGCTCAAGAACTATTATTTATGATAAGCACAGCAACATTATCAGTGTTGCGCAGCAGGAATTTACTCAGTACTTCCCTAAGGAGGGCTGGGTTGAGCATGACCCTATGGAAATCTGGTCAACTCAGATGGCGACAGCACAGCAGGCACTTCTGCAGGCTAATCTTACTTTTCGCAATATAGCTGCAATTGGAATCACCAACCAGCGTGAGACAACTGTAGTCTGGGATAAGGAGACAGGTGAGCCGATTTACAATGCAATTGTATGGCAGTGCAGAAGAACTGCAAACTATGCAGATGCGCTTAAGCCACACGAGGCTATGATTTGCGAGAAGACAGGCCTTGTTGCTGATCCTTATTTCAGTGCAACAAAGCTGGCATGGATTCTTGACAATGTTCCTGAGGCGAGAGTGCGTGCAGAGGGCGGAGAACTGCTCTTCGGTACAATTGAATCATGGCTCATATGGAAAATGACAGGCGGCAAGGCGCATGTTTCCGATTATTCCAATGCCTGCAGAACAATGCTCTTTAATATCAATACGCTCCAGTGGGATGACGAGCTCCTTGCTCTTCTTGACATTCCTCGCTGTATGCTTCCTGAACCAGTTGAGTCATCAGCTCATTATGGAGAGACAATTAAAGAACTTTTTGGAGGACCGATTCCTATTACAGGAGCTGCCGGAGATCAGCAGGCGGCCTTGTTTGGCGAGTGCTGCTTCGAGGAGAATGAGGTGAAGAGCACTTATGGAACAGGTAACTTCCTGCTTCTCAATACAGGAGAGAAGCCTGTATATTCAAAGAACGGACTCCTTACTACTATTGCCTGGGGTCTTGATGGTAAAGTTAAGTATGCTCTTGAAGGATCTGTATTTGTGTGCGGTGCAGCCATTCAGTGGCTGAGAGATGAGCTTGGCTTTATGGAGACTTCAAAGGAGTCGGAGGAGATGGCTTCTGCTGTAGAGTCTACTGATGGTGTAATAATAGTGCCTGCTTTTACAGGCCTCGGCGCACCTTACTGGGAGCCAAATGCCCGTGGTGCAATATACGGTGTAACAAGAGGAACTAATCGCAATCATATTGCGCGTGCAGTGCTTGAAGCTCTTGCTTTTCAGAATGAGGATCTTCTTGCTGCAATGGAAGCTGACACAGGCCGCAAAATTGATGTTCTGAAGGTTGATGGCGGAGCTGCTCTCAACAATCTGCTTATGCAGATACAGGCAGATATTTCGGATGTCAAGATCAGCCGTGCTACTTCCATAGAGTCAACCTCTCTGGGTGCGGCATATCTCGCAGGTCTAAGTACAGGATATTATGAGTCTCTCGATGATATTATTAATAATAAAGAGATTGACCGAATCTTCAGACCTGAGATAAATGAAGACGAAAGAACAGCAAGAATCAGGCAGTGGAAGAAGGCTGTAAACGCTACGATAGCTTATTGCAGTGAAGACAAGACCGAATGATAGAAGACAAAAGACTCCCGCGGGAGTCTTTTTCTGTAGCGTTTATTCAAAAAATAAAAATTTTTAAAAAAGGTGTTGACATGGTCACCCTATATGCGTATAATCCATATTGTTGACACGAAATTTATGGCGCATTGGTCAAGAGGTCAAGACGCAGCCCTCTCACGGCTGAATCTCGGGTTCGATTCCCGAATGCGCTACCAACTAACCTGTATCGTAAGATACAGGTTTTCTTTTGCGAAATAATATATAGTTAAAAGCCTTACCCTATCTTGGGTAAGGCTTTTCTTCATCTGTCAGTTCGTATATATAATCGATGCTTGTCTCGTAAAGGATTGCCAGCCGCTTGGCCTGCTCCAATGTGGGATATCTTTCACCACGTTCAATCTTTGAATAGCCAGACTGGTCAATGCCTGTCAGCATCTGAACCTTGATCTGAGTATATCCTTTCTTTTTTCTTAGAGCCCTAATCCTTTTGCCAGTCATCGTACACTTCCTCGCTTTCAAAGATATTATGGCAAATTGACCTATTGAAAATAGGGTGATTCTGACCTATAATTTTTATGAAATAGATATATAATGAATGGCGCATATAAGGTTTATCATGGGTGTTTATTCAACGGCATCCACCCCAGCTGATGCTGTCTTTTCTCGGCGCCCATTGATATGAGACCCTTCAGTTACAGCTGAAGGGTTTCGCTTAATTTCTATAACCAGAAGTAATCACGAGGTGTAAGCAATGAACGAAGTATTGTCAGATTCAAAGACCTATATAGAGGTTTTTAAAGAAATAACGCAGATTAAAGCCTTCTTTGCAACGAAGAATTCATCAAAGCCGGGCTGGCCTTTTTACAACGAAGAGCTCTTTGCGGAAGTAGGGCTTGCTGATGCAGTACATGTAGGACACTGGCAGACTCATAGCGATAATGTGCAGATAATCACACAGGAAATGGTTGACCGCTGCAGAGCAGGAGATTTTGTCCTGGAGTATCCTGATGATATAGAAGAAAAAAAGAAATTCACCAGCGAGGAGTACAATGGCGGCGGCATTCTTTTTCTTGATTCGGATGGTGCGATTACTGATATTCCGGGGGTGCTTCTTACATCAATGCACGCAGACTGTATTCCACTGTTCTTCTATGATCCTGTTAAGCAGGTAATAGCCATGGTTCACTCAGGCTGGAAGGGAACTGTTAAGGAGATTGGAAGAATCACATCTGAAAAGATGCAGTCTGTATATGGCTGCAAGGCTTCAGATATACTTGTTCATATTGGACCTGGAATCAGCAAGTGCTGCTTCCAGGTGGACAAGGACGTTTACGAGATGTTTAGAGATCCTTCGTTTACTACAAAAGGAATCAAATATTATATAGATCTCAAGCATTACAACAAGAGAATGCTTATGGAAACAGGCATCACAGAAGAGCATATTACTGTAAGCGACCACTGCACATGCTGTGAGACCGATCTCTTTGATTCATACAGACGTGATGGCAGCAAACAGAGAATGGGCGGTGGAATTTGTATCCTTCCAGTGGTAGAATAACTATTTGGGGACTTTTAATGATTTTAATATAAGGAGAGAGATTATGACAAAGATTGAACTTGCAGATCAGAAGCATAGAGCAGGATATAACTGTGCACAGGCTGTAGCCTGCGTATTTGCTGAAGAGGTTGGCATGGATGAGGCGCTGCTGTACAAAGTATGTGAAGGCTTCGGCGGCGGACTCGGATGTGCAAAGGGTCAGTGCGGAGCGCTTTCAGGTGCAGTTGTCCTTGCCGGAATCGTCAACAGTGACGGTGACATTGACCATCCTGCACAGACTAAGGCTGCAACAACTAAGCTGTCTGCAGCAATGCTTAAGATTTTTACAGAGAAAGCAGGAGCTCTTATCTGTGGCGATATCAAGGGCGCAGGACAGGGTAAGCCGCTCACATCATGTGCAGACTGCATCACTATAGCAGTAGAGGCTGTTCAGGAGGTTCTTGGACTGTAATGAATATCACGAGGGACGAATACAAGAAGGGGTTGGTAGCCTTAATATCAACCCTCTTAATGTGGGGGTTTTTGCCGATTTACTGGCAGATGCTGGTTCCAATAAGCTCATGGGTTATTATCATTTACAGAATTCTGACTGTATTTCTTTACAGTCTTGTTGTGGCAAGAACGAAATACACTTTCGGAGAGATTTTTGGACCGCTTAAGGACAGGAAGACTCTTGTTACGTTCTTTTTCTCCGGGCTTGTTATTACAGCTAACTGGAGTATTTTCATATATGCTGTCAACGCCAATCATGTTGTACAGACTGCGACAGGCTACTATATTGAGCCGCTTGTTATTTGTCTGATTGGCAATATCGTATTTAAAGAGAAGTTTACAAAGTATAATCTGACAGCAATTATTATTGCTGCTGTGGCTGTAGTGATTCTCCTGATTCACTTTGGAGAGATGCCGACAATAGCGCTCCTCCTTGCGTTTACTTTTGGACTTTACTCAGCAATCAAGAAGTCTGTGTCTCAGCCGCCGATTCTATCCATGGTATATGAGACAATGTTTCTTGCGCCTCTGGCGCTCGTTGCTATTCTGTATCTTGAAGGAACGGGGCAGGGTGCGCTGGCAGTAGGAGATATGGGCAAATACTGTCTCATGCTTCTCTGCGGACTTTTAACGCTGATTCCATTGACGCTTTTTGCATATGCGGCACAGAGAGTGCCTATGTTCCACCTTGGAATGGGAGAGTTTGTTGCGCCAACAATTACGCTTATCCTTGGAATTACCGTTCTTGGAGAATCAATTGATATGACAGAGACAATATGCTTCCTGATTATCTGGTTCGGCCTGGCGATTTTTACAGTTGGAGAATACAAAACATATAAGAAGGAGTATACCGCTGGTGAGTAGTAGCAGAGAACAAAAGAATAAGATGGATCTGCTTAACGGCACAATCTGGGATAAAGCTCTGAGATTTGCTGTGCCCCTCGCGCTGACCGGTATGCTTCAGCAACTGTTCAATGCGGCCGACATAGCAGTAGTAGGTCGCTTTGTAGGTGCGAATGCTATGGCTGCCGTTGGAAGTAACGCACCTGTCGTTGGTCTGCTTGTCAATCTATTTGTAGGAATATCGATTGGAGCCAATGTTGTAATTGCCAGATATACTGGACAGAGGAATGCAAAGAAGACAAGCGAAGCAACTCATACAGCATTCCTTCTTGCACTCATCTGCGGCCTTATTGTTGCTGTTGTGGGTTCAATATGTTCAGGACCTATGATTCGTATGATGGGAGTGCCTGAGGAAGTTGCAGATTATTCTATGCTCTATCTCAGGATATATTTCATCGGTGTTCCTTTTATTATTCTTTATAATTTTGAATCGGCAATCTTCAGAAGTCAGGGCAATACAAAGACACCTCTTATCAGTCTGACAATTGGAGGTGTGCTGAATGTTGCAGCCAATCTGTTCTTCGTTCTGAAGCTTCACATGACTGTAGACGGAGTAGCCTGTGCAACAGTGCTTGCAAATGCGGTCAGCTCATCAATGCTTTTCGTATTCCTTAGAAGAGAGAAGAGTGATATCAGACTTGATATGAAGAAGATGCATATCAACGGCAGAATTCTGAAGCAGATGCTGGCAATAGGTGTACCGTCAGGTCTTCAGAGCATGGTATTCTCTATTTCGAACATCTGCATCCAGTCTGCAATTAACAGTCTTGGCGCAGCAGTAATGGCAGCTTCTTCAGCGGCATTCAATATCGAGATATTTGCATACTATGTAACAAATTCTTTTGGTCAGGCTTGTGTTACATTTATTGGTCAGAATTATGGCGCAGGCAATTACCAGCGCTGCCGCAAAATTACAAAGCAGCTTACACTTCTCAATATCGGGTTCGCAGTAGCTTTCTCTATTGTGATTATCATTGGTGCAAGATTCTTCCTGAGTCTCTTTAACCAGGACCCTGAGATTATTGAAATAGGCCTTATAAGAGTAAGGCTACTCATGTGTGCACAGGCTGTAAGTGCCGTTCTCGAGACTCTGTCAGGAACTCTGAGAGGTCTTGGCAAATCACTGGAGCCTGCAATTATCACTTTTGTTGGAATATGCGGTACAAGAATTGCATGGGTATACTCTGTATTCCTGATATCACACAATTTCATGACACTTATGGCAATATATCCATTAAGCTGGGTATTTGCTGCAGTTATTCTGGTGATTGTGTACTGGAAAGTGTCTCGTAAGCTTTACTCTCAGCATATTTCGGGAGAGTAGGATATAAAGAAAAAATTGCAGCCACGAGTGGCTGCAATTTTTATATATAGTCGTTAGATATCCTGCTCGTCTTCAACTTCCTGGTTGTTGTAGCCAAGAAGATTAGCAGCCTTAGCTTCAACAGCATTGGCAATTGCACGAACAAGATCAAGGGATGGTCCGTAGAAAATAGTTCCATGATTGGATAGAACAGCGGCATGAGTATCCTTCATTACATCAAGGACATTTGATATAAGCTGGTCGCTTCCAGGTAGTGCATAGTCTACGACAAGCAGATCTCCAATCAGCGTCTTGAGCGTTGGATCCTCGAGAACAAAGCCCGCCTGTGCCGCAGCAAAGACACTGCATGCACTTGAATGAACGTGAAGTACTGCATCACATCCAGGAAGACTCTTGTACATCTCCGCATGGAGTCTGCTCTCGGAACTAGGTCTGCGCTGATCACCATACTCAAGTGTATCAAGGTTAACCTTGACAATATCTTCAATCTTGATATCGAAATAGTTCATTCCAGCCGGTGTAATAAGCATTTCCTTCTCGTTAAGTCTTAGGGAAATGTTACCAAGACTTCCGTGGACAAGGTCGTCGCGAGACATCTGCTTGCCGCACTCGATAAGAGTACTGCGCAGTTCGAACTCCTTGTCATCGTGGCCGATATAATTAACATATTCTTCCGCGTTAGCAGTCTTGTGAGAATTAATATAATCTTCGCGAAGCCTGTTTCTGATATCTGAAGACAGATGCTTTGCTCCGCCGATCTTATCTGCAAGAAGTTCTATCTCGCAGGCCTTCTCAATAACCTGACAGGCAGTAATGGCTTCCGGCAGACTGCTGCCGACACCAATGATATAAGATCCCTTGACAAGGCAGCCGCCTCTGTTCTGTACAGCATTCAGAATAGAGCGCGCCGACATCTTCTCTATAATTGGTGCATCAGGTCCGATAATCTGAGCAAAATCATCGAGAGAAGGAGCGAGAGCAGACACTCTCTTTGAGCAGTTCACGCCATACTCAGTAAGTGTGATTGCAATTGCATTAATATCCTGTCTCGACTTGAGAATTCTTCCGATATCACCTGAATTGATGTCGTATCTCTTGATATCACTCTCCTGTATTCTTGAAAGTCTGAGATTCTCATCGGACATTAAATAACTGTCTTCATCAAGTCTCAGAACAAATTGTCCGTATGTTGTTGTGAGTCTGTCATGGAAGGCTTTGCCGCCATTTACTAAAATAGTAGTTCCTTTAGTCTGATCCATAATGTACTCTCCTTAGTTCATGATTACCAGTGAATTATAGCATAGACAAATATCTGAAAAATGTTATTTATGTGTAAAATAATCAGCCATATTATCCCAGCTTATGCGAGATGTGTCGGGCTGGTCGAAGCCTTTAATACATGTGTCGAAGGCTTCAGCGATTCCATCGGCAAGTCTGTCTATATATGCAGGAAGCTCAGAATCATAAGGCTTGTCTATAAGCTCCATTTCAGGCATATTTACATACACAGCATTGCTGTTGTTGATTGAAGAATCAATCCATTCTTTAATTCCTGGAAGTCTGTTAGTTACAGGCACAAGACCTGATGCCATTGCTTCTATGAGCACAAGTCCGAGACCTTCGTAGTAGGACGGCAGAACAAATACATGGGCTTTTCTGAAGACATCTGCAAGCTGAACCTGTTTAATAAGCCCCAGATACTCTACACTCACAAGTCTGCTGCCGGACTGTTCTTCTGATTCAGCAATCAGATTGTTGAGCTGTTCCTGGACATCGCTATCCTGGCAACCGCCTGCGATGATAACCCTGAACGAATGTCTGGACTCTGATGAAAGCTTTCTGACTGCTTCGAAAAGCTCTGGAACTCCCTTTGCTTTACTAAGCTTACCTGCATATACAAGAACAAGAGGCTCCTCGGGTGTTTCTGCTTTTCGCCCGTCAGTATTGAATAGCTCTGCGTTATAGCCGCTTCCTGAGATGGTGATTCTTTCAGGCTCAACACCATACAGATTGACAATCTCATCTGCCTGCGACTTGTGTAATGCGTATATTCTGTCAAGTGTTCTGATGCCGCGTGCTATGCGTTCTGCCAAAGCAGGGCAGTTCCTGAATTGCCTCAGATCTGAACCGTGGCATTGCCCGCATACATATCTGTCGGGATACATTTCACGCACAATTGCAGTGAGCAGGAAAAGATGGTGGCATATAATTATATCTGGGTTCAGATTATTAACAGCCTCGCTGACTGCAGCTCTAAACATATCTTCGAAACGTTCTGATGCTTTGTTATCCATTTCCCGATACAGAGAAGATGGATAGGGCATAGAATCAGACATCCCGTATATAGGAAAATCTTCATCAAAATAGACAGGGTAAAACGAAACACCCTCAGGAAATGCAACTGTATCTTCTCGATAAATACCTGCAACAACTCCTTGAGTGTGTCCTGCCCTGTCAAAGGAATTAACAATTTCTGTCAAAAATGTGCCACTTCCTGTCGAATGCGGCTTCTGTGCCGAAATACTTAGAATTCTCATAGGGTAATTGTATTTGTTTATGTAAAAAAACTCAAGCGCGATAACTCGTGGGATTAGGAAAAGTGCAATCGTTTTTTCACAAACAAATCTTGACTTTACACGGTAATAAGTGTAAAAAGAATATGGATTTAATTTCGAAAGATAATACTTGAAGGACACTATGGAATGAAGCGATACTAGTTTTTTGTGTAGTTGCGCTTCATTTTTAAATATTTAGGTGCGCTATGCACTGTTTTGACGTGAGTCAAAAGGAGGAATAACGTGGGATTATTATACGAAGCTGACAAGACTTTCGATCAGCTCATGAAAGAAAAGAAGAACTTTATCTTCATCGGAGAGGCCGGAAGCGGCAAGAGTGAGATAGTTCTTAACATAGCACATATGCTCGCAGAGCAGACAGGCAAGAAAGTAGATCTTTATGATCTCGACCAGACAAAGCCACTCTACAGATCAAGAGATATGGCTGAGGCTTTTGCAAAAGAGGGCGTAACAATCCACTATCAGGATCAGCTCCTCGATGCACCGTCTGCTGTTGGCGGAGTTGCTGTTTCTCTTATGGGAGACGGCTACACACTCCTTGATATCGGTGGTGGTCATTCTGCAGCAAGAATGGCCGGTTCATACAGCCACCTGCTTTCCAAGGAGGATTCAGTTCCGGTATATGTTGTCAATCCGTACAGACCTTGGACCAGAAGCGTTGAAGCCATTGACGGCACAATGTCTCACATTCTGAGATCTTGCAGACTTGATCACATATATATATTAGGTAACCCAAATCTGGGTTACGCAACCAATGTCTATGAATTCACAGAGGGCGTTGAGAAGCTTGATGAACTCTTTGAGGGAATCACCACTGTTAACACTGTATGTGTTCGTGATGATCTTTACGAAGATGTTAAGGATGAGACCGACAAGTTCGTTCTCCCGATTAAGCTGTATCTCACCTACGAGTGGGTTGATTAGATAGTACTTTATAACTAACCGTAAATAGGAGGAAATGTAATGGCGAAAGGGAAGGTTGAAATCACTACTGAGTTATGCAAGTCATGCCAGTATTGCGTAATTTCATGTCCAAAGAAGGTCCTCGAAGTTGGCGAGGCCGTAAACTCAAAGGGTTACCCTTATGTAATCGCTGCACGTCCTGAGGATTGCATCGGATGTGCAATGTGCGCTCAGATTTGTCCTGATTCGGCAATCGAGGTATGGAGATAATCAAGGAGGAGAATTAAATGGCAGAACGTGTATTTATGAAAGGCTGTGAGGCTATTGCTGAGGCAGCTACAAGAGCAGGTTGTCGTTTCTTCGCGGGTTATCCTATCACACCGCAGAACGAGATTCCTGAGTATTTTGCAAGAAGAATGCCTGAGGTAGGCGGAACATTTGTACAGGGTGAGTCAGAGGTTGCTTCTGTTAACATGCTGTACGGTGCTGTAGCTACAGGTATCAGAGCAATGAGCTCATCATCATCATGTGGTATCTCACTTTATTCAGAGGGAGTATCATACATGGCAGCAGCTCGTTGCCCAGCTGTATATGTAAACGTACAGAGAGGTGGCCCTGGAATCGGAGCTATTCAGCCAGCTCAGCAGGATTATCTGCAGGCAACAAAGGCATCTGGAAACGGTGGTTTCAAGATGATCGTACTCGCTCCTTCAACAGTACAGGAGTGCGTAGACATGACATACGAGGCATTTGACCTCGCTGAGAGAGATGAGAACCCTGTTCTCGTTCTTACTGATGGAGTTATGGGAACAATGATGGAGCCTGTAATCCTTCCACCAATGAAGAGCGATGCAGAGGTTGCAGAGATCAGAGCTAAGCAGGCACACAGAGCTGTAATCGGTCACGCAATCGGTGATCAGCACACATGCGAGCCTGGTGGAATCGGTGATGGCTGGGAGAAGCACAACATCGAGACTGCAGCTATGTACAACACATGGGATAAGGATGTTAGAGTTGAGGAGTTCATGATGGATGATGCAGAGATCGTTCTCGCAGCATACGGAATTTCAGCTCGTATTTCAAAGGTTATCGTTAAGGAACTCAGAAAAGAAGGAATCAAGGCTGGTCTTATCAGACCTATCACAGTTTCCCCATTCCCTTATGACACATTTGCAAAGCTTGACCCAGCAAAGGTTAAGGGAATTCTTGATGTAGAGATGTCAATCCCTGCACAGATGAGATTCGATATCGACCACGCTATCTGCGGAAGAATTCCTGTAAAGGAGTGCCTGAGATCAGGTGGTCAGCTTCTGACTAACGATCAGGTTATGGCAGGAGCTCGCGAACTTATTAAGGAGGTACTGTAATGGCTGAAGATATGAAGAAAGTATATGCAAGAACCAAGGCTGTTAAGGAGTCTGGTAACTCATTCTGCCCTGGTTGCATGCATTCAACAGTTCACAAGCTGATTGGTGAGGCTGCAGAGGAGCTTGGAATGCTCGATAAGCTCGTAAGAGTTGAGGGTGTAGGCTGCTGCGGACTTGGACAGCTTTATGTAACACATGACTGGCTCATCGCTGCTCACGGAAGAGCTGGTGCTGTAGCTACAGGTGTTAAGAGATCATCCCCTGACTCACTGGTTTATACATATCAGGGAGATGGAGACCTTGCTGCTATCGGACTTGCTGAGACAATGTCAGCAGCTAACAGAGGAGAGAACATCACAGTTATCTTCGTAAACAATGGTATTTACGGAATGACTGGTGGACAGATGGCTCCTACAACACTCATCGGTATGAAGGCTACAACAGCTCCTGCAGGAAGAAACGCTGAGGAGCACGGATATCCAATGCACGTTTCAGAGATTCTTAACCAGCTCACAGCTCCTAAGATGATCGTAAGAACTGCAGTAGATACTCCACAGAATGTAATGAAGACACGTAAGTACATCAAGAAGGCTTTCCAGAACCAGATCGAGGGAAAAGGCTACTCAATCGTAGAGATCGTTACTTCTTGCCCAACTAACTGGGGTCTCGGACCTATCGAGTCACTCGACTTCCTGAGAGAGAAGATGTTCGCAGAGTACCCACTTGGCGAGTTTAGAATGAATGACTAGGAGGTAGCATAATGGAAAGAAATCTTATGATTGCCGGATTCGGCGGACAGGGAGTAATGACAATGGGTAAGCTTCTTGCTGAGGCTACTTGTGAGGCTACAGACCTTAACGTATCATTCTTCCCATCATACGGTGCTGCTATGAGAGGTGGTACAGCTAACTGCTTCGTAGTTATTTCAGATGAGGAAATCGGAGCTCCAGTAAGCTATGCTCTTGAGGACCTTGTAGTAATGAATGGACCTTCACTCCACAAGTTCCTTCCTACACTGAAGGCTGGTGGAAACCTGTTCATCAACAGCACAATCGTAACAGACGAGATCACAAGAGATGATGTTAAGGTTATCTCAGCTCCTGTTACACAGATGGCTCTTGATATCAACAACCCAAGAGCTCTGAACGTAATCATGCTCGGAGTATATGTTGGTGCAACTGATGCAGTTCCTGCAGACGTTATCATCAAGGGAATCGAGCACAAGTTCGAGAAGAAGCCTAAGCTTATCCAGCCTAATATTGACGCTTTCAATATGGGTCTTGAGATCGGAAAGGCTCAGAAGTAATTCTGTATCGACTTATACGGTAATAACACTAAGGGGATTCTTTGAATCCCCTTTTGTTGTGCCTGGCAAACTTGAATTAGAACATGTTTTTGGGTATAATATTCAATATATGTCTATGTATAGGAAAGGAGCAAATATGTCTAAGAAGAGAGCGCAGAAGCGTGAGTTCAACGCAGCAGTTGAGCTTGCAGCAGCAAAGAAGGCTCGTAGAGGAATTGCATTATTTGCACTTAGCTCAACTGTAATTGCAATTGCATCGGCAATTGTGGCAGCTGAGAGGGTTATGAGCTCAATGTCAACAGATGAGGACTGGTCATCCTTCGACTGGAGTATGGATGACGAGGATATTATCTAGGGCTGGAGAATATATTATCGGGGAAAGGCACAAGAAATGGCAGAGAACAAAGGAACATATTACATTACAACACCAATTTACTATCCAAGTGCTAAGCTGCACATTGGACATACATATTGCACAGTAATGGCTGATGCAATGGCGAGATTCAAGAGACTTCAGGGCTATGATGTTATGTTTCTCACAGGAACAGATGAGCATGGCCAGAAGATTCAGACTCTTGCTGATGCGAAGGGTGTAACACCTCAGAAATACGTTGATGACATTGTTGATGGAATCAAAGATCTCTGGGCAACAATGGAGATATCATACGATGACTTCATCAGAACAACTGAAGAGAGACACATGGAGAGATGCAAGGCAATCTTCATGAAGATGTATGATAAGGGTGATATCTATAAGAGTGAGTACGAGGGATGGTACTGCACACCTTGTGAGTCATTCTGGACAGAGAGTCAGCTTGGTGAGGACAAGGTATGCCCTGACTGCGGAAGACCTGTACAGAAGGCTAAGGAAGAAGCTTACTTCTTCAAGATGAGCAAGTATGCAGATGCACTTATAGACCTTCTTAAGAACAACCCTTCGTTCCTTGAGCCTGAATCAAGAAGGAATGAGATGATTGCTTTCATCGAGCAGGGCCTTGAGGATCTCTGCATTTCCAGATCAACTTTCGATTGGGGTATTCCTGTTCCTGTTGATGAGAGACACGTAATGTATGTATGGATTGATGCACTTTCCAACTACATTACAGCTCTCGGATGGCCTGATGATCCTGAGAAGTATGAGAAGTACTGGCCTGCAGATGTTCATCTTGTTGGTAAGGAAATTGTAAGATTCCACTCACTTATCTGGCCGGCAATGCTCATGAGTGCAGAGCTTCCACTTCCAAAGCAGGTTCGTGGACACGGATGGCTTCTCCTCGGAGGAGAGAAGGTATCAAAGTCAAAGGCAAGAAAGGGCAAGGACGTAATTGATCCTGTAATCCTTATTGACAGATATGGCATTGATGCACTTAAGTACTTCCTCCTCAGAGAATACACCTTCGGACAGGATGGAATGTTCACTAACGAGACAATGCTGCAGAGAATCAATTCAGACCTGGCTAATGACCTTGGCAACCTTCTTTCAAGATCAGTATCTATGATTGTTAAATACTGTGATGGAGTTGTACCAGAGGCAAAGCAGAGAGATGAGATTGATGATGATCTCATTACAATTGCTACTTCAGCAGCTGCAAAGGTTGAAGAGAAGATGAATTTATTCCAGTACAATCTTGCACTTGATGAGATTTGGAACATCGTAAGAAGAGCTAACAAGTACATCGATGAGAAGATGCCATGGGCACTTGCTAAGGACGAGAGCAAGAAGGATGAGCTTGATACAGTTATGAGAAACCTTGCAGAGGCACTCAGAATCGTATCAATCTTAATCATTCCTTATATGCATACAACTTCAGACAAGATGAGAGAGCAGCTCGGACTTGCCGATGTTGAGGGTGTATGGAATGATGCCTTTGAGTTCTATCAGATGAATGGAGTTACAGTACACAAGGGTGATGCACTGTTCCCAAGACTTGACGTCGAGAAGGAACTTGATGCACTTGGAGAAATCGGAGCAGCACAATAATCAGGCAATAGCATTAACAAGGGTCTCGTGTTTCTTTCGGGACCCTTTGTTTTATAAGGGAGTAATACATGCTTTTTGATGCACATACACATTTGAATTTTGGAGAATTCTCAGATGAGGAGAGAAAGACTCTGGCTGCAGAGATTGAAGAATCTTCGCTGGAATATATAATTGATGTTGGAGATTGTGTTGCTTCATCGAAGCAGGCAATCGCTGATGCAGAGGCTTATGAATGGTGCTATGCGGCAGTAGGCATCCATCCTGAGCATGCGAGTGTTGCGACAGATGAAGATATTGAGCAGATTAAGGAGTTGTCTTCGCACCCCAAGGTTAAAGCTATCGGTGAGATCGGACTTGATTTTTACTATGGCAAAGACAATCAGCCGGAGCAGATAGAACTCTTTCGAAAGCAGATAAGGCTAGCCAATGAGCTTAGAATGCCTATTATGATTCACACGAGAGATGCAAATCAGCTTACGATGGATATCCTTGTTGAAGAAGGAGCTTTTTCGGAGGAGCGAAAAAAATGGTTTCCTAAGAAGGTGCTCGCCGACGGTTCGGAGGCTGCTGATCCAAGAGTGCAGCTTCACTGCTTCAGCGGCTCAAAAGAACTGGCAATGGAGTATGTTAAGCTTGGCGCTATGATTTCTCTTGGCGGTCCTATTACTTTTAAGAACGGACGCAAGGCGGCAGAAGTTGCTCAGACTATACCTGCAGATTATCTTCTTTCGGAGACAGATGCACCATATCTTACACCGGAACCATTCAGAGGAAGACAGAATAAGTCACAGTATGTGGAGTATGTTGTAAGAAGAATGGCAGTTCTTAAGAATGAGGAATACGACCACATGGCGGAAGTAACGATGCGGAACGGCTGCAGATTTTTCAATATAGAGGAGTAGAGCGATATGACTCAATCAAAGACATCAACTAAAGACAATTCACCACAAAGCAAGGCATCTGTAAATGTTATCAACACAATGCTGTCAAGCGGTACTCTTGCAGAGGGAGCTGTAATAATTGTGGGTTTCTCAGGAGGCCCGGATTCTCTCTGTCTTCTTCATGGACTGCGCCATCTGGCAGATGCAATGGAATTCACTTTAATTCCTGTACATGTCAACCACCATCTTCGCGGTGATAAGGCAGATGCTGAGCAGGAACACGCAATAAGCATCTGTGAGAAGCTTGACCTGGACTGCCTTGTATACGATGCAGACTGCAAAGAACTTGCAGAGCAGCTTGGCGTGTCAACTGAAGAGGCGGGAAGAACTGTAAGATATGAGATCTTTGATGACGTTGCAGAACAGCTTGAGTCACAGGGGATTGATCCAGATAATATTTTTATTGCTGTTGCCCATAATGCAGATGATCAAAGCGAAACAGTACTCTTCCGCCTGATGCGAGGCACAGGTGTTCATGGTCTTGCCGGAATAAGCCCGATAAGACATTCAAACAAAGGATATATGATTATAAGACCTCTTCTTGAGGTTACAAGAGACGAAATTGAGGAGTATATCAGGAGCTGTAAGCTTCGTCCTAACAGAGACGAAAGCAATGACGTAGCTGATGTTACACGCAACAAAATCCGACTTAAACTGATTCCTTACATAGAGAAGAATTACAATCCGAATATCAAAGAAGCGCTTAGAAGATACGCAGAGATTGCTGAGATAGATGACAGTTTCATGGAAGAGATTGCATATTCACTGTGCGAATCAGCGATGGAAATTGATACGGCAAGAGAAGCCCTTGTTCTTGATATTACAGAGCTTCGCAATCAGCATATTGCTATAAACAGAAGAGTAGCCACAATTTGTCTTAAATCTCTCGGTCTTGCTGATGGTGCAAGCTATGAGCTGATTCTAGCTATCATTGAACTGTTCTACTCATCTAATCCTTCGGCATCAATCAATCTGCCTGCAGGCTTCATTGCTCAGAGAGAGTATGATACAGTTGTCTTCATGCCTGCAGATAAGGCTGGCTGCAAGTCACCTGTAGATGATTACAGGCTTATTCCGCAGGTAATGATGAAACATGAATTCCAGCCTATTAAGGGTGAAGTATATGCTGCCTTCGACTATGATAAATTTAATGCAAGATACCCGGGAAAAGTTGGCGAAATAACATTAAGAACACGAAGAGAAGGGGACTATATTGCCATCAAGGATGGAAAAAGCAAAAAACTTCAGGACTACTTTGTCGATGCAAAGATAGTGCAGTCGGAGAGAGACTCTATACTGGTGGCTGCAATAGGTAGTGAAATCCTCTGGATAGTGCCTAATGCACAACTTCCAAGCGCAAAACAACGCGAAAATGGTAGATTTTCACAGAATTATCAGTTAACGGACACTTCCGAGAGGGTGTTGTTTCTTGAACTGACAGTCGCTATATGATAGAATAACTTGATAATTTTTGTGACTGATACACAAATTGTAAGAATGGAAATGTAAAGGGGAATACTAATTTGAAGAAATACGGTCGTAGTATCGGAGCATACATATTGATTTTTGTGTTCGTACTTGGTGCTGCATACTTCTATCGCGGTGTGCAGACAGAAGTAACACAGAAGGAAGTAAAGTTCTCACAGTTTGCTTCACATCTTGAAGCAGGTGACTTCAAGAAGATTAATATCACTGACAGAGAACTGACAGGTACAAAGGACAATGGTAACACAGAAGTTGCATATGCACCTTCTGCTCTTGAGATAAACTGGCTCGAAGAGAAGTATGTTTACCCAATGCTTGAGAATGGCGAAATCGTAATGGAGAGTAATGCACCGGAGAGCAATTTCAGCATCTTATCGGTTCTTCCTTCTGTCCTGATGATTATCGCTATGATTTTCCTGTTCTATGTGCTTATTAATCAGGGAGGCAATAAGCAGGCCTTCCAGTTTGGCAAGAACAAAGCCAAATTATATAAGAGCAGCGATAAGAAGATTACCTTCAAGGATGTCGCAGGCCTTGAAGAAGAGAAGGCAGAGCTTGAGGAGATTGTAGATTTTCTCAAGAATCCTGGCAAATACACAAAGCTTGGTGCAAGAATTCCAAAGGGTGTTCTGCTTGTTGGAAGCCCTGGTACAGGTAAGACTTACATCTCAAAGGCTACAGCAGGAGAGGCTGGAGTTCCTTTCTTCACTATCTCAGGTTCTGACTTCGTAGAGATGTTCGTCGGAGTAGGAGCGTCAAGAGTAAGAGATCTTTTTACAGAGGCTAAGAAGAACGCGCCATGCATCGTATTTATCGATGAGATAGATGCAGTAGGAAGAAGAAGAGGTGCAGGCCTTGGCGGCGGTAATGATGAGAGAGAGCAGACTCTGAACCAGCTCCTCGTTGAGATGGATGGTTTTGATGGCAACCTTGGAATCATTATTCTTGCAGCTACTAACAGACCTGACGTACTTGACCCTGCTCTTCTGAGACCGGGCAGATTCGACAGACAGATTGTAATCGGAATACCTGATGTTAAGGGCAGAGAAGAGATTCTCAAGCTCTACACTAAGAACAAGCCTCTTGATGATGATGTATCTCTGGAGGTTCTGGCGAGAAGAACAGCAGGCTTCTCTCCTGCAGATATTGAGAATCTGATTAATGAGGCTGCACTTCTTACTGCAAGAAGAAACGGTATCAAGATCAGAATGGATGAGATTGAGGAAGCTACTACCAAGGTAATGGCAGGTCCTGCAAAGAAGTCCAGAGTAATCTCAGATGCAGAGAAGAAGCTTACAGCATATCACGAAGCAGGACATGCAATTGTTATGAGAGCTCTTCCTGGTTCGGATCCGGTTCATCAGATTACAATTATTCCAAGAGGAATGGCAGGTGGCTTCACAATGTGGCTGCCTGAGGAAGATAAGTTCTTTGAGACTAAAGGTCGTATGCTCAATGCTATTAAACATCTTCTCGGAGGAAGGGTGGCAGAAGAGCTTAAGCTTGAAGACATCAGCACGGGAGCAAGCAATGACCTTCAGAGAGCTACATCTACGGCAAGAAGCATGATTACAGATTACGGCTTCAGTGAGAAGCTTGGTCCTGTAAGCTTCAGTTCCAGTGATGAGGTTTTCCTCGGAAGAGACTTCTCAACAAGACAGAATTATTCTGAGGAAGTTGCATCAACAATAGATAAGGAGATTAAGCGTATTCTCGAGGAGTGCTACGCAGAGACAAAGAGAATTCTCATTGAGCATGACGACGCATTCGAGAGAGTTGCACAGGCGCTCCTCCTTGTAGAGACACTTGACGGCGAGCAGTTCGAAAGACTTTTCACAGGAGAAGTTACTCCTGAAGAGCTTGCTGAGCAGGTTAGAAACAAGGAAGCCGAAATCAAGAAACACAACGAGGAAGAGGCTAGAGAAGCTGCAAGACTCGAAGAAGAAAGAAGAAGAGAGGCTGAAGAGAAGCTTAAAGAGCTTCAGAGACAGCTTTTCGAAGGAGACGATAACACGGGCTTCGATGAGGGGGAAGATGCTGATCGTGTTGGATACGATATGTATCAGAGAGCAACAGCAAAGCCGAAGAAGCTTACAAGAGAGAATCAGGTTTCCGAGGTAACTGTGGTTGAAGAACCAGAGGTAACTGAGGAGACAAAGACAGACGAGCCGTTAGAGAACACAGATAATGATCCACAGGAGTAAGCTATGAGAATTACAGTAGAAGATTGCCTTAAATTAGATGCTTTTACGGGATGTGAGATAGTTTCATGTGCCAGAAAGACTGACAGAAGAGTTAGAACTGTATCTGTACTTGATGAGGACAATATTGATAACGGCGTTGAGCGTAACGGCGTTAAAGAACAGATGGTCATAACACATTTCTGGTCTCAGCGTAATGACATAGAAGCGCAGGTAAAGGCTGTAACAGGCCTTGGAAAGAAAGGTGCTGCTGCTCTTGTAATTTACCTTAACGAGGATGGTGTTAAGTCTGTTGACTCCAGAGTTGTAGAGGCTGGAGAGGAGAACGGTCTTCTCATAATCACAATCAAGGATGATGGAAAAGTTACTTACTCAATGCTTATTGAGCAGGTGCTCGATAAGATTCTCTATGGACACAACTACAGCGATAACATTCTTAATAATACAATTTTCCATCTTCTCAACTTCGAGAAGCACAGCAGTTTTCCTGTAGCTCTTAAGGAGGCTGCACTTTACAACGACTATCAGGTAGTTCTCATGACTGAGGAGTTTAATCCTATCCTCACAATTGAGACAAGACACCTTGTTACAATTGACGATGCAACACAGACAGCAAGAACAAGAGAATCACTGCATCCGTCAGCATTCAACAGAGTTGTAATCGATGATGTTATCACATACTGGGGCTATATCGAGATCAGCGGACAGAAGTATATCCTTGTAGTAGTTGATAACGAGGATAACTATTCAGCAACAGAGATTAAGAAGCTTGCTGAGATTATAGAGCTTGCTATCGGAATGTGGAAGTACACTCCAGAGAGAGATTCAAGAGCTGAGTTTATCAAGTCTGCAGTAAGAGGCGATATGAGCTTCTGCTACACACTTCTTGAAGAAGCAGGTCTTAAGGGTCTCAAGTATGCTAGTGTATTCTATGCAAGCGAAATCGATGCAAATGAGTTCATCGATATCATCGATCAGTACAAGAAGAAGTATGGCTTTAATGTAATGGTTCTTTCTGATGACCATGATATGTACGGAATGGTATATCATGACGAGACATCAG
Organism: Candidatus Crickella merdequi; assembly: GCA_018064645.1. Taxonomy (GTDB): domain Bacteria; phylum Bacillota; class Clostridia; order Peptostreptococcales; family Anaerovoracaceae; genus Crickella; species Crickella merdequi. The sequence continues at coordinate 7,214 of JAGHUT010000011.1, read as the reverse complement.
AGGCTTCACATGAGATAAAGATGGGCTGCCTTGAAATGTATGAGGATCTCAAGAGTGGACGCAAGGATGTCAGACTTTTCCACATCACTGGAATTGAGACACTCGATGCAGCTGTTGAAGGCTTCAAGCTTATCAGCAAGACATGGCGTTTTGTTGAGATGGTATTCCCATTCAAGAGATCATTCTCAAAGTATGAGATGTCAATGGTTTGCGATTGCATCAATATCCAGACTGGCGGATCTTCTCTTAAGAAGATGTATCTCGATCTTCTGGAGCCTTTCAGCAGAGAGGTTTCTGCAAACAAGGGAAGACTCCTTCTTGACACACTTGCAACTTTCATCCTTGATGCAGGCATGAATTCAAACAAGACTGCAGAATTCATGAATATTCATAACAATACTGTTCAGTACAGACTTAAGAGAATCAATGAGATTCTCGGAGCTGAGATGACAGGTAACAGAATTATCCCGGGCCTTACAATGGCACTGGCTATTAAGAGACTGGAGGAGCAATAATAAGATGCTACTTGCTGTAGATGTAGGTAATACCAATGTCGTACTCGGTGTTTTCAACAAACACGAGATGGTTGCTAACTATAGACTTACAACAGACACAAGACGAAGTGCAGATGAATATGGAACAATGATTTGTCAGATGTTCCGTCATGAGGGTATCGACCCTGCGGATATTGACGATGTAATCATTTCCTCTGTAGTACCACCGCTGATTTTTACACTTCAGCATATGTGCTACAAGTACTTCAATCTTAAACCAATAATCGTAGAGACAGGAATTAAGACAGGTCTTAAGATTAAGTGTGATGATCCAAGACAGATCGGTTCAGACAGAATCGTTAACTCTGTAGCGGCACATACTAAATATGGCGGACCGCTTATCGTTGTTGACTTTGGAACTGCAACGACCTTCTGCGTTGTATCGGGAGAAGGAGATTTTCTCGGTGGAGCAATCGCGCCGGGAATCAAGACTTCAGCAAGCGCGCTTTTCCAGCAGACAGCAAAACTTCCTAATGTAGATCTTGAGAAGCCTGGAAGAATGATTTGCAAGAACACAACTGAGTGTATCCAGGCAGGTCTGATTTTTGGCCACATGGGTCTTGCCGGCTTCATTATCGATGGTATGAAGAAGGAAATGGAAGAGCAGTATGGAATTAACAGAGATGATATCAAAGTAATTGCTACTGGCGGAATGGCCACAATGGTCGACAGTGGGGTTGACTGCATCGACATCATTGATAAGAGACTGACTCTTGACGGACTTCTGCTCGTGTATGAGAAGAATGCCGGTCTTCACAGAAAGAGTAAATAATGAAGGAAATAAGAATAGGAAATATAAAGCTTGAGAATCCTTTTGTTCTCGCACCTCTTGCAGGAATTACAGATTCGGTTATGAGAGGTCTGTGCGAAGAGATGGGTGCAGCTCTTACTGTTACAGAGATGGTAAGTGCAAAGGGCCTTTACTATGGAGACCGCAATACTCCCAAGCTTACCTATATTCCAGAGAATGCCGGACCAACATCAATTCAGATTTTTGGAAGTGAGCCGGATATTATAGGCTACGCTGCGAGAGAACTCGATGGTCTTTCCAACGTAGCTCTTGATATCAATATGGGATGTCCCGTTCCTAAAGTAGTTAAGAATAGTGATGGCTCAGCACTTCTCAAGAATCCGGATCTTATATACGATGTAACCAGGGCGGCAGTTGAGAATTCATCTAAGCCGGTTACATGCAAAATCAGAATGGGTTTCGATTCGTCATGCATAAATGCTGTCGAAGTTGCGAAGGCCATCGAAAGTGCGGGAGCTGCTGCCGTATGTGTTCATGGAAGAACACGAGAGCAGTACTATAATGGCACTGCAGACTGGTCAATTATAAGAAGGGTAAAGGAGAATATCAGCATTCCACTGATTGGCAATGGTGATGTAATGAGTGCAGAGGATGGCATGAGAATGCTCCACGAGACGGGATGCGACCTTGTGATGGTTGCCAGAGGTGCACTTGGTAATCCTTGGATTTTTAGAGATTTAAACTGTTTATACAGAGGGGAGGATAAACCGGCCCCTCCTTGTGGCGCAGAAAGAATAGAAATGCTCCTCAGACATCTCGATGGACTTATCGAGTTAAAGGGGGAACTCCATGGTGTTAAAGAACTCAGAAAGCATGTAGTCTGGTATACGAAGGGTATGAGGGGCTCTGCAAAGCTGAGACAGGCAGTGAACTACATGGAGACAGCAGAAGAGATAAGAGAGGTTCTTAACCGTGAAGAATGGTAAACGCAACAAAATAATAATATGTATCTCAATGATAGTATGTATGCTGGCTATGACAGGATGCACAACTTTCGATAACTTCAGATACACTTTTATCGATGAGAAGGCTACAGATGAGAATACAATTTACATCGGAGTATTCGAGCCACAGACAGGAGCAGATGCTGAGAAAGGCAAAGAGGAGATTAAAGGTATCGAGCTTGCCAACACCATTTACAACAATGTAAATGGATATAATGTTGAGCTTATCAAGGTAGATACTCAGTCCAAATCAAAATCTGCCAAGACAGCTATTGAGAACCTGATCAAGATGAAGCCTGTTGCTATTATCGGAAGCTGCGGCGAAGCTACATCACTTATAGCTTCTGAGTACATTGAAGATGCGAAGATTCCTGCAATCACACCATCGGCAGTAAATCCACTGATTACACAGGATAACGGATACTATTTCAGAGCATGTATTACAGATGCTCAGATGGGTGCCGGTGTAGCAGAGTATGTATATCAGAATCTGAAGTCAAAGAAGATTGCAATCGTAGACCTTAAGAATGACAGTACAGTTGCAGCCTTCCTCAAGGGCTTCGATGACAGAATGGACAAGATGACAGGAACTGCACCTGATCCAGTTGTTCTCAGAACAAGCACGACTATTACAAATGATAGCTGGGGCAAGCTCATTAAAGAGATTAAGGCCTCAAGAGCTGATACAGTATTCCTCCCTCTCACAGTAGACCAGATGGATTCTTTCCTTACAGCTGCAGAGAAGAGTGGCCTTAGCGGAGTTACTTTCGTAGGAACAAAGACATGGGGAACAACAAAGTTCGCTGCAATGGCTGATAAGCACAAGAAGTTTAATGTTGCTTTTCCTTACGATACTGTAATTAATGATGAGAGATCGATTACTGATACTGTAACTAAAGAGACTCAGAGATTCATGATTGAGTATGCAAATAAATATGGTGATGATGATCTTCCTTCGCAGAGAGCAGCTCTTGGATATGATTCATACCTGCTGGTAATCAATGCCATCAATAATGCCAAGTCAACAGATGGAGCGGCAATACGTAAAGCTCTTGCTTCACTCAATGGCATTCAGGGAGCAACAGGAATATTTAAATTTGATGAGAGCGGCAATACAATCAGAACCGTAAACATTGCAACTATCAGAGATGGAAAGATTGTATCTGATTATGTAACAAAGGGTACAACAGATGCAGGAAGTATTGAGGCAATCGAAGAGAAATAATGAATTATTTAGAAATTCTTGGAACATATAAAGATGAGATGCTTGAGACCTTAAAGGAAACAGTATCTATTAACAGTGTTCAGTCGGCGCCAGTAAGGACTGTGAACGGAGAGTTCTATCCTTTTGGCAGAGGCGTTCAGAAGGCGCTTGAGCATATGCTTGAGGTTGGCGAGGGAATGGGCTTCAGGACTGCCAACATTGACAACTACGGCGGACACATTGAGTGGAAAGCAGATTCAGAAGAGTGTCCAAAGGCTGAGACTTTTGGAATTGCCTGCCACCTGGATGTAGTTCCTGAGGGAACAGGCTGGAGCACAGACCCATTCTGCCCTGTAGTTAAAGATGGAGTAATCTACGGAAGAGGCGTATCTGATGATAAAGGTCCTCTTGTAGCAAGCCTCTATGCAATGAAGGCTGTTAAAGAAGCCGGCTTCAAACCGAAGAAGAACATCAGACTTATCCTTGGATGTGATGAGGAAACAGGATGTTCAGGCATGGACAGATATACAGAGGCTGCAGGACAGCCTGACCTGGGAATCACCCCTGATGGAGAGTTTCCGCTTATTCATGGAGAGATGGGAATTCTGTATTTTGACATCGCCATGAAGCTTACAAAGAGCAGCTTGAAGGAAGGCTTAAGACTAACTAAATTTGAGGCAGGAACAGCACCTAATGCAGTTCCTGCAACTGCAAGAGCTGTAGTAGCATCCTCAGAGCCAAAACTCTATGACTCAATAAGAGATAGAGCAGCTCAGTATTCTCTTGAGACAGGCTTTACAGTAAAGACAAAGAAGCAGGGCTCCTCAATGGTAATTGAGTCTTTCGGAACAGCCGCTCACGGAGCACATCCGGAGCTTGGTATCAATGCAATAAGCATTATGATGGATTTCCTTGCAAGAATTAACTTCAGAAATGAAGAGTTAAACGATTACATTGCATTCTATAACGAATTCATCGGATTCAATCTTCATGGAGAGTCAATCGGCTGTGATCTTCAGGATGAGCCTTCAGGCAGGCTTATCTGGAATGTTGGAATGGCTTCTTTCAGTGAAGAAATGGCTTCTGTAACAGTTAATGTAAGATATCCTGTTACATGCACAGGTGAAGATGTCTACAAGGGCATTGAGAGTTCTATTACAGATGGAAGAATCGGCATTATCAAGCAGATGCATGATGCCCCAATCTATCTTCCACTGGATAATCCAATGGTTGAGACACTTATGGATGCATATATTAAAGAGACAGGAGATACCGAGAACAAGGCTATGGTAATCGGTGGAGGAACATATGCAAAGCATCTGAACAACACACTGGCTTTTGGGGGATTATTTCCAGGTGAGCCAGATACGATGCATCAGGCAGATGAGCGAATGGCGCTCGATTCCTTCTATAAAATGGCAAGAATATACGCGGCAGCTATAGTTAATATCTGCTGCTAAGGGTAATAGGGAGTTATATATGAGAAAAAACACAATGAACACACAGACTCTTGTCAAGCTGGCACTTATGACAGCTCTGTCACTTGTTCTGCTTCTGCTGTTACGTTTTCCTTTTCCGCCTGCACCATTCCTGGTGTATGACCCGGCAGACGTTCCAATTTATATTTCGGCATTTGCATTTGGCCCGATTCCAGGCCTTCTGGTAACTTTTGTAGTATGCTTCATACAGGCATTTATGCTTGGTGGTGATGGATTATATGGATTCCTAATGCATTTCGTTGCAACAGGAGTAGTAGCCGTTGTCATCGGTGCCGTATATAACAGAAACAAGACTAGGAAGACAGCAGGCAGAGCGCTCATTATCGGAGTTATTCTCACAACAGCAATTATGTGTGTAATGAATATATACGTTACATCTGCTTTTATGGGAGCCCCTAAAGATGTAGTAATAGGAATGCTTATTCCAATTATCATTCCATTTAATCTGTTCAAGGCCGGTGTAAACTCTATTCTGACATTTATCTTATACAAGAGTATTTCGAGATTCCTGCACAATGATACAAGAACTTCAAGGTAAAATAATTAATATAAAGTCGGAAGCTGACACTGAGGCCTTTGGTCTTCAGCTTGCGAAGATGCTTCAGCCGGGAGATGTTGTTGCCCTTATAGGCGACCTGGGAACAGGCAAGACATCGCTGACAAAGTACATTGCAAAAGGTCTAGGAGTTAAGGAGACAGTAAGCAGTCCGACTTTTAACATTGTTAAAGAGTACAGAAGCGGTAGACTGCCTCTTTTCCATTTTGATGTATACAGACTAGCTGATGGAGAAGAGCTTCTTGATATCGGCGGAGAAGAATACTATGATGCAGGAGGTGTCTGCATCATAGAGTGGGCAGATATTGTTGAATCTGTTCTTCCTCTTGATGCACTGATTATTACAATTGATTACACAGACAAAGAAGGCGAAAGGATTCTGACTATATGCTGATTCTCGCACTTGAAACAACAGGTAAATACGGCTCGGCAGCATTAATAGATGAAGCAGGTAATATTACTGCTTCGTCTTCTTCGTGTGAGATGAATCATCTCAAAGAGATTATTACTCTGGCCGAAGAATGCCTAACCAGAGCAGGAAGAACTGTTTCTGATATTACACATGTGGCAACATCAGAAGGTCCAGGCTCTTTTACAGGAATCAGAATAGGAGTGACTACTGCAAGAACACTTGCACAGATGCTGGAGATTCCATGTACGGGAGTGTCATCTCTTGCAGGAATGGCTCTTAATGGAGCAGGTGCAGCAGAAGAAATGTCATGCACTTACATATGCCCGATTATAAATGCAAGGCGTCGCCAGACATACGGCGGATTCTGGAAGGTTCAGAATGGCGTAATAGAAGCCTTTAAAGAACAGAAGCAGTACATGATTGAAGAGATCTGCGAGATAGCAAGCACTCTTGACGGAAGAGTGTTTTTTACAGGAGATGGAATTGATGCCTACGAGGCAATAATCAGAGAGTCTCTTGATGAAGAGAAGTTCGTACTGGCAGATACGGCAATAAGATATCAGACTGCAGAGACTGTTGCAGCAATTGCTGCAGAGAAGGTCAAAGCCGGTGATGTAGTATCCTTTGAAGAGCTTCTTCCAAATTATATGCGACTTAGTGAGGCTGAACAGAGGCTTAAAGAAGGTACTCTAAGCAGAAAGATTGCAAGGTAAGCCATGAGCGAAACAGTAATTAGAATGGCTTGCGCAGATGACGCAGAGGCTGTAGCAGCAATTGAACGGGCTACTTCTGACACGCCATGGAGCATTACAGCTCTTGCCAAAGACATCAGCGACAACAGTAGAGCAATCGTTCTCGTTGCTTCCGTTAATGGAGATGTTATCGGTTATGCAGATGTCTGGTGCATTGCAGGTGAAGCAGAACTTAATAATATAGGAGTTCTTGAAGGTTATAGAGGACGACACATTGGACAGGCTCTTCTGGAAGAGGCGATCAGAAAATCATCAGCAAGCTGTCAGCTTATGAATCTTGAGGTAAGAGCAGGCAACAATGCTGCAATAAGCCTGTACGAGAAGCTGGGCTTTGTTCGTAACGGCCTTCGCAAGAACTATTACGAGAACAATGGAGAAGATGCGGTTCTTATGACTGCGGAGATTGGAAATGTATAACGGTAAACACATTACATTAGGAATAGAATCAAGCTGTGATGAGACTGCAATCGGTATTGTTGCCA
>JAGHUT010000005.1 GCA_018064645.1 Candidatus Crickella merdequi | reverse complement strand
ATGTATTTATGATTGATATTGAAGACGAGGTATCTGAATATCTGGAAGAGCTGATGGAAATGACTCATTCGCGAATTCCTGTATGCGAAGGAGATGCTGATAATATTATCGGACTTCTTCATATCAAGGATTATCTTCTTCAGGCAAGTAAAGTCGGTTTTGATAACGTTGATATTCAATCAATTCTAAGACCGGTATATCTCGTACCGGAGACAAAAAATATTGATTCTCTTTTCTATGAACTGCAGAAGGAAAAACATCATATGGCCATACTTATTGATGAGTATGGTGGATTCAGCGGTATCGTCTCCATTGAGGATATTATCGAACAGATTGTAGGTGATATTGACGATGAATTCGACGAGGAAGACAGAGTTATCACAAAGGTTGATGACACTACCTTCATCGTAGATGGAAATGTATACCTCGATGATCTAGATGAGGAAACAGGTGTTGAACTAGAGTCCGATAACAGCGAAACCATCGGAGGATTCATCATTGACCTCATGGGAGAAATACCTAAAGAAGATATCAAATATGATCCTATCTGCTTTGAAGATTATGAGTTCACAATCCTTAGCGTTAAGGATCGTAGAATTGAAAAGCTTAAAATAATTATCAGAGAGAGTGCTGAAGAATAGAGGTGCAGAAATGAGCCAGGATAAAGAGAACAACATAGGCGAAATTGTCATCGAAGATCAGGTTATTGCCGAATATGTTTCAGATGAAGTGCTTAAATTTGATGATGTAAGCCGATTTATTGGTGGAATAACAGAGACTTTCTCCAAGAACATTCTTGGAAGAGAGCCTGCCGCTTCGGGAATAAAAATACAGAGAGAAGAGAATAGTGTTACTATCAATGTCCACATTATTGTTTTCTATGGTGTAAACATTCCGCAGCTTTCCTATGACATTCAGATGAGCATAAAGAAAGCTCTGGAAGACTATACAGGTCTTAAAGTAAAAGCGGTAAATGTTGCCGTGGAAGGAATTGACAGGAGCAAAGTTAATGAGTAGAAGAGAATTTGAAGAAATTAGAGAGAAAACAATGCAGATCATTTTCGCAATGGATGCGATGAATGATTTCGATTACAACAATATTGCAATTATTGCAGAGAACAGAGATGTACTGAGTGAGAATAGAGCTCTCATTACACTTGACGCAATCAAAGAGCATATTGATGAGATTGATGAAGCTATTCTCTCATGCACAGACAACTGGAAGGTTGACAGAATAGCAAAGACAGATCTTGCAATCCTCCGTAATGCTGTTGCAGAAATGAAATATAATGACAAGATTCCAAATGCAGTTGCAATAAATGAAGCTGTTAATCTTGCAAAAAAATTTGGAGATGACAAATCATACGCATTTGTAAATTCTGTACTTAGTAAAGTAAACAAGAGTCTTGAGGCATAATGAAGGATTTATTTCTTGGAATAGATACATCAAACTATAAGACTTCAGTAGCAATTACAGATGAAAATGACAATATTGTCTTCGAAAGGTCAGAATATCTTGAGGTAGAGCAGGGTGAGAGAGGCCTTCGCCAGTCGGTGGCATTCTTTAAGCAGTCTAATGCTCTGCCTCTGTTTATTAAAGAGGCTATGAGTTGTGTCAATCCATCTGATATTGCAGCAGTTTCAGTTTCATCAAGACCTAGAAGAGTTGAAGGCTCATACATGCCTGTATTTCTCGCCGGTCTTAATGCTGCACAAATGATATCTGCATCTCTGGAGATACCTATATATGAGTTTTCACATCAGGAGGGCCATGCACATGCAGTGCTGACATCAGCCTGCCGGGATATTCCGGACAGATGCCTTATGTATCATCTTAGTGGAGGTACAACAGAGATTCTCGATTGCAGAAGAGACTCTAACGGATATCTTATGGATATTGTTGGCGGCACTCTGGATATAAGCTTCGGGCAGCTGCTGGATAGAATAGGTGTTAAACTTGGATACAGTTTCCCAAGTGGAGCATACCTTGACCGTATTGCAGGTGAAACAGAAGTAACAGAAAAAGCGCCATCAATCAGGCACAAAAGCGGCTTTTTTAATCTTTCGGGATTAGAAACTTCTTCCATAAGACGAATTGATATGGAGAATGAAGAGGAAACATCTCACAATTCTCTTATATCTGTTATTTTCCGACAGATATCACAGCTTATCTACGATACCGCTGTATACTTATCATCAGACCTCGGAATAAGAGATGTGTATATCTCTGGTGGAGTTGCTGCCAGTTCAACAATCAGACAGCTTATATCTTCATATAATGATAGAGGACTTAATATAGTATTTGGCGATGTCAGGTTATCCGGTGATAACGCAGTTGGAATTGCAAGGCTTGGAAGACTTATTCATACAGAGAAGGACATTTAATGAAAGCAGTAACAGTCACACAGCTTAATGAATATATTTCGAAGAAGCTTAAGGATGATTACAGACTTAAGAATCTTCCTGTAGAAGGTGAGATATCAGGTCTAAGCAAAAGCGGCCAGCATTATTATTTCACCTTAAAAGACCAGAACTGTATGATTAAATGCGCTATATGGGGTACTGTTGCTGCAAAGATAGACATGTCACTTGTTGAAAACGGAGCAAAAATTATCGCCTTAGGCGATATCAGTCCCTATTCGAAGAACGGCACTTACTCCTTCAGCATTAAGGCTGTTCAGGCAGCAGGTGTCGGTGATCTTGCGGCAGAGTTCCAGAGAGTAAAGGCAATGCTTGAAAAGGAGGGACTTTTTGACAGTAAATACAAGAAGTCTATTCCGGCATTTCCTTATAGAATCGGAGTAATTACTGCTTTAACCGGTGCCGCAGTTCAGGATATCCGTAAGATTATTACTTCCAAGAACAATTACACAAGCATTATAATCTTCCCTACACAGGTTCAGGGAGCAGGCGCTGTTCAAAGCATTATTGATAACATCAGGCTGGCTAACAAGCTTGCAGACGAAGGTCTTACTATCGATACATTAATCGTAGGACGAGGCGGAGGCTCCTCAGAAGACCTTATGGCTTTTAACGATGAAGGAGTAGCGAGAGCAATTTTCGCCTCAGAAATTCCTGTAATATCCGCAGTTGGACACGAAACAGATTTCTCTATTTCTGATTTCGTAGCAGATGTAAGAGCCGAAACACCAACGGCAGCTGCAGATATGGCTGTAATGGATACTACAGAGTTATACAACGAAATAGTAAACAACCGCAGAAGGCTATGTGATTCAATGAGCTACAAGCTCAAATCAGAAAGAAAGCTTCTTGAAAGCAGAACAGAACTTCTGCGTACAAATATGATCAACAAAGCTTCTCAGACAAGGAATACAATTGAGAAAGCACTGATAACACTTCGAGAGAACGACCCACGGAATATTTTTGCAAAAGGATATTCTGCAGTTCTCGATGATAATGACAGAATAATTTCTTCAATTGAAGAGATTAAAGAAGGCACAACATATAATGTTCGATTGAGAGATGGAAGCTTCACAGCTGAAGTCCTCTCCAAAGAAAGGAACTGATATGGCAGAGAAAACTTTTACTGAAGCACTTGGTAACCTTCAAAAAGCTGCAAGTGAGATTGGACGCCAGGCTACTACCCTGGAAGAGTCACTAAAGCTTTTCGAGGAGGGCATGAAGGAAGCCGAGTTCTGCAAAGAGATTCTTGATAAGGCAGAACAGAAGATTACAATTTACGAGAACGGCGGTGAAAGAGATGCTTAAATATGACGATTATAAAGACTATATCAACGAGAATCTGACAAGTTTTTTCCCTGAGATTGAGCCTTATGCAGCAACCATTGATAAGGCGATGGCTTACAGTCTTAAGGTGGGAGGAAAAAGACTTCGTCCAGTTCTTCTTCTGGCAGCATGTGATTTTGCCGGCGGAGACATTAAGGAAGCACTCCCATATGCTTGTTCTCTTGAATATATTCACACTTATTCTCTGATTCATGACGACCTTCCTGCAATGGATAATGATGATCTTAGAAGAGGTCAGCCAACTAACCATATTGTATTTGGTGAAGATATGGCAATCCTCGCAGGTGATGGGCTCCTTAATACGGCAGCAGAAACAATGTCTCGTGATTTATCAGAATATTATGATGATCCTGTTAGAATGGTTAATCATGCAAAGGCAGGACTTGCCATCATCGAAAGTGCCGGTGTAAAAGGCATGATAGCAGGTCAGGTTGCTGATGTTGAGAATCAGTATAATGAAGCAACTGCCGAACTTGTTGAATTCATCGACGCCAACAAAACAGGTGCACTGCTCACAGCCCCTGTAATTGCAGGACTTAATATAGCAGGTGCAGATGATGATATGCTTGATAATTTCCGTTCATATGCAAAGCAGCTTGGAAAGGCTTTCCAGATTTCTGATGATATTCTGGATGCTGAAGGAGATGAGAAGCTAATTGGCAAAAAAGTCGGTAAGGATCAGGACGCAGGTAAGTGCAACTATGTTTGTGTTCACGGAATTGATGCCGCTAAGGCAAAGCTTCACGAGTTAACAAAAGGTGCGAAAGACGCTCTTGCATCATATGGTGATGAAGCATCTTTCTTTATTGAACTTGCAGATAAATTAGAAATCAGAAAGGCATAGCTTAATGAAATACGATATTGAAAGAGATGATCTTCTTCATGCTGTCAAAAATGACAGCATTGAAAGTCTGTATCTTCTTTCTGATCAATTAAGAGAGTTTCTTATACATAAGGTTTCGAAGACAGGTGGACATCTTGCTTCAAATCTTGGAATTGTAGAGCTTACAGTAGCACTTCACCGTGTTTATAACAGCCCTGCTGACAAGATTGTCTTTGATGTCGGACATCAGGCATATGTTCACAAGATACTTACAGGACGTGCGGCTGAATTTGACACACTTAGACAGTATAAGGGTTTAAGCGGTTTCCCAAAGTCAAGAGAAAGCGCACATGATTCTTACGAAACAGGTCACAGCAGTACTTCTTTAAGTGCTGCGCTTGGTATGGCTACAGCTAGAGACCTTAAAGGCGAAGACTACGATGTAGTTGCAGTTATCGGAGATGGTGCAATGACAGGTGGTCTTGTTTATGAAGCCCTTAATAATCTTGGTGCTTCAAAGACAGACATGACAATTATCTTAAATGATAACGAGATGTCTATTTCACATAACATAGGTGGGCTCACAACTCATCTGACTAAACTTAGAAGCTCTGACAACTATATGAAGGCCAAGAAGCAGATTAAATCAGCCCTTGGCAATGTTCCAGTTGTTGGTAAACAGCTTACTGAAGGTATTGCAGTAACAAAGGACAAAATCAAGCATTCAGTAATCGGCAACGATGGTGTACTTTTCGAAGATCTCGGTGTTAAATATCTGGGACCTGTTGATGGTTACAATATACAGGAGCTTTGTGAGGAAATGGAAGCTGCAAAGAGACTTGGCGGTCCTGTACTCATTCATGTTATTACAAAAAAAGGTAAGGGCTATGAGTGGTCTGAAAAATATCCTCGTAAGTTCCATGGAATTGCGCCTTTTGATAAAGAGAGCGGTAAAATATTATCGTCAAGCAGTGATAAATCCTACTCTGCATGCTTCGGTGATGCTCTCACTGAGATTGCAGGTTCAAACAAATCTGTAGTTGCCATTGCTGCTGCCATGGGTACGGCAACTGGTCTCGGACCATTCTATGAGAATTATCCTGATCGATATTTTGATGTTGGAATTGCTGAAGAGCACGCTGTCGTATTTGCAGCCGGACTTGCCAAATCAGGTGTAACACCAGTAGTGGCAATTTATTCAAGCTTCCTTCAGAGGGCCTTTGATCAGATTATTGAGGATGTATGTTTACAGAACCTTCATGTAGTATTTGCTATAAACAGGGCAGGACTGGTTGGAGCAGATGGTGAGACTCACCACGGACAGTTTGACATTTCTTATCTGTCAATGATTCCAAACCTTACAATTCTTGCACCTGCTGATGGTCAGCAGCTTGCACAGATGCTGGAATATGCAGTAAATAAACTGGATGGTCCAGTTGCCATAAGATACCCAAGAGGCTCTGCCGCCGGAAGTCATAATACACTTCCTGATTTTACAGGCGACAATATCAATTTGAGCGAAGGTAGTGATGTTACTTTCCTTGCAGTCGGAGCAATGCTTGATGAAACTCTTAAAGCTTCGGAAATCCTTCGAGAGATGAACTACAGCGTGGGTGTTACAAATGTCGGCGTTATTAAACCATCCTGCGACTATGTTCCTGACAGCAGGCTCGTAGTAACTGTTGAAGACAATGCATTAAGAGGCGGATTTGGCCAGCATTACGCTGCAACAGCAGGGGCAGGAAATTCAGTTCTTACAATTGGAATACCTGACAGTTACATTGAACACGGAACAGTCAGCCAGCTTAGAGTAGAATGCGGAATAGATGCAGACTCAATTGTGAAAGGAGTAGTTGAGGCACTTGAAAGAAAGGCTTGATGTAATACTTGTAAATAAAGGTCTCTGTGAATCCCGCGATAAAGCAAAGAGAACTATTATGGCCGGACTTGTTACAGTGGATGGCAACCTTGAAGATAAGCCGGGAAGAACCTTTGATGTAGATTCTGAATTTGTTGTTAAAGAGAAGCTGTGTCCATATGTGAGCCGTGGCGGACTCAAGCTTGAGAAGGCCATTGAGGAATTCAATATTTCGGCTGAAGGTGCTGTATGCGTAGATATGGGAGCTTCAACTGGCGGTTTTACAGACTGCATGCTTCAGAATGGCGCAGTCAAAGTATATGCTATTGATGTCGGCTACGGTCAGCTTGATTATAAGCTCCGTGTTGATCCGAGAGTTGTCAACATGGAGAAGACCAATATCAGATATCTGGACACAAATCTCATAGAAGAACCTGTTAACCTGATATCTATTGATGTTTCTTTTATTTCAGTTAAACATATGCTTCCTGTAGCGGCAAAAATACTTGCTCCTGACGGAGCAGTTCTCTGCCTTGTTAAGCCTCAGTTTGAGGCAGGAAGAGAGCAGGTAGGCAAGAAGGGTATCGTACGTGATCACAAAGTTCATGTGGAGGTTATCGAGAAGGTAATCGGTTATGGAAAGGACAATGGACTTACCCCTATAGGCCTTACATATTCGCCTGTAAAGGGCACAAAAGGCAACATTGAGTATTTGTGCTGCTTTGTACCGGATAACGCCGTAGAAGGCGAAATTTTCCTTAATCCAAAGGAAGTTGTAGAGCTGTCTCACAGCAGTCTCGATGAATAATATAAATTGTAAGAGGTAATTTTTATGGCATTATCACCAATGATGCAGCAGTATTTTGATATCAAGGAGAAGTACAGCGACTGTCTTCTCATGTTCAGACTCGGAGATTTCTACGAGCTGTTCTTTGATGATGCTTTGACTGCCTCTAAAGAGCTTGAACTTACTTTGACAGGTCGTAACTGCGGCCTTGAGGAGCGTGCACCTATGTGCGGTGTTCCTCATCATGCAGCAGATTCATATATATCTAAACTTGTTCGCAGTGGATATAAGGTTGCAATATGCGAACAGATGGAAGACCCTGCTCAGGCAAAGGGAATTGTTGAAAGAGATGTTATAAGAGTTATAACGCCTGGAACAATTGATGCATCAGAGAACGCAGACTCAGATGACAATATTTATATTGCTTCTGTTTATATTACAGAAGATGGAACCTCTGCAGCATTATCAGATATTTCTACAGGTGAATTCTTCTGTTTCGAGTTTGATGATCCAACAGGAGATATTCTTGCTTCAGAGCTTGCCAGATATTCACCTAAAGAGATTATTACATCAATTAATTGTGAAGATGATGTAAGAGCTGTAGCTCAGACCACTTCACTAAATGCATATATCACAGCATTCGAACAACCATATTTCAAGTTTGATTCATGCAGAGATGTTGTTATGAACCATTTTGATGTATCTGCTCTGATGTCACTAGGCCTTGATGGCAGGAACCAGCTTACAGCTTCTGTTGGTTCACTTCTTATGTACCTTATTGATACACAGAAGCAGGCTCCGGCACAGATCAAGAATCTTGAAATTAAGAGTCTCAGCAATACAATGCAGCTTGACCGCTCTACAATGAGGAACCTTGAACTCCTTGAGACCATATATGATCACGATGTTCATGGCTCACTTTTTGGTGTTCTTAATAAAACAAAAACAGCAATGGGCGCAAGAATGCTTAAGTCAATGCTTAAAGAACCTCTTAAGGATTCATATGAAATCAACAGACGACTAGATGCAGTTCAGGAGATTAAAGGAAGTGCACTTGTTGCCAACAACATTGCCAACTCTCTCAAACATGTTTATGACTTCCAGCGCCTGACAGCTAGAATTGCCAGCGGTAGAGCTAATGCAAGAGATATGATTGCTCTTAAGACTACACTTGGTCAGCTGCCGGATATTAGAGAACAGCTTGAATATCTTAATTCTGACCTTCTTTCTGAAATCAGAGAAGGTTTAGATGACTTCTCTGATCTGTATGACAGTATCGATAGAACCATATGTGAAGAACCTCCTTTTAGCATTACTGAGGGAGGCATCATCAAAGATGGCTGTTCTGAGGCCTTAGATAACCTCAAATTATCAATTAAGGAATCTAAGGAATGGATAGCAGGTCTTGAGCAGAGCGAAAGAGAAAGAACAGGAATCAAGACTATCAAAGTAGGCTTTAATAAGGTTTTCGGTTATTACATTGATGTAAGCAAGGGAATGATCGACAAGGTTCCTGAGGACTATATAAGAAAGCAGACACTCGTTAACAACGAGCGTTACATAACACCAGAACTTAAAGAGAAGGAGAATCTTGTACTTACAGCTGAAGCAAGAATCAATAAGATAGAGTATGAGATTTTTAAGGAGCTAAGGGCTTCTATTGAACCTTATACAAGAAGACTTCAGAATGCATCTTCAAATATTGCAATTCTTGATGTGCTTATTTCTTTTGCAAAGGTGGCAGGGGAGAACAATTATGTTAAGCCGTTGATTGATGATTCCGATGTTCTCGAAATTGAAAGTGGAAGACATCCTGTTGTCGAAAAAATCATCGGCGCCGGTATGTTTGTTTCAAATGACACTTATATCAATAATTCTAACAGAAATTTGCTTATAATTACCGGACCTAACATGGCTGGTAAATCAACATACATGAGACAGACTGCAGTTATTGTTCTCATGGCGCAGATAGGATGCTTCGTACCGGCTGCAAGAGCACATATTGGCGTAGTCGACCGCGTTTTCACAAGAATCGGTGCATCCGACAATCTTGCTTTTGGTCAGTCTACATTCTTCATTGAAATGAGTGAGCTTGCCAATATTCTTCGCAATGCCACAAGCAGGAGCCTCATTATTCTTGATGAAATCGGACGTGGAACAAGCACCTTTGATGGTCTTTCAATTGCATGGGCCACAGTTGAATATCTCTGCAAGGAAGGTGCAGGCATAAGGACGATGTTCGCAACACACTATCACGAACTGACTTCCCTTAGTGCATCGTGTCCTACAGTTCACAATCTCTCTGTCGCAGTTGCCGAAGATAACAGCAATATTGTTTTTCTTCACAACATAGTTGATGGCCCTGCAAGCAAGAGCTATGGTATCCATGTAGCAAAAATTGCAGGAATTCCTGCAGAGATACGTAACAGTGCAATTGCAAAGCTTCGTGAACTTGAAGCAGGAGAGAACAGTAACAAAGGCGTTCAGCTTAGTCTTCTTACTCTTGAAGAACCAGAGTATCCACAGGAAGAAGCTGACTGCGAAATAATTGAAGCAGCCTTAAGGCTTACAGATAGAATAGCAGACACAGATGTAAATGTTCTTACTCCTCTCAAAGCAATGAATCTCCTGGCAGAGATTATAGAAGAGGCAAAGGCTGCAAGAGGTGATAAAGAGTGATTAAAGTTCTAGACAAATTTATAGCTGATAAAATTGCTGCCGGTGAGGTTATTGAGCGCCCTGTTTCCATCATAAAAGAACTTGTTGAGAACTCTGTTGATGCAGGAGCGACAAGTATTATTGTTGAAATCAGAAATGGTGGCAAGACTTATATCAGAGTAACTGATAACGGATGCGGAATACCTTCTGATGAAGTTGAAACAGCTTTTCTTCGTCATGCAACAGGTAAGATTTCCACGCTGGATGACCTGAACTCTATCAATACACTTGGCTTCAGAGGTGAAGCTCTTGCAAGTATTGCTGCAGTTTCAAGGCTAAGCATTGTAACAAGGACAGCAGATTCCTCTGCAGGAATTAAACTTTCAATGCATGGCGGACAGATAGTTAATCGTGACACTGTAGGTTGTAATATAGGAACAACGCTTATTATCGAAGATGTTTTCTATAATATCCCTGCAAGGCGCAAATTCATGGGATCTGATGCAAGAGAAGCTTCTGCAATAATTGAACTTGTACAGAAACTGGCAATCTATTATTCAAACATAAGATTCATGATGATAAATAACGGTCAGACAATTCTCTCTACAGAAGGGGATGGAGATTACCGCAAAACAATCATGAGTATTTATCCGGGACGCGAGTTCTCCAACCTTATTGAACTTGATTCAGAGAAGGTAAAAGGTTATATTTCAGATCCGGGTACTACTAAAAACAATCGAAAGGGTCAGCTTTTCTTCGTAAATGGAAGAATCGTTGAAAGTAAGGTTATCGAAAAAGGCCTTGCTCAGGGCTACGGCGACAGAATATTCAGTGGTTACCCGGTTGCCATACTTTTTATTGAGGCTGAACCTCAGAACCTTGATGTAAATATTCATCCAGGCAAGAAGGAAATCAAATTCCTATATGAGGATGAAATAGTATTCCAGATAGCTGCAGCAGTCAGAGATGCAATGTATACTCCAGCTTCAATTCCTGCTGCTACGCCAAAGAAAACTTTTTCTACGGTTACTTCTGCACCAGCAAAAGCCACAACTGTTCAAAAGACTGAACCAGAACATAAACCTGTAAACAAACCACTAAATAACACAGAACATAAACCTGAGCAAATAGGCATACGTGAATTTCTCAAGAGCAAATCACCAGATCCTGAGCCTGTTACAAAGCAGGAGGTGAAGGCTGCACCAGCAAAGGCTGAAACTTTACACGAGGATATAACAGAGACAGACAAGCCCTATGTTCGTGAGGAAATACAGCTTAACAGCTATATTCACAAGCCTTTTGATTTCCAGGAGCTTAGAACAGTTGGATATGTCTTCAGCTCGTATATTATTACGCAGGCTAGAGACAATCTGTATGTACTGGATCAGCACGCTGCACATGAAAGAATTTTTTACGAAAAACTTGTAACAAAATACAACAGCAGAGACAGGAAATCTCAACCGATTCTTACACCAATTATGCTTGAAACAAGTCAGGATGTGTATAATGGAGATAGGGAATGGATTGACCAGCTGAGATATATGGGTTATTCAATCGAGGATTTCGGTGCCGGATCTTTCATAATCAGAGAGATTCCTGAATATATGTCCTTGTCGGAAGCTGATTCTTTCGTAAGAGCTTTCGCTGAAGGACTTGATAACGAAAATCATCTGAACACTATTGTTGTAGACAAACTGATAATGCGTTCCTGCAAGTCTGCGGTGAAGGCTAATGATCATCTGAGCATAGCTGAGATAGATCAGCTTCTTAAGCAGCTGGCTGAATGTAAGAATCCGTTCAGCTGTCCGCATGGAAGGCCGACATTCATCAAAGTGTCCAGATACGAAATAGAACGTGCGTTCAAACGCAAATAGAAAGGGGAGGACAGTATGGATAATAAGAAAGTATATGTAATTTCCGGTCCAACAGCTGTCGGAAAGAGTGCTGTTGCCATTCAGCTGGCAAAGAAGATCGATGGTGAGATTGTTAACTGTGATTCAGTACAGCTCTATAAATATATGGATATCGGAAGTGCTAAGCCATCTGAGGCTGAGCTTAACGAAGTACCACATCATCTCTTCAGTATTGTAAATCCTGATTACAAGATGACTGTTGCAACATACCAGAAGCTTGCTTTTGCAATAATTGATAATATTCTGGAAAGAGGCAAGACACCTATTGTTGTAGGAGGAACAGGTCTCTATCTTAATTCAATAATTTACGAAATGGATTTCGCAGGTGATTCCAAGGACAGCGAAAGACGTAAAGAGCTTGAGGAAATGGCTGAGAAGATGGGCAACAAATACATGCACGATTATCTCTCAGGTATTGATCCGGAGACAGCTTCGAAGATTCATCCGAATAATATTAGAAAAGTCGTAAGAGCTATTGAGGCTTATGAAGCTGGCGATGGAATCAAGTCCCTTGACACTTGCCCAATGAATGACAGATACGATTTCGAATTCTATGCTCTTACAATGGAACGTGAGTGGCTCTATGACAGAATAAACAGAAGAGTTATTTCACTTGTTAAAGCCGGACTTATCGAGGAAGTAAGGAAACTCCTTGCAATGGGATATACAGTTGAACTTCCTTCAATGAAGGCTATCGGCTATAAGGAAATCGCTGCATACCTTGCAGGAGAGACAGATAAGCTTGAGGCTGTTAAACTTCTTATGCGTAACACTCGCCGTTATGCAAAAAGACAGATTACATGGCTTAAGAGATATGATGATGTCAAGTGGATTGAAATCCAGAAGGGTGACACAATTGGCGATGTTGTAGACAGAATGCTTGAAGGATAATCATTAAGAATCAATGGGAAGAACTACTGTAGACAGTAAAGAATATAGAATTCACAATAAGAGCGACAAGCCGGACAACATTGTGGAAAAAGACAACAAGATCTATCTCGAGTGTGAAAGCATCGAGAAGGAGCTTCCTTTTTTCCTGCGCTCTTATTTCGCATATCTTAAAAGCAATGTTCTTCCTATGTCGAGGCTTGCATACCTTCACGATGTCAAGTTCTTCATGAATTATCTTATCAACGAAACAGAACTCACCGATTCCAAAGACACAAAGCACATTACTGCTGATGAGATGAATAGAATAGTAGCGGCTGACATTAATCTTTTTATCGATTACTGCCGTAAATATATCGTGGATAATGGAGAGACTATAACCATCTACGAGAACAGCAATAAGACTCTCGCAAGAAAAAAATCTTCAATCAGCGTTCTTTTCAAACAGCTTTACAGAGATGGTATTGTTGAGAATAATATTACAGACGGCTTCGACCCAATCAGGGTTCCTAAGCCAGGTGAAAGAGAGATTAAAGCTCTTCAGGATGATGAAGTAATGATTATGCTTGATGCTGTTACTACGGGAGCCGAGCTTACTGCTCACGAGCGTTCATACTGGGAGAAGACAAAGCTTCGTGACAAGGCGATTCTTATTCTTTTCGTCACTTATGGACTTCGACTTTCGGAGCTGCAGCAGCTGAACATATCCTCTTTCAACTTCACAAGAGGGGAGTTCAAAATTTACAGAAAAAGGGGCAAGGAGTCTATTATGCCTCTTAACCGCTCTGTTCAGATGGTAGTGGAGGATTACATCAAGAACGAGAGAATTAACGTTATACAGGAAAATGAGGCCGCTGAGGATGCTTTATTCCTGTCCCTTCAGGGTAAGAGAATGACTGACAGAGCCATTAGAGAACTTGTTAAGAAGTACACTTCGATTGCCCTTAATACCTCGAGAAAATCAGGCTACAGCCCTCATAAGCTTAGAGCTACTGCTGCTACAAGTCTTATTGGCAGAGGAAATTCGATTTTTGATGTTCAGGCACTGCTTGACCATGAACAGGTAACAACAACTCAGCTCTACGCTTCGCATAAGATGAATGTAAAAAGAGATCTCGTCAACGATATGGAATGGGAGCTCGAAAGAAAGGATGATAAATAAAAAGTGATTAGTTCATACAGAGACTATTTGATTAACGATTTCGAAATAAGCCCTGAAGTGCTTGATGCTGTTGATGCTGCTGAAGCAGCTCTTTCTGATAGATTTACTGAAGCAGATGATATTACTTCAGTATGTCAGCTCAAGGTGCTTAAAGCCCTTCAGGACAACCACGTTAATGCTACACACTTCGACTGGAGTACTGGATATGGATACGATGACCCAGGCAGAGATGCTGTTGAGCGTGTATATGCATCGGTATTCCATACAGAAGCTGCTCTTGTAAGACCAAATATTGTTAATGGAACACATGCCATTGCTTCAATGCTTTTCGGCATTCTGAAGCCTGGTGAAGAGCTTATATATGCAACTGGTTCTCCGTATGACACACTCCAGAATGTCATCGGCACAACAGGTGACAGCAGTAAATTCAGAGGAACGCTCCTTGATTACGGTGTAATATATAATGAGGTTCCCCTTACAGAAGAACTTGATGTTGATCTTGAAGCATTACGCTCAGCAATTACTGACAAGACTAAAGTAGTCGCAATGCAGCGTTCCACAGGTTATGACTGGCGACCTGCCATCTCACTTGAAAGCATGCGCAAGGTTACAGAGCTTGCCCATTCAATTAATCCGGATATTATTGTCTGTGCAGATAACTGCTACGGAGAATTTGTAGATACATATGAGCCTACTGATTTCGGTGTAGATGTAATAGCCGGATCACTTATTAAGAATCCTGGTGGCGGAATTGCACTTTCAGGTGGATACATCTGCGGACGTGAGGATCTTATCGAAAGAATAGCTTACAGACTTACATGTCCTGGAATTGGAGCTGAATGTGGTCTGACATATGGTCAGAACAGACATGTGCTCCAGGGACTTTTCCTTGCTCCAAAGGTTGTAAATGCTGCGCTTAAAGGCGCTAGCCTCTGTGGAGCCATCTACGATAATCTTGGATTTGAAGTAATGCCGCCTGCAGGTATAAAAAGAAGCGATATCATTCAGGCAATCAGATTCGCTGATCCTGATAAAATGGTAGCTTTCTGTCAGGCTGTTCAGGCAGCATCACCAGTTGACTCATATGTTACTCCAATGCCTTGGGATATGCCTGGCTATGAAGATCAGGTAGTTATGGCTGCGGGAGCCTTTGTACAGGGTTCATCTATTGAATTAAGTGCAGATGCACCACTCAGAGAGCCTTATATTGCATATTTCCAGGGTGGACTTACATACGAGCATTCTAAATTCGGCGTAATCAAAAGTCTCGACAAGCTGTATAAAGCAGGACTGGTAACTTTATAATTTTATATGAATAACAAAGAACAGCGTCACGAATCAATGCACAGAATCCTTGCAATAAGCAAGTTTGTTCTCCTTGTGCTTTTTATTGTTCTGGTGCCGCTGCTTCTTTATATATATGGCAGAAATTCATTCTTCAGTGATCAGTGGTTCTCCAGTCTGCCGGCATTTCTTAATCAGTATCGGAAGGAAGCGTTTCTGATTCTTACAGGACTGCAGTTTATTCAGGTTGTCATATGTTTCCTGCCAGGTGAACCTATACAGATTGTATCAAGTTATTTCTACGGAATTGCAGGTGGATATGCTATAGCTATGATAGGTGCCATCACCGGAGCTGCAGTTGCCTTTGGCATTGCAAGACTTCTCGGTAGTGATGCTATGCATTTGCTTTTCGGTCAGGAAAAAGTTCAGTATTATAGAAAGAAACTTAACAGCAGTCGCGCATTTATTATCACTTTCGTAATATATCTAATACCAGGTATCCCTAAGGACCTTGTTGCATATGTTGCTGGCGTATCTGAGATGCGATTCATTCCATTTATAATCATATCTACAATAGGAAGAACCCCTGGTATACTTGGAAGTCTTTTAATGGGATCTTTTCTGCAGACACACAATTATACGGGGCTTCTTATCCTGCTAGCATGTACAGGAATAATACTTCTGATATGTTACAAATACCGAAGAATTATAATGGATACAATTGACAGAATAGAAGAGAACAAATTAAAAAAAGAAGAGGAGAAGAATAATGGCAAAGAAAGAAGCTAAACAGAACAAGACAAATGCAATGAGACTCCTCGATGCAGCCGGTATTGAATATGGTCACTCAATGTACGAGTATGACGAGTCAGATCTTTCTGGTACACATGCTGCTGAAGCGCTTGGTGTATCAGCAGATGAAGTTTTCAAAACTCTTGTGACAAGAAGCAACGATAATTTATTATCGGTATTTGTTATACCATCAGCAGGCAATCTCGATTTAAAGAAAGCAGCAGCTGTCTCTGGTCACAAATCAATAGAAATGATTCATGTGCGTGAACTTCTTGATCTTACAGGATATATAAGAGGTGGCTGTTCACCTGTAGGAATGAAAAAAGCATATCCGACCTATATTGATGAAACAGCTGTTTTGTTCGATTCTATTTATGTTTCTGCCGGAAAGAGGGGAGAACAGATTATAATAAACCCTGAAACTCTTGCTGAATTCATTGGTGCAGAATTTGCTGACTTGACCAAATAATTCCTTGCATTATCAATGCAAAGATGTTCTAAGTCGTATAAACGTTGGAATTTCAAGGTGTTGAGCGATTTGCTTAACACCTTATTATTTTGCTGTTTTTCGAAACATTTGTTCGATTTTAGTTGACAACAGGGCATTGTCTTCGTATAATACTTATAGAACAAATGTTCAGAACATATATTCGTTAAGGAGGCGTAAGTCATGAAGAGATATAAGATTGTTTCACCAGTAAGGTTTTTCATATTCGTTCTTTTAGTTACAATGACTCTGGTATTCGGTATCGTAAGTCTTTGCAGCAATACAACTGAGGCTGCAAGTGTTAATACGTTTGCTCAGGTTACTGTTCAGTCAGATGATACTCTTTGGACAATTGCTTCCGAGTATGTTGATGACTCAATGGATATTAGAGATTATATTGATGAGATTCGTGAGATCAATGATATTGGAAATAACGAATCAATCTATGTTGGTGAACAGATATTTGTTCCAATCTACAAGTAGTTTAATACTACAAAGACAGCTAGTACCATGTGAGATATTTCTTCCAGTTATCTCATATGTCTAGATAGTGTGTTTAATAGTTCAACCGGGTAATACAGATCTTTTTTGCATCCTCAGTCTGTATTATCCGGTTGTTCTATATAAACGAATATTTTGCCGTATAAAAGAACAAAATAGGAGGTATAAGATATCGACCATATATAAAAAAATCGCTTAAAACGCAAATAAATGGCTCGTTTTTTCAGGCATATTTATATAAATAATGGCTGTAGCCCAGTGATTGCAAGATGTTAAAGATTTTGGACCTGGGCAGCGTGAATGGCTGTTCTGGTCTCGTTTCATGTAGTAACTATTCCCAAAATTGTGATTTTAGGAATAGTTGCATGCAGGTAAAACAAAAGCAGAAGTACCTGATAAGCACTTCTGCTACTTACTACCTTTCTCCGAAATTCTCAAGAATCAGATCTATAAACAATCTTACAAGTGGTCCCGCATCATTTAATGATTTAACTCCAATACCAAGTTTTCTATAATATGCAGGACTGACCAATTTGTAACTATGTTCACCGGCATATCCATCAATAATAAATTCCGGCAATATGGAAATACCTATTCCGCGTTCCACCATAGACATAATTGCGAAATCATTCTTTGAAGTATATTTTACATTTGGAACAATTCCAGCGTTACTAAATACTTTTCTTGCATCAACATCGTAATTAGCTTCTGTCAATAAGAACGGATATTCTTTAATTTCTTCAATTGGAACCATATCATAGTCATTAAGCTCGCTGTGATGCTTGTTAGAATAGAAAACAACCATTGGATCGGTGTATACAGGAATAAAGTCTACATCATCGTCTTCATCTGGGCCAGCCATAAGAATTACATCCATTGTTCCCTCTTTAAGCCCTGTAATCATCTCCTCCTGTCCACATTCAATAATCTGTATGGATATTTCCGGATAATTAGTCTGAAAATGCTCGAGAATTAAAGGAAGCCAGTGCATAGATGTACTGATATGTGTTCCAATCCTTAAGATTCCTTTGTGCAGACCTTGAATTTCTGCTACTTCCTGATTTAATCGTTCTTCATCATTAATAATCTGACGCAATACAGGAAGAAGTGATCTGCCCTCATTTGTCAATTCTACACCCTTATGG
>JAGHUT010000044.1 GCA_018064645.1 Candidatus Crickella merdequi | reverse complement strand
GTGTATTTGAGTGTGATAAGAGCGATAATCATATCTCTGATTGCACTCTCAGGAAGCTCCTTGTTCTCAGTAACTACGTTGCTGAGGAGCTCTCTGTTGATTTCGAAGTTGTTTCTTCCCTGCTCAAAAGTGATTCCGAACACCTGCTTGCGCTCCTGTGCTTCAGGAACATAGTCAGCATCGATCTTGATGACATTGTACTTGCCACCCTTCTTAGCCTTGAGAATCTCAAGAGCCTCATCGCTGTATCCGGGAGCAATTACTCCATCTGATACCTCTCTCTTGATGAGAAGAGCTGTTGTAAGGTCACACTCGTCTGAAAGTGCAATCCAGTCTCCGAATGAGCACATTCTGTCTGTTCCTCTTGCTCTTGCATAAGCACATGCAAGCGGACTCTCATCAAGGCCCTCGATATCATCTACGAAGCAAGCCTTCTTAAGCTTCTCAGGAAGAACTGTTCCTACAGCTGCTGATGTTGGGCTTACGTGCTTGAATGAAGCTGCTGCAGCCATGCCGAGAGCTTCCTTCAGTTCCTTAACAAGCTGCCATGAGTTGAGTGCATCAAGGAAATTAATATAACCTGGACGTCCGTTCATGATCTCAATTGGAAGGTCGCTGCCGTCTGCCATGTAAATGCTTGCAGGCTTCTGGTTAGGGTTGCATCCATATTTAAGTTCAAATTCTTTCATCTTATCCTCCTAGCAGTTCTTGTTGATCATTCTTGTCTCAACCTTGCCTGTAGCAAGATCTGTATAACGTACATAAAGTGAAATCTTGTTCTCTTCGTTAAGTGAATTCCAGATTTCATCTGTAAAATCATCAATTGAATCAGGAATCTCCACTCTTCTTGGCTCTCCTGAGAATGTTGGCAGTGGATTGCCGTTAGTCTCGTAAGTGTGAATGAAGTGTCCGAGACCGTTAAGAGGTGCATACTCGTAGAAGAATCTGTTGCATGCTGTTCCCTCTGCATCAGCACTTTTGAGAATGCTGAGTGTATATGTGAAGCCACCGAAATCATCGAATGTTGTTACAGAGCTGATTCTTGGTGTCAGGTTAGGTGCGTCTGGCTCGAAGCATCTTGTAAGAAGTGTATCGTGCTCTGACTTACCGCTGAGAAGACCTTCGTAGATTGTGTCTGTCTGATTACCGTTAGTTACGACAAGCTTGTTCTCATACTCTCTGATTGCAGCGTAGATGATGAGGCTTGGATCCTCAACCTTTGATGCATCGAAAGGCTCAGTGAAAATAGCGCCATCTCTCTCTTTGAAAACTCTGTTTCTGCTGTTTGCACTTCTTCCCATGATGAAGTATGCGTTAACTGCGCAGCTTCCGTCCGGTGTGAGACCAGCGATGATACCTCTGCCTGGATACTCGTTACCCTCTACTATTTCTTTAAACTGTCTTGTTGTGTACACGTTCATAGCTAATCCTTTCAATTGACTCCGGCAGTATTATCCACTCCGCCTGTTCCATAACTCTCTTCTGCAGAATCTCTGGTGTATCTCCATCTTCAACACACACAGCCTTCTGCGCTATAATGCGTCCCCCATCAGGGATCTCATTTACAAAATGTACAGTCGCTCCTGTTACCTTAACACCCTTTTCAAGGGCTGCCTCATGAACCTTAAGTCCATAGAAGCCTTCTCCACAGAATGAAGGTATCAGGCTCGGATGAACATTTAATATTCTTTCTTCATAGTGAGAAGTGAACTTCTCGCTCAATATGCACATAAATCCAGCAAGAACAATAATATCAATATTCTTCTCATCGATTGCCTTGATAATCTCGTCCTCGAAGGTCTCTCTGGTGCACTCTGTTACCGGAATTCCGAGCTCAGATACTGCACCTTTCTTCCTGGTGATTATCCTTGCTTCAATTCCAGCATTCTTTGCTCTCTGAAGAGCATAGGCATCTGCCTTGTTGCTGATTACCAGACACACCTCTCCGCTCTTGATAACTCCTGAATTCTGAGCATCAATTATTGCCTGGAGATTGGTTCCTCCCCCCGAAACCAGCACTGCAATTCTTGCTTTGTTGTCCATTCTTACTCCGTTTATCGCTATTTACAGGTCTCAATAATAGCCCCAATGAGCCTGCGCAGCGCGCAGGCTCATTCAAGCATATATTACTTCTACATTAGAGGAGTGTTACTTTATCCTCTGACTCGATAATCTCACCGATGATGTAAGCATCCTCGCCGTTGGCCTTGAGAATCTCAACCGCCTTCTCAGCATCCTCTGGTGCTACGATTACGCACATTCCAACACCCATGTTGAATGTATTGAACATATCGTGCTCGCTGATTCCGCCTGTCTCAGCGATGAGCTTAAAGATTGGAAGAACCTTAACATCTTCCTTCTTAATCTTTGCTCCAAGACCGTCCGGAATACTTCTTGGAATATTCTCATAGAATCCACCACCTGTAATGTGGGAGATTCCCTTAGCCTTAACCTCCTCGAGAAGAGCGAGTACAGGCTTAACATAAATCTTAGTTGGTGTAAGAAGAGTCTCTCCGAGAGACTTGCCGCCAAGTGCCTCCAGCGGAGTCTTGATATCTGAATTCTCAACATCAAAAACTTTTCTTACAAGTGAGAATCCATTTGAATGAACACCACTTGATGGGAGCGCAATGATTACATCTCCTGCTGCCATCTTGCTGTTGTCAATGATGGCATCCTTATCAACTACACCAGTTGTGTAACCGGCAAGGTCATACTCATCTACAGGATAGAAACCAGGCATCTCTGCTGTCTCTCCTCCAATGAGTGCGCAGCCTGACTGTACGCAGCCCTCGCAAACACCCTTAACAATTGCCTCAATACGCTCAGGAACATTCTTGCCGCAAGCGATATAGTCGAGGAAGAAAAGTGGCTTTGCTCCTACGCATACTACATCATTTACGCACATTGCAACGCAGTCAATACCTACTGTGTCATGCTTGTCCATGAGGAATGCGAGCTTAAGCTTTGTTCCTACTCCATCAGTTCCACTGCAGAGAACCGGCTTGTTGATGCCTGTAAGATCAAGCTCCATAAGACCGCCGAACCCACCAACACTTCCCATAACTGCTGGTGTTGTTGTTCTGGCGATGTGCTGCTTCATAAGCTCTACGGCTCTGTATCCGGCTGTAATGTCTACTCCTGCAGCAGCATAGCTGTCAGATCTTGATTTGTTGTTCATTTATAACTCCCTTCAGGTTTTGTTAACTAATTAAATTTAACTGGTTTATTATAGCACATTTACTCCTTGCCATCCCAGCAGTATGTGCAGAGTTTGCAAGGATCAATTCCGATTGCTTCCTTAACACCATCAAGTGACTGGAACTCAAGTGAGTCGAAGTGAAGCTTCTCGCTGATTGCTTTTCTCATTGCCTTACCACGCTCTGTTGTACCATCACTGTACTCGTCAAGGTGATTAAGACCTTCTTCGCCTTCAAGCTCCATAATTGTTCTTCTTGTAATAAGCTCCATCTCGCTCTTTGAAGCTGAGAAATTGATATACTTGCAGCCGTACATAAGAGGTGGACATGCAGATCTCATGTGTACTTCTTCAGCTCCGTTCTCATACAGGAACTCTACAGTCTCCTGGAGCTGTGTTCCTCTTACGATTGAATCGTCTACGAAGAGCAGTTTCTTGCCCTTGATGAGCTCAAGTACAGGAATCTGCTTCATCTTAGCCACTCTGTTTCTCTCCTTCTGATTAGTAGGCATGAAGCTTCTTGACCATGTTGGAGTATACTTGATGAATGCTCTTGTGAAAGCCTTCTGTGCCTCGTTTGAGTATCCGATAGCGTGTGGTGTTCCTGAATCAGGCACTCCTCCGATATAGTCGATTCTATCGATATCAAAGCCGCTTTCTTTGTCGTTTCTTGCCATGATTCTTCCGTTCTCATAGCGCATCATCTCAACGTTAGTTCCCTCGTATGAAGTTGTTGGATATCCATAGTAACTCCAGAGGAATGAGCAGATTTTCATCTCCTCGCCAGGGGCTACAAGCTGTGTGATTCCATCAGGAGTAAGCTCTGCAATCTCTCCAGGTCCAAGCTCTGTTATTGTCTCAAACCCCATTTTGAACAGTGCGAATGACTCTGAAGCAACACCCATTCTGCCTTCGCCATGTCCGATCTCAATTGGAAGTCTTCCAAGTCTGTCTCTTGCAGCAATAATGTTACCTCCATCCTTGAGGATGATGATGTTGGCAGTTCCGTCAATAACAGACTGAGCGAACTGAATACCTTCGATGAAATCCTCTTTCTGGCTGATAAGTGCTGCCAGAAGCTCTGTCTGGTTAACCTTTCCTGCTGTCATAGCATCGAAGTGACCACCTGAAAGATCAAGAGTCATGTCGATAAGCTCATTCATGTTGTTTATCTTGCCGACCATGCCAAGTGCATAAGTTCCATGTGCTGAGCGAATCAGCAGTGGCTGCGGGTCAGTATCACTGATACATCCAATAGCAGATGTACCCTGCATATCATCTTGAATATGTTCGAACTTTGTACGGAATGGTGAGTTAGAAATATTATGAATTTCTCTCTGCAGACCAAGCTCTGCGTCATAAGCAGCCATTCCACCTCTTGATGTTCCAAGATGTGAATGGTAATCAGTTCCAAAGAAAACATCCAGCATACAATCTTCTCTAGAAGTTATTCCAAAAAATCCACCCATTTTGTTGCCTCCTTATCGTCCCTATATTCTGTCAGCAATTCCTGCATCCTTAGCAAGAACTGCCTCGGCATCTGCCTTGCGCTTTGCATCCAGCTGAGCAGCCAGCTCAGCATCCTCTACGGCAAGAATCTGTGCGGCAAGAATAGCTGCGTTCTTGCCACCGTCTATTGCTACGGTTGCTACAGGAATACCTGAAGGCATCATCACTGTTGAAAGAAGTGCATCCATTCCATCAAGAACCGCACCCTTGCATGGAATACCGATTACAGGAAGAGTTGTGTTTGCCGCAATAGCGCCTGCAAGATGAGCTGCCATTCCAGCTGCTGCGATAATGCAGCCAAAACCGTTCTCTCTTGCATTTACTGCAAAAATTCTAACTTCTTCCGGTGTTCTGTGCGCTGAGTACACGTGAACCTCGAAAGGGATTCCGTATGCTGCCAGCATATCAGTTGCTTTCTTTACTACAGGCAGATCACTGTCGCTGCCCATGATTACTCCTACTTTCTTCATAGTAGCCTCCTTGTCGTTTTCAATACTTACGTATTTTCTCATTACAAAGCATATCGTTCAACATTATTCCGTAATTTTTTGGAAAAATCATTATTTTATAGTTATTTCGTTCGAAGCATAGTGTTCTTTTGAAAAAATTTTCTTCTAATTGTTCGTGTATAATAAAAGTCGCTCATCGATATTTACTATCAACGAGCGACAATATTTATTGCATATTTTAAGCAGTATATACCTTGGCCTCAGCTTCGCCGTTAAGAACTCTCAGTGCTCCCTCTGCAAGAGACTGCATCTCGTTCTCACCAGGATATACATATATTGGCGCAAGGTCGCCAAGGTAGCTCTTGATCTCCTCAACCATAGCCTTGCTGTACGCGATTCCGCCTGTAAGGAAGATTCCATCAACCTTGAACTTCATAATTGCAGCCATAGCACCGACATACTTGCTGTGCTGGTAAGCGAAGGCCTTGAATGCGAGCTCGCAATCCTTGTCGCCTTCCTTC
>JAGHUT010000066.1 GCA_018064645.1 Candidatus Crickella merdequi | reverse complement strand
TGGCACTGCTTTCAGTTACTAACACACCATATGCAGAGGTTCAGGACGGTCTCGATGACAGTGACAACGAGGAGCTTCGCAAGGTTGGTACTCCAAGAGAGTTCGAGTTCGAGGCTAAGGCTCACTGGGATATCGGCGAGGGCCTTGATATTCTGGATTTCGAGAGAGCATCAAAGCTTTCAGGCGCGAGATTTACTGTATACAAGGGCCTTGGAGCAAGACTCGAGAGATCAGTAATCAACTTCATGCTTGATGTTCACGCAGAGCAGGGATATACAGAGATTCTTCCACCTTTCATGGTTAACAGAGATGCAATGACAGGAACAGGTCAGCTGCCTCAGTTTGAGGATGACATGTTCTATGTACCAGCTAAGGATTTCTTCCTCATTCCAACTGCAGAGGTTCCTGTAACTAATCTGAGAGCTAATGAGATTATGCCTTTCGAGGAGCTGCCTGTATACTACACAGCTTACACACCTTGCTTCCGTAAAGAGGCTGGTTCAGCCGGCAGAGATACAAGAGGCCTTATCAGACAGCACCAGTTCAACAAGGTTGAGATGGTTAAGTTTGCTAAGCCTGAGGAGTCATATGCAGAGCTTGAGTCACTTACTAACGATGCTGAGGAGATTCTCAAGAGACTTGGAATTCCTTACAGAGTAGTAAGACTCAGCGCAGGAGACCTTGGATTCTCAGCAGCTATGACTTATGACATCGAGGTATGGATGCCAAGCTACGGCAGATATGTTGAGATTTCAAGCTGCTCCAACTTCGAGGACTATCAGGCTAGACGTGCCAATATCCGTTTCAAGAGAGACAAAGAGCACAAGCCTGAGTTTGTTCACACACTCAATGGATCAGGCCTTGCAGTAGGAAGAACAGTTGCTGCAATTCTCGAGAACTATCAGAATGAGGATGGAAGCGTTACAATTCCAGAGGCACTCAGATGCTACATGGGAACAGACGTAATTAAATAATGAAAGAATCAAGTACGATTGCAGAATATCTTGTATCACACAAGAATAGTGAACCAATATCATTTCACATGCCGGGACACAAAGGACGAGAGGAACTCTTCGTTCAGTGCGGCTATGGCGATTTTGTAAAAAACATGGTCGGCAACGATGTCACGGAGATTCCCGGCGCAGATAATCTCTTCGACCCGAGGGGAACGATCCTTCGCGTCAAAGAGAACTATGCCAGACTGTACGGGGTACAAAGTACAGAGCTTCTTGTCAACGGTTCCAGCGCAGGTATAATCGCATCAATTATGGCATCAGTACCTCGCGGCGGCAAACTGATACTCGGTCGTAATTCACATCATTCTGCATTCAGTGCGATGAGACTTGGAGATATAACTCCCGTTTACCTAAGACCCGAGATCGAGCCGAACTCGGGTCTTCAGATTTATATATCGCCTGAAGAAGTGAGAGCTGCAGTTGATGAGAATCCTGACGCAAGTGCAGTGCTTATTACAAGCCCAAACTATTACGGAATCCTTTCAGACATTGAGTCGATTGCAGACATATGTCACGATAACAATATGCTTCTCATTGTAGATGAAGCCCATGGAGCTCATCTCAAGTTCTTTGACAGAACAGCGAAGCATAAGCGCGCTGCAGAGAATCTGGGAGCAGATCTTGTGGTGTGCAGCACTCACAAGACACTTCTGTCATATACAGGCTCCGGCATTCTGAATATCTGCTCATCAAGGGTGGATGCTGAAGAGGTCAGGGAGATACTTCACATGGTTCAGACAACAAGCCCTTCATATCTGCTGATGGGAAGTCTTGATATCAATGAGAAGATTATGTCAAGACTGGCAGATGATGTTGTTGCCAGATGGAAAGAAGACCTGATTTACTTCTATAGAAGAGCCGACAGAATTCCGGGCGTCAGAATTTTTACCCACGAAATGCTTGATATGACCAAAATCAATATCAGCATGGCAGAGCTTGGACTGAGCGGAGAGAAGCTTGGACGTGAACTTCGCTATAATAACATCTGGATTGAGATGGTTCACGGCGAATATGTAATGCTTATGACAGGAGCGGGCAACAGACGGGGAGACTATGTCGAGCTTCTCAGGGCGCTTGAACAGATATCCAGAAAATACGGCATAGGCAAGCCTATTGAGCGTCGTTCCGAGAATTACGATTTCGATCTTGAGGTGTCGGAGATTCCTAAGAAAAAAACAAAACAGCCTCTCTATCTGGCAGAGGGCCATGTAATGTACAGCCCTGTTATTATCTATCCGCCGGGATTCCCGGTAGTCTGCCCTGGAGAGATTATGAATATGGAAGCCATCACATGCATTTCACGCGCACTGTCTAACAGAGAGAGCGTGGTGGGAGTCGATGACGAAGGACAGGTAACTGTAGGGGAGCTGGAATAGCAGCTCCTCTTTTGATGCCCTTCCAAAAATCATAAATTTTTACAAAAGCCAGTAACTGCAAGGGAAAGAGCGACTAAAAAACGGAAATGTGCGCAGAAAAATACAATTTTTCTGTGAAAAACTAAATTAATGTGTCAAATGCGTGAAAATTTAGGGTATAATAGTGTGTCGCGTTTCGCGAGTAGTTTTTATTATGCAAAGAAATACGGAAAGGAAGGTTTCTAGAGGGATGAGCCAAGGGAAACATTTACCTAGCATTCTGGTTCCGCATCACAAGAATACCGCCGGTCGCGAGACTGAAGTGATGCCAATCCCAGATGTGGTTAAGATCTGCATGTCGCAGAGCATTGGCGCGCCTTGTAAGCCTCTTGTTGAGAAAGGGGATTACGTAAAGGTAGGACAGAGAATCGGTGATACCGATGCTTTTGTCAGCGCTC
Source organism: Candidatus Crickella merdequi (assembly GCA_018064645.1). Lineage (GTDB taxonomy): Bacteria > Bacillota > Clostridia > Peptostreptococcales > Anaerovoracaceae > Crickella > Crickella merdequi. The sequence goes on along the minus strand of JAGHUT010000066.1, from coordinate 5,011 downwards.
CCGTTCACTCAAGTGTATCCGGTACTGTCAAGGATATTGAGCAGGTACGTGGATCAATGGGTGGTTTTGAGACTCTCATTGTAATTGAGACAGACAAGAAGCAGGAAGTTAGCGAAGAAGTTAAGGTTCCTGTAGTGAACAGCTTTGAGGAGTTCGTTAAGGCCGTAAGAGATTGCGGAGTAGTAGGACTTGGAGGAGCTTCATTCCCAACACACATTAAGTTAAATCCTAAGAATGTTGATGAGTGCGATACTCTCGTAGTTAACGCTGCTGAGTGCGAGCCTTTCATCACAGGAGACAACAGAGAGATGGTAGAGGATGCTCAGGACGTTCTTGACGGAATGCAGCTTATCATGAACTACCTCGATCTCAAGGTTGGTTACATTGGTGTTGAGGAGAACAAGCCTGATGCTATCGAGAATCTGAACAGAATGATCGAGCAGAACGGCATTAAGAACATTGAGGTTGTTAAGCTTCAGTCAAGATACCCTAAGGGTGCTGAGCGTGTTCTTATCTATGAGGTAACAGGTAAGACAATGAACGCAGGTGTACTTCCTGCACAGCTCGGTGTAATTCTTGACAACGTAACAACAATCGGTGTTATCGGCAACTACTTCAGAACAGGAATGCCTCTTACAAGAAGAAGAATTACTGTTGACGGAGATGCAGTTGCAAATCCAAAGAACGTTTACGTTCCAATCGGTACTCAGATTGCAGATGTAGTTGAGTACTGTGGCGGATATAAGAAGGAGCCTAAGAAGATCATCATGGGTGGACCTATGATGGGAAGAGCTACTAAGTCAGATGAGTCATGCACAATGAAGAACACTGGATCACTCCTCTGCTTCAGCAAGGAAATGGCTGAGGTTAAGGAAGAGACAGCTTGCATCAACTGCGGACGTTGTCTGAACGCTTGCCCATTCAAGCTTGTTCCTCAGATCTATGCAGAGGCTTATCAGAGAAGAGACGTTGTTAAGCTTGAGAAGTTTAAGGTAATGCAGTGCATGGAGTGCGGAAGCTGCTCATTCATCTGCCCTGCAAGAAGACCTCTGAGCTTCTACAACAAGCTTGCTAAGGGACTGGTAAAGGAGGCATCAGCAAAGTAATATGGATAAGAAATTTCATAACAACTTAATCGTATCCTCCGCACCACACATCGTTTCGGAGTACGATACAACAAGACTGATGGGAACAGTGCTGCTCGCACTTCTGCCTTCACTGATCGCAAGTACATACGTATTTGGAGCAAGAGTTCTTCTCCTTTGCGCAGTATCAGTAATCGCTTCAGTAGGCTTTGAGTGGCTCTACAACATCATCACAAAGAAGAGACAGACAATCGGCGATCTCTCAGCTGCACTGACAGGTCTTCTGATTGCATTCAACGTTCCATCAAACTTCCCACTGTGGATGGCTGTAGTTGGAGCATTCTTCGCAATCGTAATCGTTAAGCAGCTCTACGGAGGAATTGGAAAGAACTTCGTAAACCCTGCTATCGCAGCAAGAATCTTCCTGTTCATCTCATTTGCTTCAGCAATGTCAACATGGCCACTGCCTAAGATGGCTGCTACTGCAGATGCTGTAACAGGTCCTACACCTCTTGGCGTACTCGCTGAGGGCGGCGGAGATCTTGCAAGCCTTGGCGATCTGTTCTTCGGTTTCGTTGGCGGATCAACAGGTGAGGTTAGTGCACTTGCACTTCTTATCGGTGGAGTATTCCTGATCTGGAAGAAGGTTATTTCACCAATCATTCCATGTGCATTCATCGGAACAGTTTTCGTAATCGGTGCAATCCAGGGTGGCGGAATCATGATGGGTCTCTGGCACGTATGTGCCGGCGGAGTAATGCTCGGAGCATTCTTCATGGCTACAGACTATGTAACAACACCTAAGCTCCCAATGGGACAGCTTATCTTCGGAATCGGTTGCGGATTCATCACAATGCTGATCAGATGCTGGGGTTCATATCCAGAAGGAGTATCATTCTCAATTCTCCTCATGAACATCTGCGTTCCACTGATCAACAACTTTACTTACAAATACTATTGTGGAGGTGGCAAGAATGAAAAATAACGACAACGCTTACCACAATTTTGTAAAGCCTGTACTTGTACTCGTAATCATCTGCTTTGTAGTAACATTTGCACTCGCATTTGTATACGGAATCACAAAGCCAATCATTGATGAGAATACAATGAAGGCTGCAAATGAGGCTAGAACAGAGCTTCTCGCTGATGCTGAGGGTAAATTCACAGAATCAGATGCAGAGCTCGTTGCACTTGAGCCAAAGAAAGTTTTCGCTACAGACTGCTACGTTGCTGACAACGGAAGCGGAATGGTAGTAACAGTTCAGTCAAACTCATACGGTGGACTTCTTACAGCTATGGTAGGTATCGACAAGGATGGTGCTGTAACAGCTGTTAAGATTACAGCTCACGCAGATACACCGGGAGTTGGTACAAAGGCACAGACACCTGAGCACCTTGGACAGTACAAGGGCTACTCAGAGATCGGAAGCACAGATATCAAGGCTGATTCAACAATCAACCACGTATCAGGAGCATCAATCTCATCAGGTGCAGTTCACAAGGCTGTATGCTGCGCACTTGAGCAGTATAAGTCAATGCAGTAAGGAGGAGGTAGTCTAATGGAAAAGAAAAACAATAAGCTCGCCATCCTTCTGAATGGAATTATCAAGGAGAACCCTGTACTCGTTCTCCTGCTCGGAACTTGTCCGGCACTTGCTACATCATCATCAGTAGCTAACGGTGTAGGTATGGGACTTTCTGCAACAGCAGTACTTATCTGCTCAAATATCGTAATCTCAATCCTGAGAAACGTTATTCCAGATAAGGTAAGAATTCCTTGCTATATCGTAATCATTGCTGGTTTCGTAACAGTAGTACAGTTCGTACTTCAGGCTTACGTTCCATCACTTTATGCTTCACTCGGACTCTTTATTCCACTGATCGTAGTAAACTGCGTAATCCTTGGAAGAGCTGAGGCATTTGCTAACAAGAACAACGTTATCGATTCTGCTCTTGATGGAATTGGTATCGGTCTTGGATTCACTCTTGCTCTTGGAGCTATGGGTGCTATCAGAGAGCTCTTCGGAGCTGGAACTCTCCTCGGAATCACAATCATTCCAGAGCAGTTCACAATTGGATTCTTCGGACTTGCACCTGGTGGATTCTTCGTTTACGGAATCCTCATCGCTCTGCTTAATGCAGCAACAAAGGGTAAGGCTCTGAAGGCTAAGAGCTTCAGCTGCGGCGTTTGCCCAATGTACAATTCATGTAACGTTGCTGAGGCTAACGAGGAATATCTTGAGAAGAAAGGAGCTGAAGCATAATGGTAAATCTTATCGTAATCTTTATGGCGGTAGTTCTGGTTAACAACTTCCTGCTGTCACAGTTCCTTGGAGTTTGCTCATTCCTCGGAGTATCCAACAAGATGAGTTCATCTGTTGGTATGGGTGGTGCTGTAATCTTCGTTATGTTCATCGCTGAGCTTGTAACATGGCCGATTCAGCAGCTCCTCAACAAGTTCGAGATTGGATATCTGCAGACTGTAGTATTCATCCTCGTAATTGCATCACTTGTACAGTTCGTTGAGATGTTCATGAAGAAGTTCCTGCCTGCTCTTCAGAAGGCTCTTGGAATCTTCCTCCCACTTATCACAACTAACTGCGCTATCCTCGGTGCAACTATTAACGCTATCAACTATGATTATACATACCTTCAGTCCATCGTTTACGCTGTAGGTGCCGGCGTTGGTTACATGGTAGCCATGGTACTCTTTGCAGGCGTACGTGAGGAGAAGCTTTGGGACGAGAGCGGAGTTCCAACACCTTTCAAGGGTGTACCTATGGTTCTCATCAGTGCTACAATCCTTTCTCTCTCATTCATGGGCTTCACAGGTCTGTTCCAGTAAGGAGGGGAGATAATGGCTAATATTGTAACACCTGTAGTAATGGTTATGGTTGCCGGCCTTGTAGCTTCACTTCTGCTGGTAATCGCATCAAAGGTATTCTTCGTTCCTGTAGACGAGAGAGTTACAGCTATCACAGCAGCTCTTCCTGGAGCTAACTGCGGTGGTTGCGGATTCGCAGGATGCGGAGACTACGCTTCACAGCTTGTAGAGAATCCTGATCTTCCTTGCACAAAGTGTGCACCAGGAGGAGAGGCTACAGCTGCAGCAATCGCTGAAATTCTCGGAAAGAGCGCTGGCGCTATGGAGAAGCAGGTTGCTCAGGTTATGTGTAACGGCACATGCGGAGCTTCAAAGCCAATCCTTGAGTGGCAGGGTCTTCAGTCATGTAAGGGCGCGAAGGGTTTCTTCACAACTCCTAATGCATGTATGTACGGTTGTATCGGTCTCGGAGACTGCGTTAAGGCCTGCGATTTCGACGCTATCGGAATCATCAACGGAGTTGCTGTAGTAAACAGATCAAACTGCGTTGCTTGCGGTAAGTGCGCATCAGACTGCCCACAGAAGATTATCAGCCTCGTTCCACTTAAGAATCAGGTACACGTTCTGTGCTCATCCACAGATAAGGGTGCTGTAACAAGAAAAGCTTGCGACAACGGTTGTATCGGTTGCGGTAAGTGCGCAAAGGTTTGTGCATTCAACGCTATCGAGGTTGCTGACAACAAGGCTACAATCGACGTTGAGAAGTGCAAGAGCTGCGGAATGTGCGTAGTTGAGTGCCCAACAGGAGCAATCAACACATACAAGACACTGACAGCTGCACAGGCTGAGAAGTTCAAGGCAGCAAACAAGGCTAAGCTTGAGAAGGCTAAGGCTGCTGCACAGGCTGCTAAGGAAGCTGCTGCAAAGGCAGAGGCTGAGGCCTAGTCTGGAATAATCGGTATATGACAAAACCCCGTTCTTCGGAACGGGGTTTTTCTTGCTGGCGCTTTAGCTAGATTAAACCCCTGGTTCTACCAGGGGTAGGTAAAGTTACTTTAGTTTATGTATAAAAAAACCTCTGTTACAATAGTGAAGGTTTGGC
>JAGHUT010000019.1 GCA_018064645.1 Candidatus Crickella merdequi | reverse complement strand
TGGCAGAGAGGTTCATGCAGGACCACTGCTTCTTGCAACAGTTGGAAATGGAGCTTTCTGCGGTGGAGGCTTCGAGAGCTGTCCTTATGCTGACCTTTATGACGGTCTGGGAGAGCTGTTTATTGTTAACGACATAAGAAGAAGAGATTTCATTCATCTTGTTCCTAAGTATAAGTCTGGACAGATTTTTGAGGTTCCAGGAATTGAGGAATTAACTAAATATGCACAGGCTGAAGTTATTACCTTCGAGCCTCTGGCTGCACCAACGATGCAGTTTGTTGCAGATGGTGAATTTTATGAGACAGGGGCAGTCAAGCTTGAAGTAATGAAGCAGGCAATCTGGGTAATGGTACCTGCTGAAGATTAATTGAAAGGACGCTGGATTGAAGAGTAACTCATTTATTCTTAATAAAATCCAAGCAGCACTTATATCAGTGCTGCTTGTTCTTGTTATGCTTGCAGGCGCATCTTCATCAGTGTTTGCTTATGATTCAATCAGAACGAAAGATGTGACACCTGAAGTCGCAGCCAAATCAGCAATAGTATACAGCGAAGATCTAAATAAGATTATTTATTCTAAGAATCCGGATCTTCGTGTTAATCCATACAGTACAACCAAGCTGATGACAGCTTATATAGTTGTTAAGAATCTTCCTCTTGACCAGAAGGTAACAGTAAAAGGTGTCAAAGCAGACCTTGAGGAATCGAAGATGGATCTTGAGGAAGGTGAAGTGCTTACTGTTAAGCAGCTTCTTCAGGGGCTGCTTGTTGAGTCAGGCAACGATGCGGCAAGAATGCTAGCGATTACAGTTGCCGGCAGCGAGAGTGCTTTTGCTGAGCTCATGAATGAGCAGGCAAAGGAGTGGGGCTGCAAGGGAACACATTTCGTCAATGCCAGTGGAATGCAGGCATCAGGTCATTATACAACTGCAGCAGATTATATTGTAATTGGACGCAAAGTTCTCGCAGATGAGACGATTCACAGAATCTGTGCCAGCAAGAAGGTTAAGATTCCTGCTACCAATAAGAGCAAGGAAAGAGTATATACCAACCATACAACCCTTATTGAGGTTCCTGATTCAGGAGTTGTCGGTGGTAAGACAGGTTACTGGAACGAGGAGGACTGCAGTGTTGTTCTCCAGTACTACAAGAAAGATATGAGTCTTACAATGGTACTCTTTGCAGATACCAAGGAAGACAGACCGAAGGATGTGGCTCGTGTAACAACCCTCGCGCACGATATGGTTCCTGGATACATAGTAGCTAAGCCTAAAACTGAAGTGGACAGGCTGTGGATCAAAGGCGGTGTGACAACGCATATACCAGTATATGTGAAGGAACGCGCATACGCATATCCTAAGGATGGCAGTGAGTCTTCAGTCAAAGTTAAGACAACTCTCAAAGACGGAGTCAAAGCTCCACTCAAAAAAGGTCAGTGTGTTGGAAAGGCAGATGTTTACGTTGATGGTAAGCTGACAGCAACACATAAGGTCTATGTAAAAAAAGCAGTAAAGAAGGGCTGGTTCACTTCAAATCTGTATATATCAAATACAGGCGCAATTGCAATTCTTATAACTGCAGTTCTGGTAGCAATTCTAGTATATGTTCTCAGACTTAAGTTTAAGCAGCGTAAACGCAAAAGAACTAAAGGCAGTGTAGCTCCAAATGATGACAATATTATCAGAACTGGAGAATCCACCGACCTTGAATCAGAATAGGTCGTATGTTATAATCACAATCGCCGCTGAAGAGGCGGCGATAATATGGAGATGTACCCAAGTGGCTGAAGGGTCTGGCTTCGAATACCAGTAGGTCGTTAATAGCGGCGCGAGGGTTCAAATCCCTCCATCTCCGCCAAATACAGAAGGCATCCCGAAGGGGTGCCTTTTGTATTTGCAGGAAAAAAGAGGATTTGGACCCGTAGGGTTGCCAGACCTATCCACGCGACAGCGAGGGGCGCGAAGCTGGAGCGCAGGAAGGTCGGCCGCAAAGCGAAATCCCTCCATCTCCGCCAAATACAGAAGGCATCTCGAAGGGGTGCCTTTTGTATTTGCAGGAAAAAAGAGAATTTTTACATAATATTATTCTTCGCCAGGTATTTGTCGATGTCTTCATATATCTCAGACGTGAAGACTGCACGCTCCTGTTTGGAGGCAAGCTGCGCGTGCCACACTCCATAGATATAATAGCAGACACGAATATATTCTGAGAATTCTTTGGCTGTCTGAGGTGTTTCTTTCTTGACCCAGTCCTCGATCATGAGGAAGAGGCGGTCAATCTCAGTTCTTACAAAGAACTCCTTTGTTGCATCATATATTGCAGATGATTTGGCCTCCCTCATCAGATACGGTGTCAGAAGATTTCGAACTCCATCCCAGAATCCGTTCTGCTCCTTAACCTCCAGTGCATGATAGAAGAAATCCTTCTCGGCGTATACATGAACGCATATCTGACTGAAAATATCCCAGAAGTCGTCATCGGAATTTCTATCAATTTTAGAGAAGAAGCATTCCAGGAAAACATCATTAAGCAGATCGTATTTGTCAGAATAATGCCTGTAGAAAGTCTTCCTGCTTATGTGGGAAAGCTCGCAGATGTCGTTAACGGTGATCTTTGAGAACCTTCTGCTTTTGACAAGCTGGAGCATAGACTGTATTAGTGTGACTTTTGTGGTTTCTGTGGACAATTGATTTCTCCTCCTGAAAACATCTTTATCATATACATATTGACACATTTAGTGCAAAAAGTGTCAATATGACACTTTGCTAATGTTTTGTAACTATATAATGATTATACCCATTGATAAAATTTTTTCAAACAATTGATTTATTATTTTTAATCAAAAGGAGAAGTTTTGGAGGGAAAAATGGCTAAGAATATGACTCGTGATGAAAAAATATTCAAGCTTGGCAAGATTATTACAGACCGTAAGGAAATTCTGCTTGGTCTTGAAAAGATGTCTGTTGATGCGCCTGAGTACTGGGGTATCGATTGTGGATATCAGTATGTAGAGAGAAGATACGGACGCCAGATTGCAGACGATTGTCTTGATGTAGCTCTCAAGATGGGTAAGCGTAAACCAAAGACTTTTGCACAGCTTAAGAAGCTTAGCGGCTTTGAAGATGCACACCTTGAGAAGGTTCTTGAGGCACTCTGCCAGTTCAGTATCGTAGAGTGGCACAATGAGAATCTTGATGGAAAGAATCCTAACCATGAGAGACGTTGGGTTCTTGACATGTTCGTTCCAGGAAGTGCCGAGATTATGGTAATGAGACCGGAAATCGCACCAGAGACACCAAAGGTTGCTGATTTCTTTGAGAGAATGACATATCTGCCACTTGCAGGTATTACACATCTGGTTCCTCCTGGTGGATCAGGAATCGGAATGCATGTTATTCCTGTAGAGAAGGCTATTCCAGCAGAGTCAGAGTCTCTTGATGTAGAGCATCTTTCACACTGGCTGAAGAAGTATGAGGGACACATCGGAGTAGGTGTATGCTCATGCCGTAAGCAGCAGCGTATCCGTGGTGAGGGTTCTGGAGATATCGAGCAGTTCTGGTGCATCGGTGTAGGTGATTTCGCTGATTACTGCCGTGAGACAGGAATGGGACACGATATCACATACGAAGAGGCAATGGAAATCTTCGAGAAGGCTGAAGAGAAGGGATACGTTCACCAGGTTACAAATATTGACGGAGAAGATAAGGTCTTCGGTATCTGCAACTGCGCAGTAGGTATCTGTAACGCACTGAGAACATCACAGCTCTTCAACACACCTAACATGTCAAGATCACCATACACATCAGAGGTAGACGCTGAGAAGTGCGTTGCCTGCGGTAAGTGTGTAGAGGTTTGCCCTGCAGGTGCTGTAAGACTTGGACAGAAGCTTTGCACAAAGGATGGTCCAATCCAGTATCCTAAGCAGGAGCTTCCTGATGATACAGTATGGGGCGAGGATAAGTGGAACTGGAACTACCGTAACGAGAACGGTGTTATTCAGACATGGCCTACAGGTACAGCTCCTTGTAAGGCTGCCTGCCCACTTCACATTGCTATTCAGGGATATATTAAGAAGGCTAGCGAGGGTAATTACAGAGAAGCTCTCGAGCTCATTAAGAAGGATAATCCATTCCCTGCAGTTTGCGGATCAATCTGCCGTAAGTACTGCGAGGATGAGTGTACAAGAGGAACAATTGATGAGGCTCTTGCTATCGACGACATCAAGCAGTTCATCGCTGCTAAGGATCTTGAGGCTGAGCACAGATATGTTCCACCAATGGTATCAACTACAAGAGAGCATTTTGACCAGAAGATTGCAATTATCGGTTCAGGTCCTGCAGGACTTGCATGTGCATACTTCCTGGCAATTGAGGGATACTACCCAGTAGTATTCGAGAAGAATCCTGTTCCAGGCGGAATGATGACACTCGGTATTCCTAACTTCAGACTTGAGAAGGATGTTGTAAATGCTGAGATCGATATTCTCAAGGAGATGGGTGTTGAGTTCAGATGCGGCGTTGAGGTTGGTAAGGATATTACTATCCAGCAGCTTCGTGAGGAAGGTTTCCAGGGCTTCTTCCTTGGAATCGGACTCCAGAGCGCAGGAAAGCTTGGAATCCCAGGAGATGACGCTAAGGGCGTTATGGGCGGTGTTGACTATGTTCGTCAGGTTACACTCGGCAAGGCTAAGAAGCTTTCAGGCAATGTTGTTGTAATCGGTGGAGGTAACATCGGAGCAGACGTTGCTCGTACAGCAATCCGTCAGGGCGCTAAGAGTGTTAAGCTCTACTGCCTTGAGTCATATGATGAGATGCCAATGGGCGAAGAGGATCAGGAACTCTGTAAGGCAGACGGCGTTGAGATTCACGACGGCTGGGGACAGACAGAGATCAAGGTTGAGAACGGAAAGGTTGCTGGAATCAGCTTCCGCAAGTGTCTCAGCGTAAAGAATGCTGAGGGAAGATTCGATCCTCAGTTTGATGATGCACAGACAGTAAGTGAAGACTGCACAACAGTTCTCTTCAGCATCGGACAGAAGCCAGAGTGGGGAACACTCCTCGAGGGTACAAATGTTCAGCTGAATGCAAGAGGCCTTGTAATTGCTGACCCTGTAACACTTCAGACAGATGAGCCAGACATTTTCGCTGGTGGAGATATCGTATCAGGACAGAAGTTCGTAGTAGATGCACTTGCTCTTGGAAGAGAAGGTGCTGTATCACTCCACAGATTTGTTAACGAGGGACAGTCACTTATTATTCACCGTAACACAAGACACTTCACACCTCTTGACAAGGAGAATATCGTAGTTCCACCAGAGGATTACCGCAAGCCACCACGTGCCGTAAAGGGTATCGATAAGAGCAAGGTTTGCACAATGAGCGATGAGCGCATGGTATTCACAGAGGAGCAGATTAAGTCAGAGGCTTCAAGATGTCTCAGCTGTGGTCGAAGCGTAGTTGATACAAACAAGTGTATCGGTTGCGGAATGTGTACTGTACAGTGTAAGTTTGATGCTATCCACTTAACAAGATCTTTAGGCGATGAGTATTCAAAGATGATTCCTGCAGAGCAGAAGTTCGTTGGAATCGGTAAGAATCTTCCTAAGAGAACCTTCAAGATTGTTAAGAAGAAGATTGCAGGCAAATAATCGTGTCTGCAATATCAAGGGAAAGGACAAAGCATGCACGAATTAGGGCTTGTTAATTACGTAGTTAAAGAAGTAAACCGAATTGCGGAGGAGCAGAAAGTAAACAAAGTTGTTTCTGTTACTCTTGAATTCGGAGAGGTATCAGGTATAGTTTCTGCTTATCTTTACGATTACTGGGACTGGTATACAAAGAAGCATTCAATGCTGGAGGGTACTAAGCTCATATGTGAAGAGATACCGGCAGTAACCTGGTGCGATGACTGCAAAATAACTTATTCAACTGTAAAGTATGGAAAAACCTGTCCTCACTGCGGCAGCGAGAAGACCTGGCTGCTCAAAGGTAACGAGATGAATATCAAGCAGATTGAAATTGAGGATTCAGGTGAGAATGTACAGCAAGGAGAATCAAATAATGGATAATCAGGAAATGCGCAGAATTAAGGAGCAGCTTGAGATCGTAGATTGGAAGATTGCATTCAAGACAGGTGTAAGATACGACACAATCGTAGATTTCTTTAAGGGAAAGACTGATGAACTCGACCCAGTCTGCAGACGCAAGATCGAAGAGATGCTGATTAAGGAGCAGAAGAACAAGTAAAGAATCTTTACAACATACGACTATAGGCCGAAAGGTCTATAGTCGTTTTTTTGTCCTATAACCCTGTATAAACGATATTCTGAGTTGTTATTTGATGAAGTATCCTTTCAATGTGTTGTACAGGGAGAACTGGAAATGTGCGCGTATTAAATCTGCGGCGAGATCATAATTGTTGTCCTCAATTGCAATACAGATCTGCTCCTGTCTTTTAAAAATATCCCTGAATGTATCGTGCGATGAATAATACGATGACAGGGTATTAATATTTGCTCCGACTTTATCTGAAGCTTCCTTAAGGAAGTTGTTATCGGCGTATTTGTAGAAATTTGTGTGAAAAACATCTGCGGCGGCAAACCATGCGTCGTAATCGTCATTTTCCAGGGCTACTCGCTCTTCTTCAATCAGCGCGCGCAGGTCTGCTTTAAGAGGGGCCATTGAAAAAGAGTAACTGCATATACGTACAGCTGTAACTTCGAGCTCTGCAGCAAATTCAAACATTTCCTTGATTTCTTTCTCTGAATAAACGCGCACACGAATTCCCTTGTTGGCAGTATATTCCACGAGGCCATCTGAAATGAGTCTGTTGAGAGCTTCTCTGACAGGCGTATGGCTTGTATCAAATCTCTCACGAAGCATATTCAGTGTAAGTATCTGGCCGCTTTCAAATCTGTGGCAAGCAATGTCGTCACAAAGTTCTGTATAGATCTTTTCCGTAAGTGTTGAATATTTACTCATAATATAAACCCTTCCCAATACCTTTTTCGTTATATTATATCCCTTTATATTTTAACAAAACCTGATTAAAAGTAAATCCGGTATATGAGAAATGCGAGCCATAGAATATATTATGCGGCTCGCATTTTATAAAATGCGATAAAAATATTGCAAAACACCCCAGTAAATGTTATATAAAATA
>JAGHUT010000088.1 GCA_018064645.1 Candidatus Crickella merdequi | reverse complement strand
TACTACCTGACAAGCTCCTTCAACAGAATGAAGAAATATCTGACACATCCGGAACTTCTGGAGAAATAGCAGTCAAAAGACACCTGATAAAGGTGTCTTTTGTTTTAACTGCAACAAAAATCCCGCTTCATTGAAGCGGGATTTTTCTATGCTTTAATTGTTACTCTGTTCTAAGTGCTTCTACAGGATCTTTCTTTGCAGCCATTCCTGAAGGGAGAAGTCCTGCAATGTAAGTAAGGAGCACGCTGATTGCAATCAGCACGATTCCTCCGATTACAGGAAGCTTAGCCTTAAGGGCTGCAACATTAGTAAGGTGCAGAAGTATTGCATTGATTGGAATGAGAAGCAGCAGGCTTGTTACAATTCCTATTACGCCGGCACAAAGTCCGATGATAATAGTCTCAGAGTTGAATACTCTTGAGATGTCTTTCTTTGATGCGCCGATAGCCCTCAGGATTCCAATCTCCTTAGTCCTTTCGAGAACCGAGATATAGGTAATAACACCAATCATAATTGAAGATACAATCAGTGAAATCGCTACAAAAGCAATGAGTACATAACTTACGCTGTTGGTGATTGTCTTCATGGAAGACATCATTACACCTGTAACATCGGTGTAGCTGATAACCTGATCATCCTTGCCTGCATCTTCCATCTTATCGTTATAGTTGTGAATGAAGTCGATGAAATCTTCCTTTGCATCAAAATCTTTAAGATAGAATGCGATTGATGTCGGCTTGTCATACTCTGCATATCCAAGCTTGCGGAGGTTGCCGTCATAGCTTGTAGCCTGGTTGCCGGACATGAATGCCTGCATCAAGCTTGTAAGCTCTTCTTCGCTCATGTTGAAGCTGAAGGCTGAAGCAATTCCGGCAGGATCTACATGGAAGGCCTGAGCCATCTCAGTTGTAATCTCCATTGTGAGTGCACCTACATCAGTAAGAATGGTCTTTTTCATGACTGCTTCGGTTACTGTCTGAGCAAGCTTCTTAAGACTGTCCTGCATCTGTGGTGCTGATACATACGCACCTGCAGTTGCAGACAAGGCAGCTGCAGGTATTTTTGCTCCTGCCATACTTCCAAGAACAGCTCCATATCCTGACAGAACAGGATTGAACATCTGTGCAAAAGCATCTGCCGGAAGCTCTCCGCCTGTAGCATCAGACAGCTCTGTCATAGCATCGGTGAATTCGCTGCCGCCGAGAACCTTGGCAAGTGCAGACTGAACATCGCTTTCTGTAAAAGTAATGTTGCCATCCTCATCAGGTTTACATGCTTCCGTAAGCTTTGTTACTACATCTGTGCAGAGCTTCTTAAGCTGTTCGTTCATAGCAGTCTCATACTTGGATGAATCTGCTGTAATCTTGTCAGAAATATCAGTTGAATATCTCTTAGCTATATTAGATATATCTTCTTCAGATATATTGACTCCAAGAGCGCTTGACAGCTTGCCCGCATCTACAGAAATCATATCCCCGAATCCAAGGGCTGAGTCATTATTGTTCTGAAGATCCTCAAAGGTCTTGCCGCTGAACACATCGCGCTTATTGTTGGAAAGCTGCTGCTTGACAATCTCCTTGTCCTTAGAAGCATCAATAATATGCTTTGTCAGTGAAGGCAGATATCCGATGCCGTTGTTAGCAGAACCGGCAGCATTGTCTTTGTTAGGACATACGATACATGTAATCTTCAGCTTGTCACCCTTGTTAATCAGGTCCTTCATGTAAGCCTCGTTGTCTGACATGTCCTCCCAGAGGTTGTATCCGCTGTTATAACGGTACTTGTCTGCAGAATCAACAAGCGCAAATTCCATATCGAGAAAATCGTCATAGGTCCATTCAAGTGGCTTGTTGGTTGACTTGACCTCATTGCCCTGCATAAGCTCAGTAATCATTTTTTTGAGCTCTTCCGGATCTCTGAGTCCAAGGCAGTATGCCATATAGTCATTCAGGTGCGAGTCATCCTGAAGTACGAGAACAAGTTCGTTGTACTTCTCAGGCCACTTACCTGCAAGCACTTCATATTGCGATTCAACAGTCTCCTTGTTATTTGATATTTCGAAGAAAATATCAGTGTTGGAAATTGTAGAATATGATGATGACATTGCAGACATTGTAGAATCCATCATCGAGCTTGGGCTGACCTGAAGCACTCCATACTTGAAGTCTGTCGAATATATCTGAGGAGTAACTCCATATGTATATGAAATTGCGTTGAAATCTTCCTCAATCTGGCTCATGTTATCATTCATATATGCATTGAATGATTCAAGGTCGTTTGTTCCTATATTTGCAAACATCTGAGCCATGAACTGCTGCTCTGCAATCTTGCCTTTGTCTCTGACATCATCTCCGGTTTCTGCTACTTCAGCGAAGGCTGTGAGCATTGCAGTCATATCAGCCGACTCTGACTGAATGATAAGAGGGTAGGATGTCAGTGAGTCGTTCTCTATTTTGTCAATATAGTTCTGGAAACCTGCAGATACAGAAAGAATAAGTGCAATTCCAATGATTCCTATACTGCCGGCAAAGCTGGTAAGAAGCGTTCTTGCCTTCTTTGTCATCAGGTTGTTCAGTGAGAGGCCCAGTGCCGTTTTCATTGACATTGATTTATTCTTAAGTCCTGCTTTGCTTGCGTCAGGCTCTATAGGCTCTGCAGTATATGGATTGCTGTCGTCTATTACCAGTCCATCTGATAGTCTGATGATTCTTGTTGAATATTCTTTGGCCAGATCCGGGTTGTGAGTAACCATGATTACAAGCCTGTTGTCAGCAATCTTCTTGAGAAGGTCCATAATCTGAACACTTGTCTCAGTATCAAGAGCTCCTGTAGGCTCATCTGCAAGAAGAATCTCAGGATCATTGACAAGAGCTCTTGCAATGGCAACTCTCTGCATCTGTCCTCCGGACATCTGGCTTGGCTTCTTGTGAAGCTGGTCACCAAGACCTACCTCCTCAAGGGCAGCAGTTGCACGCTTTCGTCCTTCTTCTGCCGATATGCCTGAAAGAGTAAGTGCAAGTTCAACATTTGCCAATACTGTCTGGTGCGGAATCAGATTATATGTCTGGAAGACGAAGCCTATGGAATGATTCCTGTAAGCATCCCAGTCGGCATCTTTATATTCTTTGGTACTTACTCCGCCGATAACAAGATCTCCGCTTGTGTATTGATCAAGTCCGCCCATTATATTAAGAAGGGTGGTCTTGCCGCATCCCGATGAGCCGAGAATGGAAACAAATTCACTCTTTCGGAAAGCAATATCTATACCTTTGAGTGCCTGAACCTCTTCAGCTTCAGTCTTGTATACTTTGGTAATGTTCTTTAGTTCTAACATTTTTTTCCTCGTTTCTCCCCAATAGGAGTATTCTAACATATTTTGAAGAAATGAACGATAAATAAGCCGTGATTTCTTCAGAAAAAACTGTTACACTTAAAGCTCAGAATTACGAAAGAGAGATTATTAATGAGCGAAATGAATATAAGCAGAAGACTTGCTGCCGAGCTTGGTCTTAAAGCAGAGCAGGTTGAGAGAACTATTGGTCTTATCGATGAAGGAAATACAATTCCATTTATCTCCAGATACAGAAAAGAAATAACAGGAGGGCTCAGTGATGAGGTGCTGAGAACTCTTGATGATCGCCTCAAATATATGAGAGCTCTGGATGAGAGAAAAGCAGAAGTGCTTAGACTTATTGATGAGCAGGGTAAGCTTACACCAGAGATAGAAGCAGAGATTGCTAAGGCGGAGGTTCTTCAGAGAGTGGAGGATATCTATAAGCCATATAAGAAGAAGCGTGCAACAAGAGCATCGAAAGCAAAGGAAAGAGGCCTTGAACCACTTGCAGAGATTATCCTTTCACAGAAAGACAGGAATGGAGACCCTCTTGCAATTGCTGCAGCATATGTGAATCCTGAGAAGGAGGTTCCTGATGCTGAGGCGGCTCTTGCAGGTGCATGCGACATCATTGCTGAGATGATTTCTGATGATGCAGACCTTATAGGAGAGATTAGAGAACGCACTATGAGAAGTGCTGTTCTGGAGACAAAGGCTGCAGATCCGAAAGCAGAGTCTCCATATGAGATGTACTACGAAGCCTCTGAGGGTGTTGCTAAGATTCCTAACCACAGAATTCTCGCTGTTAACAGAGGCGAGAAGGAGAAGTTCCTTAATGTTAAGGTTGTAACTGATGTTGAGGCTATGGAGAGAGCGATTTCAAGGAAATATATTTCACGCAAGGGAAGTATTTATGAAGACCTTATGGCTGCAACAGTAACAGATGCATACAAGAGACTTATTGCACCATCTGTAGAGAGAGAAGTAAGGGCTGCTCTTACAGAGAGAGCTGAAGAAGAAGCAATAAAGATTTTTGGAGAGAATACAAGGAATCTTCTTATGGCGCAGCCTGTTAAAGGCGCAAGAATTATAAGCATAGACCCTGGCTACAGAACAGGATGTAAGGTTGCTGTTCTCGATGAGACAGGTAAGCTTCTCGAATACACAACAATCTATCCAACAAAGCCGAGAGAAGATATCATCGGAACAAAGAATACACTTTTTAAGCTGGCGAGAAAACACGCAATTAATACAATCGTTATAGGTAACGGAACCGGTTCCAGAGAGACGGAAGAGGTTGTTGCTGATTTCATCAGGGAGAGCGGTCTTGAACTCAGATATACAATTGTAAATGAGGCAGGTGCTTCTGTTTACTCGGCTTCAAAGCTCGCGAGCGAAGAGTATCCTGAACTTGATGTAACTACAAGAGGCGCCATGTCCCTTGGTCGCAGACTGCAGGATCCTCTTGCGGAACTTGTTAAGATTGATCCTAAGAGCATCGGTGTTGGACAGTATCAGCATGATATGAATCAGGGCAAGCTTGAACACACCCTCGGCAATGTTGTTGAGGACTGTGTTAACAGCGTAGGAGTAGATTTAAATACTGCAAGCCCATCACTCCTTTCCTATATTTCGGGAATCAACATGGGAATTGCAAAGAATATCGTTGCCTACAGGGAAGAGAAAGGAACTTTTACAGATAGAAGAGAACTTCTCAAGGTTGCCAAGCTTGGTCCTAAAGCATATACACAGTGCGCAGGATTCCTCAGGATTGCAGGCGGCAGGAACCCGCTTGATAACACATCTGTTCATCCTGAATCATATGAGGTTGCAGAGAAGGTTATTGAGAAGGCAGGCTTGAAGATGAGTGAACTCACGGGAGGAGTATCAGATATTGAAGCCAGACTTGGCAAGGCAATGGGAGGCAGACTCAGTGTCAGCCAACTTGCAGAGGAGCTTGGTGTGGGAGCCCTTACTCTTAAAGACATCATTGCTGAGATTAGAAAACCAGCAAGAGACCCGAGAGAGGATGCACCGCAGGTAGTATTCAGAAATGATGTAAGAAGCTTCGAGGATCTTGAAGAGGGCATGGAACTGACGGGAACCGTTAGAAATGTTGTAGACTTTGGCGCTTTTGTCGATATAGGTGTTAAACATGATGGCCTTGTTCATATTTCTCAGTTAAGTGATAAGTATATCAAGCATCCTATGGATGTCGTTGCTGTAGGTGATACGGTAAAAGTTAAGATTATCTCCATAGATAAAGCTAAGCAGAGAGTGGGACTTACAATGAAAGGCCTATAAAAGCATTGAGTTGTCATGGAA
>JAGHUT010000038.1 GCA_018064645.1 Candidatus Crickella merdequi | reverse complement strand
AGAGAAAGGAGGAAGAAGGATGGCTGAGAATAGAGTATATTTGTGCATAGACCTGAAGTCCTTCTATGCCTCCGTAGAGTGCGTTGAGAGAGGCCTTGATCCGATGACGACAGACCTGGTCGTTGCGGACCCGGAGCGAAGTGACAAGACCATCTGTCTTGCAGTATCACCTTCTCTCAAGGCAAAGGGTGTTAAGAACAGATGCAGGGTCTTTGAGATTCCCAAGCATCTTGAATATATAATGGCAGTGCCAAGGATGCAGCTTTACGTGGATTATGCTGCAGAGATTTACGGTGTCTATCTGGATTATATCGCTGCAGAGGACATGCACGTGTATTCCATTGATGAGGTTTTTCTTGATGTGACAGCATATCTGAAGCGATATGGATTCACGCCTCGCGAGATGGCTCTTTTCCTTATGAAGGAGGTCCGCGAGCGAGTTGGAGTAAGAGCAACCTGCGGCATAGGAACCAATATGTATCTGGCGAAGATTGCGCTGGATATAACGGCGAAGCATTCGCCGGATTTTATAGGATATCTGGATGAGAACGCATACATCAACACACTGTGGGATCATAAGCCACTGACAGATTTCTGGAGAATAGGGCCTGGAACAGCGCGCCGACTTGCAAGAATTGGCATCGATACTATGGGAGCAATCGCGCGAGCTGACGAAGAAGTATTATATAAGATATTTGGAATCGATGCGGAACTTCTGATTGATCATTCCTGGGGAAGAGAACCGACAACAATTGCCGATATCAAGGCATACAAGCCAAGGACCAACTCTCTTTCAAGCGGGCAGGTTCTGATGAGAGATTATACTTTCGAGGAAGCGAAGCTTGTCATCAAGGAGATGACGGATGCGCTTTGTCTTGATATGACTTCACGCAATCTGGTAGCAAAGTCGCTGACAATAATGGTTGGATATTCCAATTCATACAACTTGCAGATGGAGCGAGCAAGCGTGCCACTGACTGTGCCGACCAACGTTGCCTCTGTAATCATTCCGGAAGTTGTCAAAGCTTATAATCGTGTTGTTAATCCTAACATTCCAGTAAGACGAATGTATGTGAACTGTAATAATGTTACTGAAGATAAAGGCGTAAGACAAATCTCCCTTTTCGATATGGACGAGAACAGGGAGAAGGATGAGACTGTTCAGAAGACGGTCAACGACATTAAGAAGAAGTTCGGCAAGAATGCCATGTTCAAGGCGCTTGATCTGGAAGATGCCGCAACGGCAAGACAGCGCAATAATCAGATAGGAGGACACAGGAAGTGAGCAAACCAAGAGGCAGGATGCCTATATCTGAGCGCGCCAAGCAGTTTGCACCTTTCGCTGCTGTGGGCGGCCTGGATGCGGCGCTGGCAAGGAAGGAGCGCGAGCATGTCAGGAAGGCTCGTGCAGAACTGCTGGATGATGCGGCAGAGCACATAAATGAGAAGCTTGCAGAGATGTATATCGGCGACACTGTTGAAGTAACATATTATCAGAATGGAGAGTACATTACTGTCAGGGGTTCCGTAGACGGAATCAACAAAGGCAGACGTGTTCTTGTGATCAATGGAGTGGAGATTCATTTCAAGGATTTGTATTCGGTTAAGTAGGAGAATTTCACTACAAAAAATCCCCCGAACCCCTTGACTTCACACGCTTACAAGAATATAATCTTTGAGCATGCGTTTTGAATGGGGTACTGCGGTAATCCACCGCATGAAGGAGCAGGGCTTGGCCCGGTAACTCCGACGCTAGTTATTATAGTTATGCCGAACCAAGATATCGAAGATATCCAAGTAGGCAGACCGAAAGAGCTCCCGCAAGGGAACAGAGTAGGTAGAAAGGAATTAAACAAATGAAGTCTTACATTGCTAAGCCTGCAGAGATTGAGCATAAGTGGTATGTAATCGATGCAGAGGGAAAGACTCTCGGTAAGCTCGCTGCTGAGACAGCTGCAATCCTGAGAGGAAAGAAGAAGCCTATTTACACACCTCACATTGACTGCGGTGACTATGTAATCGTAATCAACGCTGAGAAGGTTCACGTAACAGGCAAGAAGGAAGAGGATAAGATCTACGTTAGACACACAGGTTATCCAGGCGGTCTCAGAGAGACATCACTCAAGGAGATGAGAGCTAAGAAGCCAGAGGAGATTATCCGTCACGCTGTTAAGGGTATGATGCCTAAGGGCAGACTCGGAAGACAGATGTATAAGAAGCTTAAGGTGTATGCAGGAGCTGAGCATCCACATGCTGCACAGAAGCCTGAAGAGTGGACATTCTAAGAAGGGAGGAACTAATAAATGGCTAAGACAATGTATCAGGCAACAGGTAGAAGAAAGTCTTCAGTTGCAAGAGTTAGATTAATCCCTGGAACAGGAAGAATCGTAATCAACAAGAGAGATCTCGACGAGTACTTTGGCGGCAAGGAGCTGGTAAAGAACGAGGTTAAGAGACCTATGGACGTTACTGGAACAATGGGTCAGTACGATGTAATCGCTACAGTAAATGGTGGCGGATTCACAGGTCAGGCTGGAGCTCTCAGACACGGAATCTCAAGAGCACTTTGCGAGATCGACGCAGAGGCTTACAGACCAGTACTTAAGGCTGCTGGATTCCTTACAAGAGACTCAAGAATGAAGGAGAGAAAGAAGCCAGGTCTGAAGAAGGCTAGAAGAGCTTCACAGTTCTCAAAGCGTTAGGGAGACCTATCCCAATTTGCGAAAGCAAATCAAAACCTCCGACTTATGTCGGAGGTTTTTTATTGCGCCTCGCAAATTGATGGAAGGTCCCCCGCCAGGATTGCCCAAGAGAGCGAGACTGGGGCGAAGCTCGACTGGGTGCAATCTACGGCGCAATTAATGTTGGAAAAGCTTTGTCAGCTGCGAAAAAAGGATGCTAATGGTTCCAATAGAAAACGGCTTTGCCGCAAAGAAGGAACCATTGCTCTCGGTCGACAATCTCTCTCGAGAACACGTACCAAGTGTACGCTCCGCTCCTCGAGTGCTTGCTTCCTCGCTGTGAATGGAAAATCTTGAAATTATCGGGTTCAAGGTGAGCTCGACTCGGATTACATCCACACTACACCCTCGATTCCAACCCTTGGAATCGAGGGTGTTTTTGGCGCTTTAGCTAGATTAAACCCCTGGTTCTACCAGGGGTAGGTAAAGTTACTTTAGTTTATGTATAAAAAAACCTCTGTTACAATAGTGAAGGTTTG
>JAGHUT010000048.1 GCA_018064645.1 Candidatus Crickella merdequi | reverse complement strand
GTCAACGGTATACCTATTAGATTTTTGTCGAAAAAATCATATTTTTATTATATCTGTATGTATTATTATATATGTGGAGGTTAATGCTATGGATAAAAGATTAATTACAAGAGAAGAGACACTGGAAGTTCTTAACAAGCTGGATGAAGCATATCCGGATGCGGGCTGTGCTCTTGATTACGATAATGTTTATCATCTTCTTATATCTGTTGTTCTGTCAGCTCAGACAACAGATGTTGCAGTAAACAAGGTTACGCCAGCTTTATTTGAGCGGTATCCTGAGCCAAAGGATCTAGCAGCAGCTGAACTGCCTGATGTTGAAGAGTATATAAGGAAGATTGGTCTATATAAGAATAAAGCAAAGAATATTGTTGCACTGTCTAAGATGATTGTGGACAAATATGATGGAGAAGTGCCAGGGAATTTCAATGAGCTTGTTAAGCTGCCTGGTGTAGGACGCAAAACAGCCAATGTATTACTTGCAGAAGCCTTCGGAGAGCAGCGTATCGCTGTAGATACTCATGTTTTCAGGGTATCCAACAGAATTGGCCTTGCGGATTCAGGAGATGTCCTCGAAACAGAGAACGACCTTATGAATATCCTTCCTGATGATAAA
The DNA here is from genome assembly GCA_018064645.1 of Candidatus Crickella merdequi. Classification (GTDB taxonomy): domain Bacteria; phylum Bacillota; class Clostridia; order Peptostreptococcales; family Anaerovoracaceae; genus Crickella; species Crickella merdequi. Next base: position 3,777 of record JAGHUT010000048.1, on the reverse strand, counting down.
TGGACAAGAGCACATCATCTGCTTATTTTCCATGGTAGAAGATGCTGCAGCGCCAAGAAACCTGACTGTCAGAATTGTCCAATTGGTCATATATGTCTTGAATTGAATAGTAAACAAATGATAAACTAATCATATAGTAAATTGTCGCTTTGCGGCTTTTGTGATAATCAAGGAGGATCAGAAATGATTAGAGTCGGAATCAATGGTTTCGGAAGAATTTCAAGAGTTGTTATGAGAGCAGCTCTTCAGATGGAGGATATTGAGATTGTAGGTATCAACTGGCGTAATGCTGATATCGACTATGTTGCATATCTCCTGAAGTATGACAGTACTTTCGGTCCATTTCCAGCAAGGGTAGAGACTTATGAGAATGGTCTTATCGTAGACGGTAAGAAGATTCCAGTATTCTTCAACAATGATGCAAAGGATGCACCTTGGGGCGAGATCGGTGCAGACTACATTATTGAGGGAACTGGCGCATATAATACAACTGAGAAGGCTCAGGCGCATCTTGATGCAGGTGCTAAGAAGGTTATTATCTCCGCACCAGCTAAGGATAAGGGTACTCCAACTTTTGTATATGGAGTTAACCACAACGAGTACAAGAGCGAATATGACGTAGTGTCAAACGCTTCATGTACAACTAACTGTCTTGCTCCTCTCTGCAAGGTTATCAACGATAACTGGGGAATCGAGCAGGGTCTTATGTCAACTATCCACTCCGCAACAGCTAAGCAGAACGTAGTTGATGATAGAAATAATAAGGACTGGAGAATCGGTAGATCAGTATTTGGCAACATTATTCCAACAACTACTGGTGCTGCAAAGGCCGTAGGTCTTGTTATTCCAGAGATTGCAGGCAAGATGACAGGTATCTCTTACAGAGTTCCAACTGCTGATGTATCAGTAATTGACCTTAACATTATGACTAAAGAGCCAACTTCAATCGAGGCTATCGAGCAGAAGGTTAAGGAAGCTGCTCTTGGAGAGATGAAGGGTATTATCAGATACGTTGAGGATCCACTGGTAACAACAGATTTTATCGGCGAGCCTTGCACTTCAATATTTGATGCTAATCAGGGAATTCAGCTGAATGAGAAGTTCTTCAAGATTGTTGCTTATTATGATAATGAGTATGGTTACTGTAATCAGATGCTCCATCTCATCAGACACATGGCTGCTGTAGATGCTGCTAATTAATTAATTAATGAACTTGATGCCGCACTGCAGAAGTGGTGCGGCAAGTTTTATTGAATAGATTGAAAGGATTACACAATGAATAAGACTGTTAGAGATATCGATTGGGCAGGAAAGACTGCCGTTATGAGATGTGATTTCAATGTTCCTCTTAAGGATGGCGTAATCACAGATGATACAAGAATTAAGGCAGCAGTACCTACTATAACATATCTTATGGAGCAGGGTGCATCAATTGTTCTTATGTCGCATCTTGGACGTCCTAAGGGAAAGGCTGTTCCTGAGATGAGCCTTGCACCTGTTGCAGCAAGACTCAGCCAGCTTATCAATGCAGATGTTAAGTTCTGTCCTTCAGATGTTGTAGTTGATGAGTCAGTAAAAGAAGCTGCAAAGGCTCTTAATCCATCCGAGGTTATGCTCATTGAGAATGTAAGATACAGAAACGAAGAGACTGATAACGATCCTGCTTTTGCAAAAGAACTGTCAGAGTTAGGTGATGTATTCGTACAGGAGGCTTTTGGTACAGCTCACAGAGCCCATGCTTCAACAACAGGCATTGCTGATTACATTCCTGCTGTAGCCGGTTTCCTTATTGAGAAAGAACTTAAGTTCCTCGGTGCTGCTGTTGACAGCCCTGAGAGACCACTTTGCGCTATTATGGGTGGTGCTAAGGTGGCAGATAAGCTTCCTCTTATCGTAAATCTCCTTGATAAGGTTGACAAGATTATTGTTGGAGGAGGAATGGTATATACATTCCTTAAGGCTGAGGGTTACTCAATTGGAACATCACTCTTCGATGAAGAGGGCTTCAAGCTCATCGGACAGATTAAAGAAAAAGCAGCTGCCAATGGCGTAGAGATCATTCTTCCTGTTGATGTAGTTGCAGCTGATGCTTTTGCAAATGATGCAGCAAATGATGTTTACGATGTAGCAGAGATTCCTGTTGACAGAATGGGTCTTGATATCGGACCAAAGTCAATTGAACTTTTCACTTCAGTAATCAGTCAGTGCAAGACTGTTATCTGGAATGGTCCTGTTGGAGTATTTGAAATGCCAAGCTTTGAAGCCGGCACAAAGGCAATTGCAGAGTGTCTTGCAGCTCATGACGGTACAACTGTAATCGGCGGAGGCGACTCAGCTGCAGCTGTTGAACAGTTTGGAGTTGCTGACAAGATGACTCACGTTTCAACAGGTGGCGGTGCCAGCCTTGAATTCCTCGAGGGTAAGACTCTTCCTGGAATTGCAATCATCGGCAAATAATATAGATAGAAGGTAGGGATTAATCAATGAGAGATATTCTTATTGCAGGAAACTGGAAAATGAATAAGACTACAGCGGAGGCACTTGCTTTTGCTGAGGAAGTTAAAGGAATAGAAGCTGGGGATAATGTTGATCTTGCTATCCTTGCTCCATTTACACAGATCGGTGCACTTAAAGATGCTTTTGAAGATAGTGATATACTAGTAGGTGCGCAGAATGTTCATCAGATGCCATCAGGCGCATATACAGGAGAGATTTCTGCCGATATGCTTGACGAGCTGGATATCCATTACTGTATTGTTGGACACTCAGAGAGAAGAGAGTACTTCAAGGAGACTGATGCTGATGTCAATGCCAAGCTCAAAGCACTTCTTGCGAAGGGAATTACTCCAATTCTTTGTGTAGGTGAGCCTCTTAATGTCAGAGGGATGGGTGGACATCTGACTCACGTTGGTGTTCAGGTTCATCTTGATCTTGCTGGAATTCCAATTACTGATATTAAGAATATAGTAATTGCTTATGAGCCAATCTGGGCAATCGGAACAGGAAAGACTGCAACTCCAGAGGAAGCTGATATGATGTGCGGCTTCATCAGAGGAATTATAGAAGGTCTTTACGATGATGTGTCTGCTGAGAGAATTCAGATTCTCTATGGCGGAAGCATGAAACCAGAGAATGCAGCAGAGCTTCTTGCTAAAGAAAACATCGATGGAGGACTTATCGGAGGTGCAAGCCTTAAAGCTGACAGCTTCATTGAACTGGCAAGAATCGCTGCAGAATCAGTTAAGTAGTAACATTTTACGAAATTGAATAAGTCCTCAAAAATGTGCATAGAGAGAAGGGCTGTCGAGGTTGACAGTCAGTTCTCTCTATGTTAAAGTACATATTTGTAAGTATTGTATTTTTTTGATACATTACAAAAAAGTTTTTTTAATTTTGTTTTTGAACACTATGGGAGGTTACCTAATGCATGCAGCTTTAATGGTTATACTTTTAGTTTCAAGTATTATCCTTACAGTAAGCATTCTTATGCAGTCAAGTAACAGTGATGGACTTTCAGGTTCAATTGCCGGTGGTGCAGAGCAGCTTTTCGGCAAGAAGAAGAGCAGAGGATACGATGCAATTCTCAGCAGAATCACTACTGTTGCTGCTATTATCTACATTGTAATTTCACTGGCACTTGTTGCAGTATTCAATTAGTCAAATATCAAGGGGCATATAATGCTCTTTGTTTTTGTAAAATCATTAATTATTTAACATCTTTTTCATTACAATCAGGAGGTTATAGGACATGATTAAGTATGTAGCACTTATCAGTGC
>JAGHUT010000029.1 GCA_018064645.1 Candidatus Crickella merdequi | reverse complement strand
AGGCGGTAAGGCCATATTACGAGGCTCTTGACAAAAAACGAGCAGAGCTCGCTGCCAAGAGAGCCTTCGATGTCATCGCTTCATCAGCGATGATTGTCGCTTCTACTCCAATTCTCGCAGGAGTGGCAAATAAGATCAACAAGGACGACAACTGACCTGACTTCTTCAGACAGACAAGAGTGACACAGTACGGAAAGGAGTTCAGAATTTTCAAGTTCCGTACAATGGTTGTAAACGCAGATAAGCTGGGCGCGCAGATAACAAGTCAGAACGATCCGAGAATCACTCCATCAGGAGAGTTTCTGCGAAAGTACAGACTTGATGAGCTTCCACAGCTCTTCAATATTTTCCTCGGTGATATGACTTTCGTTGGAACAAGACCTGAGGTTCCGAAGTATGTCGCTGAATATACTGACGAAATGATGGCGACGCTGCTTCTTCCTGCAGGAGTTACATCAGAAGCAAGCATCATGTATAAGGATGAAGCAGAGCTTCTTACAAATGCAGAGGATGCAGACAGAACATATATCGAGGAGGTGCTTCCTGCAAAGATGAAGTACAACCTCGACCAGATTAAGAATTTCGGACTCGTTAAGGAGTTCGGACTGCTCTTCAAGACAGTTGCAGCAGTAATCAAATAGCACAGACAGAAGGACAGCAGAATGAATATTCTATATATCAATCATTATGCAGGATCAATAAGCATGGGCATGGAGTTCCGACCTTATTACCTTGCCAAAGAGTGGATGAAGCTGGGTCATAAGGTAAGAATCATTGCGGCTGATTATTCACATCTTCGCAAGAACAATCCAAAGGTTAAGAAGAACTTTGAGATTCAGGTAATCGATGGTGTTGAATATCAGTTCATCAAGACAGGAGTGTATTCCGGCAATGGTGTTTCCAGAGCTGTTACAATGGAGCAGTTCTGCCAGGCGCTTATTCTTAAGGCGAACAAGCTTGTAGAAGAATTCAAGCCAGATGTGGTGATTTCCTCATCAACATATCCACTTGATTCAATTCCTGCAAAGCGAATAGCAAAGAAAGCCGGCGCTAAGCTGATTCACGAAGTGCATGATATGTGGCCAAGCACCTTATATGAAGTTGGCGGAATGTCGAAGAAGCATCCTTTTGTAACACTTATGCAGATAGGAGAGAACTATGCTTACCGCAACTGCGATGAGCTGGTATCACTTCTTTCCGACGCTAAACCATACATGGTTAGCCACGGACTTAAATCACCTAAATTCCACTGCATCAGAAATGGAATTGATGAGGCTGAGTGGACAGACCAGGAGATGCTGCCAGAAGAACACCAGAAGATCCTGGATGGAATCAGCGAAGATAACAAATTCATCGTCGGATATTTTGGTGGTCATGCGCTTTCCAATAATCTGGACTTCCTCCTTGATGTTGCAGCCGCATCAAAGGAGAACGAGAAGCTTGCGTTTGTTCTCGTTGGAGACGGCTTCAAGAAAGAGGAACTGATGGAAAGAGCGGAGAAGGAGGCTTTGAGCAACGTTGTTTTCCTGCCGGCTGTAGCAAAGAATCAGGTACCGGCACTTCTGAACTGCTTTGATGTAGTGTTCATCACTGCGATGAAATCACCTCTTTACAGATTCGGTGTCTGCATGAATAAGATATTCGACACAATGATGGCGGCAACACCTTCTGTTGTTGCGGTAGACACCCCAACAACACCTATAGGCGAGGCTGATTGTGGAATCACCGTTGAAGCAGATAATGTTGCAGAAGCAAAGGCTGCAATCGAGGAGCTTGCAGCTCTGACTAAGGCAGACCTTGAAGAGATGGGCCTGAGAGGACGCAATGAGGCCCTGGAGAAATACACATACGAGAATATTGCCAAGCAGTTTGCTGAACTGTTTGGAAAGAAATAGAGGCAATAAATGAAAATTTGTCATATGACAAGCGCACACAAAAGTGATGATACGAGAGTTTTCCAAAAGGAATGCAAGTCACTTGCAAGTGCCGGACACGAGGTATATCTGGTTGCAAAAGGTGAGAGCAGAAGAGAGGGCAATGTTGAAGTTGTCGGAATTGGCGATGCGCCAGCAAGTAGAGTGAGGAGAATACTGCATTTCTCGAAAGCAGTTTACACCAAAGCAC
>JAGHUT010000086.1 GCA_018064645.1 Candidatus Crickella merdequi | reverse complement strand
ATTTATCTTGAGACAGAGATGTTTAACTCAGGTTTCAGACCAGCTGTTAACGCAGGTCTTTCAGTATCACGAGTTGGTGGTGCTGCACAGATTAAGGCTATGAAGAAGATTTCAGCTCCTATCAGAGTTGAGCTTGCTCAGTACAGAGAGCTTGCTTCTTTCGCACAGTTTGGTTCAGAGCTTGATGATGATACTAAGGAGAAGCTTGCACAGGGTGAAAGAATCAGAGAGATTCTTAAGCAGCCACAGTATAAGCCAATGCCAGTACAGTATCAGGTTATTATTATTTATGCAGCTACAAATAAGTACTTACTTGATGTACCAGTAGCTGACATTACAAGATTTGAAGCAGAGCTGTTTGAGTTCCTTGATACAAAGTATCCTGAAATTCCAAATAATATTGCATCTGAGAAGCAGATCAGTGATGCAACTGATGAGCTTCTTAAGAAGGCTATATCAGAGTTCAAGGAGCAGTTTAAATAATAAGCGGATTGGAAGGTGATAATCTATGGCGTCTATGAGAGACATCAAAAGACGTAAGAGTAGTATACAAAGTACTGGACAGATCACTAAAGCCATGAAGCTGGTATCAACAGTTAAATTGCAGCGTAGCAAACAGGCAGCAGAGAACAGCAAGGACTATTTCAATTATATGTACCAGACGGTACAGTCCATGTTAGCTAAGGCAGGAAGCATCGACCATCCATATGTTAACGGCAATGATTGCAAGAAGAAGGCAGTTGTTATGATTACCGGTAACAGAGGATTGGCAGGCGGATATAATTCAAATGTTGTTAAGCTTATAACAAGAGGCAATCTTCCTAAGGAGGATCTGGTAATATACTCACTTGGTAAAAAAGGCCGTGAGTCTATGGCAAGATATGGATATGAGCTTGCAAATGATTATTCCGAGATGATAGATGACCCACAGTATATTGATGCAATGAGACTCAGCAATGAGTTGCTAAAGGCATATAAGAATGGGGAAATCGGCGAGATTTATCTTGCATATACCTATTTCAAGAATACAGTGGTTCATGAACCAAAGCTTATGAAGCTGCTTCCAGTTGAGCAGACAGAAGATATGGCAGCAGAAGTTGAAGCACCTAAGGGAGAGGCTCCAATGAACTTCGAACCTGAAGAAGAGGAAGCACTTGACCTTATCATTCCAAAATATGTCACGAGTCTTATATATGGCGGAATGATTGAATCCGTAGCAAGTGAAAACGGTGCACGTATGCAGGCTATGGATAATGCAACAACAAATGCCGAAGAGATGATAGATAAGTTAACACTTCAGTATAACAGAGCTCGTCAGGGTTCTATTACACAGGAGCTTACAGAAATCATCGCTGGTTCACAGGCGCAGAATTAGTGACAGTACGATAAAAACAGTTAAGAAAGGATAATATAATGGCAGAGAAGCGTATAGGAAAGATTACGCAGATCATCGGTGCCGTTCTTGATATCAAATTCTCAGATGGTAACTTACCAGAGATTAATGAGGCTATCAAGATTGCAAGGCAGGATGGAAGCGTACTGGTTGTAGAGGTATCGCAGCACTTAGGCGATGATACAGTCAGATGTATTGCCATGGGAACAACAGACGGATTGGTTAGAGGAATGGATGCAGAAGCAACAGGAGCAGCTATTTCTGTACCAGTTGGTGAGAATACACTTGGAAGAATGTTCAATGTATTAGGTGAGCCTATTGACAATAAGCCAGCTCCAGAGGTTGAGATTTATCAGCCTATACATAGAGCAGCTCCAGAATTCGTTGACCAGGCTACAGAGGCAGAGATTCTTGAGACAGGTATCAAGGTCGTTGACTTGCTTTGTCCTTACCAGAAGTGTGGTAAGATCGGTCTATTTGGAGGTGCCGGAGTAGGAAAGACAGTTCTTATTCAGGAGCTTATTCGTAATATCGCAACAGAGCACGGTGGATATTCCGTATTTACAGGTGTTGGTGAGCGTACAAGAG
>JAGHUT010000024.1 GCA_018064645.1 Candidatus Crickella merdequi | reverse complement strand
TTAATTCTGTAGCTGTCGTGTGCAATGCGGTCTATGATTGCATCTGCCAAAGGACTAGCTGCACCGCCAAGCTGATCATACCATTCTTCGAACTCGTACTGAGAGCAGAAAATCGTGGTTGACTTCTTACGTCTGCGGTGAAGCAGTTCAAAGATGTCTCGCTGTTCTGACTCTGTAGGCTTTAATAAGAGCCACTCATCAAGTATTAATACCAGTGGGTTGGCATATTTAGCCATAACCTTTTTGTAATTACCATCTGTTCGTGCTATCTCCAGATCTATTAGCAAATCAGGAAGACGAACATACTTGGTATTGTAATACTGCTTACACGCTTCCATGCCGAAGGCACAAGCCATGTAAGTCTTTCCACAGCCTGTAGCACCGGTAATAAAGAGATTACGGTGTTCAGATATATATTCGCAAGTGGCAAGTCTTTTAATTAGCTCCTTGTTAAGTTTGCGTCCGGAAGTATAGTTGATATCCATAACACTTGCCTCCGGCTGATCGAATCCAGCACTTTTAATCAGTCTTTTTAAACGATTGTTTTTACGGCTACTGTATTCGATATCTACCAGTATTCCGAACTGATCCTCAAAGGCTAATTCCTTGTACTTAGGATCTGTTAACTGTGTACGAAATGCATCTGCCATAGCAGTAAGGCGCATTTCAATTAATTTATCAATTGTACTCTGATTGGTCATATTCATTTACCTCCGGTAGTAATCAGCACCTCTTGTGATGCCGTGAGTTTTAGGTGTTTCATTAGTGCTTGGATTTTCAAAATCTGGTTTAACAGAGCCGGTTACAAGGATGTTTTTGATGCTCTTGTAACTAGGTGAAGCAGTATAGGAAAGCGCTCTTTTACACGCAGCCTCAAGCATTGTGTCTGAGTATTTCTCAGCCAGCTTAAGTAAGCCCATACAGCTTCGGTATGTCTGTTGCTCCACACCTTTGGAGGTCAGTATTGAATTAACCACAGTGTATGTATTGATTCCAATCCGCTCAGCCCATTTGCGGAAACGGTTGCCGTTCCACTCCAGATATTTCTGATGGTCTTCCGTCATGTGTTCCGTGATAGTGCTGTACTGTCCAGGACGTCCTTTCAGGCGTCTGTGAGAGGCAATGCGGTTGTGATTATAGAAAATTTCAATAGTTGTGTCTGTTACCCTTACATCAACTTTCTTTTTGATGTATTCAAATGGAACCGAGTATAGCATTCCATCAATGGATATGTGATAATTGAACTGAACAGTGGCTGTTTTCCAGTCGCTCAGTTCAAAACGGGTAGCAGGTAATGGTGCCAGCAATGGTTTTTCTTCCCCAAGAAATAAGCTTCGCCGACTACCTTCTTTCTTCTGAAAGAGCCTTTGGTTGAACAGTTCAAGCTTATCTCTGATTGCCCTGTTTAATTCGGCAAGGGAGAAGAACTGTTCATCCCGAAGTGCTGCGGTGATCCATGTAGATATATTTCCTACCGTTCCTTCAGCATTCGGCTTATCTTTGGGAGCTCTGACACGTGCCGGTATGATGGCTGTGCCATAGTGTTCTGCCATTTCTTGATAAGTTTCATTTATCAGCTGGTCATTCCAACTATTATTGTGAACAACTGCAGTCTTGCAGTTATCCGGTACGAGAATCTTGGCAACACCGCCGAAATATTCGTACATATGGACATGAGCAGTAATCCATGATTTCTGCTTCATATCCAGAAATGCTTCAACATATGC
>JAGHUT010000025.1 GCA_018064645.1 Candidatus Crickella merdequi | reverse complement strand
TCATTGTCTCTTATACTGATCTTTTGAAAACTGGTCTTACGGATCGCTCCGTCGCCTGTTTTCTTAGACCGGTTCTACACTATGAAGTTTTCAAGGTTCCGCTCCGGCTCAAAAGCCGAAAGCTTTATTAGAATACCACGTCTGGGCTTTCGAGTCAACACTTAATTTGGACTTTTTTGAAGTTTCTTTCAAGTATTTGCTCGATTACAGTTCCACCGAACTGTTTTCAGACGCAACTCAGTTAATATACTCTCAAGCCAAAGAGTTGTCAACATTCAAATCGTACTTTTTTGAGAGTTTGCATTTTAATACAATATATGTAGTCCCCTTCCCCAAAAGCACACTATACTGTGGTTTCAATAGTCAACACTCTTTCGACTAACTGTTACCAACCGCAAACAAAACCGGCCGCTCAGAACCTGAGCGACCGGTTTTTTTACATCATATTATTTGTTTCTCTTAAAAATCTGTCTTCTGAAAAGAATGATGTTAAGAACTATGAAGTACGCTACGCAGATTCCGAGAACAAGCATCGGATTGCGTGGCGCCATTGTTGCGATGATCATCATCGGGAAGCCGAAGAGGATTGCAGGGATTGTCTGATATACTACGTTCTCTGCAACAGGGGTTGAGAAGTCAGGGTCAATCTCTCTAAGGAGGATTATTCCTGTACTTGCTGTTCCTGTTGTCATTCCGTAGATTGCCAGCAGCTGCTCATCCTTGTACTCAGGGAATACTCTGTAAGCAACAAACTTATTGTAGAAGAATGTTGCGAACGCTCCAACAATTCCCATAATAAGAATGATTCCCCAGTATGCCTCCAGCATATCAAGTCTGATTGCTGCGATGCCGGCAGTTAACATTACATCGAAGAACAGGTTAGATGCTCTTGTCATGAGGAAGTTGTTTGTGTAACGCTTCTTTATAACGCCAGCCTTGCGGAACATGTTCATAATCTGTTTAAGAATTACAGCAGCAATTACGCCCAGAAGGAAATTGAATCCGTAGATTGTTGACTTCAGTCCAGGAGCAGCATTGCCGAGGAAATACATCATTACGTATGCAACGAGATATGTTACTCCGATGAAAGCAATCTGGATAGTCATCTTGTCGATGCTCTCCTGCATTGGAATCTCGTCGTTAGCCTGGATGTCCTCAGACATGATTTTTTCCATTGCTTCGTTTCTCTGAGGGATAGTTCCCTTTCTTCTCATGACATTGAGGTAGATAACTCCTCCGATAGCCGCACTGAGGAATCCGAGAGCTGCAATTGTAAGTCCGAAGTTACGTCCACCAACGAATCCGTAATCTGCTTCGAAGATGTTACCGTAGTTCATCGCCTGGCCTGTACCCTGTCCATATCCGAAAGGAAGCAGGATGCCGGCAGCAGGGAAGAAGCCTGCTACAATTTTAGCAGCACCGATTGTAATAATAAGACCAAGCACGCCCTGGAGAAGGTAGTTTGATACGTCCATTACTCCAGTATCGAAGATCTCAATACTTCTCTTCTTTGTAAACTTATTTTCGGAAACCTTCAGAGTTGAAGCTATGAAGCCGAGAGCGAGGCAGTGATATGTCAGCACCTCAAGAGTCGCCTGACCATTACCTCCGAATACTGCTGTGTTAAACATTACATCGCCTGTTACGACCTTATATACTGTAGCGATGATCAGGAGTACTGTGCCTCCTATTACTGATGTTGGAATCAGTGATACTTTGAGAAAACCAACTGACTGCTTAAGAACATTACCCAGCAGCAGGCCTCCCATAAGAACTGCGATTACGAGAATTGATCCCCACGCACTAAAGTCCCAGAAATTTGTCATTGTATCGTCCTTCCTTTGTGTTTAAATAGCGGTTATAGAAATGCACATACTTAAGGGCGTTAAACCGCTCATCACCCTTAATCTGATAAATAATATCTTCGCAATATATATCAAGCTTGTTCTTGCCAAGAACCGTAACAGCCCTTGCGTCGTCAAAGCTTATTTTTCTTTCAAAACCATCTGCCTTAATCGTTATGCTTCCACCGCATAGAATAAGCGTTGCTTTTTCGTGTAAAAGTTC
>JAGHUT010000009.1 GCA_018064645.1 Candidatus Crickella merdequi | reverse complement strand
TAGCATTATAGTACATTATTCCTAAATTTTGTCTTGTATACAATAAACAAGTTTGCTATAATTTAAATACTAACGGCTTTAAAACAATAAAAAGCTATTTATATACGAAAGGAGTCATAATCATGGCATTTATCGACACAATGAAAGCTAAGGCTAAAGCTGACAAGAAGACAATCGTATTACCTGAGTCAATGGACAAGAGAACATACGAGGCAGCTGAGAAGATTCTTAAGGAGGGTATCGCTAATCTTATTATCATCGGTACACCTGAAGAGATTGCCGAGAATGGTAAGGGATATGATATCACAGGAGCAACAATTGTTGACCCATTTAACGATCCAAATAAGCAGAAATATATTGATAAGTTTGTAGAACTCAGAGGAGCAAAGGGCGTTACAGCTGAGTCTGCTAAGGAAATGATGGAGAAGGATTATATGTACTACGCATGTCTTATGTGTAAGTGCGGAGATGCTGACGGTGCTGTTTCAGGTGCTTGCCACTCAACAGGTAACACAATTCGTCCGGCTCTTCAGCTTCTTAAGACAAAGCCGGGCATCAGCTCAGTTTCAGGTTTCTTCGTAGTTGAAGTTCCTAACTGTGAGTTCGGTGAGAACGGTACATTCGTATTCGCTGACTGTGCAGTTAACCCTGATCTTGATGAGGCTAAGCTTGCAGAGGTTGCTGGTCTTTCAGCTGAGTCATTCAAGAGCTTCGTTGGTGCAGAGCCAAAGGTAGCTATGCTTTCATTCTCTTCAAAGGGAAGTGCAAAGCATGACAATGTAACAAAGGTAGCTAACGCAACAAAGCTTGCTCAGGAGAGATTCCCAGAGTACTGCATCGACGGAGAGCTTCAGCTTGACGCTGCACTCGTTCCTGAGGTTGGTGCTTCTAAGGCTCCGGGTAGCCCGGTAGCAGGTAAGGCTAACACACTTGTATTCCCATCACTTGAGGCAGGAAACATCGGTTACAAGCTTGTTCAGAGACTTGCAAAGGCTAACGCTTACGGTCCTGTTCTTCAGGGTCTTGCAATGCCTGTTAACGATCTTTCAAGAGGATGCTTCGCTGACGATATCGTTGGTGTAGTTGCTCTTACAGCAGTTCAGGCTCAGATGAAGTAAGATAAGAGACATTACGGAGGAATTTTTAGATGAAGATTTTAGTTTTAAACTGTGGTAGCTCATCACTTAAGTATCAGTTATTCGATATGGATACTCAGGAAGTACTTGCAAAGGGTCTTGTTGAGAGAATCGGTATCGAGGGTTCTAAGCTTACACATAAGCCGGCAGGCAAGGACAGCGCAGTTGTTGAGACTCCAATGGAAGATCACAAGATTGCAGTTAAGCTGGTTCTTGATATGCTTGTAGATCCTACACATGGTGTTATCGCTGATGTCAGCGAAATCAATGCAGTTGGTCACCGTGTTCTTCACGCAGGTCAGAAGTATTGTACATCAGTTGTAGTTAACGATGATGTTAAGGCTGTTATCAGAGAGTGCTTTGACCTCGGACCTTTACATAACCCTGCAAACCTTATCGGTATTGAGGCTGTTGAGGCTGCAATGCCTGGCACACCAAATGTTGCAGTGTGGGATACAGCATTCCATCAGACAATGCCTGAGAAGGCTTATATGTACGCTATTCCTCATGAGTACTATGAGAAGTACGGCATCAGAAAGTACGGTTTCCACGGCACAAGCCATGCATTCGTATCAAAGAGAGCTATCGAGTTCGGTAACCTTGATCCAAACAACTCAAAGGTAATTGTTTGCCACCTTGGTAACGGCGGTTCTCTTTCAGCTGTTGTTAACGGCAAGTGTATTGATACATCAATGGGTCTTACACCACTTGAAGGTCTCATCATGGGAACAAGGTCAGGTGATATCGATCCATCTGTAGTTCAGTTCATCGCTAACAAAGAGGGCAAGGACATCAACGAGATGATCAACATCCTCAACAAGAAGTCAGGCGTTCTCGGTATGAGCGGCGTATCAAGCGACTTCAGAGATGTTCAGAAGGCAGCTGACGAAGGAAATCATGATGCACAGGTTGCTCTTGAGGCATTCAAGTACAGAGTAATCAAGTACATCGGTGCTTACACAGCAGCAATGAACGGTGTAGATGCTATCGTATTCACAGCCGGTGTTGGTGAGAATGACAAGGTAGTTAGAAAGGATGTATGTTCCGCAGTTTCATTCCTCGGTGTTAAGATCGATGATGAGGCTAACCAGAAGAGAGGCGAAGAGGTAGTTATCTCTACACCAGATTCTAAGGTTAAGGTAATGGTTATCCCTACAAACGAAGAGCTTAAGATTGCTCAGGAGACACTTGAACTTGTTAAATAGTTCGATTCCTAAAATCAATTAGTATTTGTTGCGCGCTGATGATATAGTCACCCAATATGAGTTCTCTATACTGTCAGCGCGTTATTTTGTGAGGTGGCTTTATGATAATTGATTTATACAATCTGATTACTCATACAGGTGAAGTTAAGAAAATTACCGTTCCGATTGAGATGGATTCCTTTGATTCATCAGTCGGAAACTATCCGCTTAAGAATAAGAGTGACCTTGTTTTAGAAATCAGAAATGTAGGCAACAGAAACCTGGAACTAAGCTCAATTGTGGATGTGACAGTTGCTTTCCCATGTGACAGATGCCTTACTGAGGTTGACAGAAAGCTCTTTATAGAGTCCCACAGAGATATAAATTTTGGAGAAGAAAATCCTGACGCAGATGAATTTTTGTCTGATATGTCATTTATAGATGGAACAACTTTTGATACAGAAAGATATGCATATTGCGAGATTTTAGAGAATCTACCTATGAAGGTTCTCTGCAAAGAGGATTGCAAGGGTATCTGTAATGTATGCGGACACAATCTCAACGAAGGAGAGTGCGATTGCAACAGGGAAGTACTTGATC
>JAGHUT010000016.1 GCA_018064645.1 Candidatus Crickella merdequi | reverse complement strand
GTGTTAACTGCAACCACCATGGACACGATCACAGCCATGATGATGGAGACTGTGGCTGCGGCTGCGGAGATTCATGTGGATCATCATGCGGAAGCGGTTGTGGCGGATGCTGCGGCGGTGCTCCTACTCCAATGTACGAAGGTCCTAATGCAGGCAAGGTTGTTAAGGTTCATTACAAGGGTACATTCAATGATGGTGAGCAGTTTGATTCATCTTATGACAGAGGCGAGCCAATGGAGTTCATGTGCGGAGCTGGAATGATGATTCCTGGATTTGACAAGGCTGTTGCAACAATGGAGGTTGGTCAGGTAATTGACATTCACCTGATGCCAGAGGAAGCATATGGTCCAGTTAACCCAATGAACATTCTCACAATTAATGTTAACGAGCTTCCAGGCGCTGAGAATCTCACTGTAGGAGAAGCCGTTTACCTTTCAGATGCTGCAGGTCGTCCAATCCCTGCAATGGTTACAGCACTCGAGGGAGAGATGATTACATTTGATGCCAACTCACCAATGGCAGGCAAAGAGCTTAACTTCCAGAGTGAGCTTGTAGAAGTTCAGTAACACATCGATTTGCAAAAGGACTGCCGAACGGCAGTCTTTTATCGTGGGCATAAATGTAGTAGAATAGAAAAGAAGGAGGCATGCGAAATGAAACTAAAGAATTTTCTCATTGTGACTAGAGATATTGATAGAGCAGTGAATTTCTATAGGGACATTTTTGGTCTGCAGGTCGTTGTCGATCTGGATGGTAACGTTATAATGACAGACGGCCTCGTGCTTCAGGATGCGAAATACTGGGAGCAGTTCCTCGGACGTGAAGTTATTCCAAGGAACAACTCCTGCGAACTGTATTTCGAAGAGAGTGATATTAAAGGTTTTGTCGACAGACTCGACAAGTCCGGTTATGACATTGAGTATGTAAACAAGCTCATGACGCATAGCTGGGGCCAGACTGTAGTTCGTTTCTACGATCCCGATGGCAATCTTATTGAAGTCGGCACACCATTCTAAGATAAGACAAAAAAGGAGAACGATTATGGCAATCAGACTAGCGATTAATGGATTCGGAAGAATCGGAAGGCTTGCATTCCGCAAAGTTTTCAATGATGACACATTTGAGGTTGTTGCAATCAACGACCTGACAAGCCCTAAGATGCTCGCACACCTTCTCAAGTATGATTCTGTACAGGGAACATATGCAAGAGAACACGAGGTAGTTGCAGGTGAGGCTGATATTACAGTTGACGGCGTTACAATTCCTGTGTATGCGCAGGCTGACCCTAAGGAGCTGCCTTGGGGAGAGCTTGATATTGATATTGTCCTTGAATGTACAGGTTTCTTCTGCTCAAAGGAGAAATCACAGGCTCATATCGATGCAGGTGCTAAGAGGGTTCTTATTTCAGCCCCTGCTGGAAATGACCTTCCTACAATTGTTTATGGCGTTAACCACGAAACGCTCACACCAGAGGACAGAATTGTTTCCGGTGCTTCATGCACAACTAACTGCCTTGCGCCAATGGCAAAGGTTCTCAACGATTATCGTGAAGTAAGAACAGGATTTATGACAACAATCCATGCTTACACAGGAGACCAGATGCTCCTCGACGGACCTCACAAGAAGGGTGACCTCAGAAGAGCAAGAGCCGGTGCGATCAACATCGTACCTAACAGTACTGGTGCAGCCAAGGCAATCGGCCTTGTAATTCCAGAACTTGCAGGCAAGCTCATCGGTTCAGCACAGAGAGTTCCTGTTCCATCAGGTTCAATCACAATACTTGATGCAACACTTAAGGATGAGACAGATTCAGTTTCACTTGAGACACTTAATGAAGCAATGAAGAATGCTGCAGATGAGTCCTTCGGATATACAGAAGAAGAGCTTGTATCAAGTGATATCATCGGAATGGAGTACGGCTCACTCTTCGATGCAACACAGACACTTGTTGAGAAGTGCGGAACACATATATACGAAGTAAGAGTAGTTGCATGGTACGATAACGAAATGAGCTACACATCACAGCTAATCAGAACCCTGAAGCACATGGCTTCACTTTAGGGGGGGGACGGTCCTCGCGGACCAGATGGTACAAAAAGGTACCGACTCTCCAGGTCACATACATATGAAGAAGTGTTATATTTACAATTTAAATGAAGATAAGAATCAGCGCCTTCAACCAATCCTGAAGGCGCTTGGTATTCCCTGCGCAGTTCTGACTGATGCAGATCTGACAAGAACCATCGAGGATATTATTACAGATGCGCTAGCAGAGCCTCCATGCACAGTCGATGATCTGATTACTGACGAGGACATACCCCACTCCGAAATGGAGTTTATGCTGATGAATGAACTGACAGACACGGAGCTGGATGCTTTTCTCGCAGCAATGCGCGAGGCGGGAATCAGCCTTCCATATAAAGCAATCGTGACTCCTTCCAACAGAGACTTTATCCTGGGTAATCTTCTTTCGCACATTCTGAAGGAGCGCGAAGCCGTCCTCAGACAGATGTCTAAGAAGACTAACATCAACAAGAATAAGCGAAGTAAAGGCAAGCGCAAAAAACGCAAATAATGGAGGTTACAATGAACACAGAGAACATTTCAATGAATCCGTTTAAGAGTTTTCTCGGGGACTGGGCACTCGTAAGTGCTGGCAACGAGGAGAAATCCAATACCATGACAATCGGCTGGGGCGCACTCGGCGGAATGTGGGGAGTAGATGCTGCCTTTGTTGTAATCAGATACTCACGCTACACCAAAGAGTTTGTCGACGCAAACGATTATTTCTCAGTCGCATTCTTCGACGGTGAGTGCAAGGATGCACTCATGACATGCGGCAGAACTTCAGGCCGCGATACAGACAAGTGGGCGGCTTCAGGGCTGACTCCAGCTTACGCAAACGGCGTACCTTATCCGGCTGAGGCAAAGCGCGTGTTCATCTGCCGCAAAATGGCAGCGATGGATATGCCAAGAGAGAGCTTCATTGACGATACAATCTACGACAAATGGTATTCAGATGATGATATGCATGTGATGTATATCGGAGAAGTAGTAGATGTAATCGAGAAGTAGTAGCTTCCCAACGAAAAAACGGGTCCCTACAGGGACCCGAATTTTTTGCATAATCTACATTTAGCCCTTAGGCGGAATCATCTTAAGTGCAACCTCGTCGCTGATGAGAAAAGAAAAGAGGTGGATGCTCCACCTCTTCCATCATTATACTTCCTCAACCAGCAGCACGCCGTCATTTCTCTTTATATCGGAAATGAGATCGTCCTGTGCGATTCCTTTTGCCAGCTTTAATGTCATTGTGAGACCTATGCTGTTTTTCTCTGCAATGGTATCTGACTCAAACTCGAATGACTGAATCTCTACCCCCTGTTCTCTCAGTTCGCGGCGAAGCGCTCTGAACGCCGGGTAATCAACAGTCTCTATGTACAGATTGAGAGTTCTGCTGAGATTATATATCTGATTCTCAATCTGATGGAAAAGGGTCAGAGACAGGAACACCAGTATACTTCCAACTACTGCCGCAACGTAGAAGCCTGCGCCGATAGCAAGGCCGAGGCACGCGCTGGCCCAGAGTCCAGCAGCAGTTGTGAGGCCTTTTACCCTGTTACCCGTTGTAAGCAGAATACTTCCCGCGCCCAGGAATCCCACACCTGTAATAACCTGTGCTCCAAGTCTTGCAGGATCAGTATCAAGACCTGAAGTATATAAGAAGAGGTTGGTCATCATTACAACGCATGAACCAACACATACAAGCATATGTGTTCTGAAGCCTGCAGGGCGGCGAGTCTTACCTCTCTCGAGTCCGATAACTCCACCGACCACAACAGAAATGAGCAGTCTGATGAGAATCTCCCCATCTGTCAGAGCCGCTATAGTATGAACCGTATTAAGCATTTTTTACCCATTACCCTTTCCACAATTACAACGCGCCGAGCATAGCTCAGCGCGTATTTATATTACTTAACGTGTCTCATTGGCGCAAGCTTGAGATACTCCTCCAGCGGAGCATCGTTCATGCAGAGCTCAATAATCTGTCTTCCAAGTGGATCAAGCTCATCTGTGAGATACTGCTCAAGCTCCTTCTTGAAGAAGTCTGTCAGAATCTTTGCACCCTTGTCGTATCCATCAAGTCCCAGCTTTGACTGAAGCTCAGGTCTAAGCATTGTCTGACGGATTGACTGACCGTCAAGCTTCATCTCATCAAGTGAGTAACCGAACAGCGGACATCTTGCCTCAACCAGGTGTGTTGCCTTAACTGTTCCGGATCTTCTTGCAAGATACTCTCTTGACAGCCACTCGCCCATAAAACCAATCTTATATGCTCCAATATACTGGTTAGGAATCAGTATATTCAGAGTGTTAGGAGTGCTCATAACCTGCTCCAGAAGCATATTCGCCTGTGTAACCTTGCAGCCTGTTGAGAATGGCCAGTATGAGCCAACGCCCTCTGACTGCAGCTCCTTTGATTTGCTTGTGTTTGCAATTGAAGGATTCTTAAATCCGCGCGGAGCAACAAGCTTCCAGAGCCATGCAATTGCAGGTGGAACGAACTGGACAAGACCCATGATGCCGTAATCAGGATGCTCACTTGTTGAAGGCGGCATTCTTACACCAAAGGATCTGATGTCTACCTCAATAGGCATGTGTCCCGGCATAATGTTCTTAATCATCTTGCGAGGAATGATCACTCTTGGATTTGAACAAGGCTTACCTGTTGATTCAATTCTGTGCTCCCAGATAAGACATGTTGCACCAGGCACTCCATCAATATTGAAGAACTCAAGAGGCTCTGAAGGATGAATGCTGATTCTCTCGTACTCAGGAACATTACCGTAATAGTTGTCACCATCCATTCTTAAGAACCATCCATCTTCAGCATCAACAATAGAAAGCTTGCCTGACTCG
The DNA here is from genome assembly GCA_018064645.1 of Candidatus Crickella merdequi. GTDB lineage: Bacteria > Bacillota > Clostridia > Peptostreptococcales > Anaerovoracaceae > Crickella > Crickella merdequi. The sequence goes on along the minus strand of JAGHUT010000016.1, from coordinate 3,404 downwards.
TTGATGAAATCCTTGTGCGCCATTACCATATCATCTGCAATCGGATGAATTTTACATGTCTCTCCAAGGCTCAGATAATATTTCTCACCTGTTATTGAATGCTCAGCAAGAAGAATTCTTGAATCCGGCTCTCTGTGAACCTCCTCAAGCATCTCGCTCTTGCCGCCTCCAGATGCACCCTCGTGCATAAATACGATTTCGTTCTCGTAAGGTGTCTCAAGCATAGCTGCTGAAGCGTGGTTAGTGATCCAGCCTTCTCTTTCTCCGATATCGAGGAGAATTGAGAAAACTCCCTTCTTTGCCGAAGGTCCCGGATAGAGGTTGTATGAGAACACCTCGTGAAGTCCCTCTGATCTCTGGTGAACTACAGCCTGCTTGCCATTGAAGTGTGTATGTCTGAAAGGTGGAGCCACATAAATTATAGCCTTAGGCTCGTAGCTCTTTCCAATCTCCTGGATTCCAATGAAGCCCTGAATGTTAGCAATTGCCAGCGCGAAGAAAGCCGCATTTGCAGGGCAGACAACAAGGCTGTCATATCCGAAGTATGTGCCGCCTGCGCGGAAAGGCAGAAGAATTACTGACTGATCGGCGATCCAGTCCATTGTCTCCTTACGCAGTGTGGCAAAATCGTAACCCATCTCATCCTTGAACTTAGGCTTGTCAGTCGCCATATCATCACCGATGAGCATACAGTTAGGATCTCTCCTTCTCATATAGTCTTCCATAAAGTTTACAGAAGGGCCATTCTTGCATCTTGCAATCTCAGCCTCTTTAACAGTTCCCATTCCAGGAATGTCATAATTGACATCAAATATTGCAGTGTGCATTGGGCCATAGCACATCTCAATAAGCTGGTCCTTAGTCTCAGGATAATAGATGAAACTGGACTTAAGCAGTGATTCTTTAGTGTCCTCTGGCAGGACAAATCTCTCAAAATGAATATCTGTATACATACCCTTCTCCTTATATTTCCCAGAGGCATATTGTACCTCATTTAATACACATGAACCCTGTTATTGTACCACTATATTGAGGAAATATTATGTTTATTTATGTTTTTCTACTCTTCAGTGACCGTAATTTCTACTCCATTTACGGTTACACCCTCTCCAATCGGAACAAGAATGTAGTTACGTCCATCTATTGTTCGTGTTGTAACCTGATATGCATGGTCAGGATCAACTTTTACAGTAACCTCCTGAGTTTTTATTTCGAAGGTCTTGCTGTTCATAAGATTGCGTGGATTGAGTATAGTCTGATTGTCGAAGTACCTGATACAGGTATCTTTGAAATCATCTACCCTCTGCTCTGATACACCGTTCTCTCTAAGAACAGTCTGTACATCCTCTATAAACATCTGTGGTGCCTCAGGATCCTTGCTCTCCTTATGCTCCTCCAGATTTGTTCGAATCAGGCTCTGAAGCTGTTTAACAACATCAATACTGCACTCCTCCTCAAGAGCTTCCTCAAGAGCTCCGCTAAAAGCATACATCTGCTTTTCTGCAGACATTGGCTTAACCGGCGCATTGAAAAGTGTCTCTATGAGTTCCTCATGATTCTCTGCTGAACTTCTCGAGTAATAGAGAACACTGTAAATATTAGAAGCTCTGTCATCAAAGCTTGGGAACATGAACCCAACCTGTGGCGCGCCGAGGATGCTTCCCGTGCCTGTTCCTCTGAAGCCCTCTGCAGCCGAAAGATATTTCAGTGCTGCCTTAGAATCCTTAACAGGGCATACACAGCAGAGGAAGTAGTCAAACATGTCGAAAGACTCCTCATTGAAATACTCACCATCACTTCCCTTGTGAGGCACATCATAGCTGTCGGCAATAAGAAGAATGACAAAGCTTGTCTCAGGCATGTTGATTGACTCAATAATTCTGCTATAGAGAATATTTCTCATATTCTCATTCCTGAGATTGGATTCCTTCAATGCCATAAGAAGCTTATGCTCGTCACTGTTACCCACCTGGTCAAGGGAGAATTCAATATCAACAAGGTTCCTTCCAAGTGCACCGGAAAGAGTCTTCTTAAGAAGCTTTGCGTACATCTCCTTCTCTTCCTTAGTCATGTCAAGAACAGGCAGTTCAATCTTAGTAACAATCTCCTTTGCCGCATTTACATAACATCCGTATATAGTGGAAAAATTATCCATCTCGTCGCCGAAGCGTCTCTTGATTTCTCTTATTGCTTTGCTGTTCATTATCTGTCCTTTCATAAAAATCCGGCGCTTTAGGCGCCGGCTTTGATTAATCGATTCTGTAATACTAAGGCATTCTCTCTATCTCTGGCTGGTATACTTCAAGTCCCTTGCTGAGATTAACTATGAAATCCTGCACATTCGTTATAATGCCCTTAGCACTCAGGCTTCCTCTGTCGCTTAACTTGTTAACTGCAAATTCGGAAATATCAACACAGTAGAAATACACCTGTCTGACAGTTCCGTCTTCGAGAACTCTGTATGAAGGTGTCATGTTACCGGTTGCAATTGAATGCAGCATTGTTGCCATACAGATTACTGTTGTTGCACCTCTAACCTGATCTCTCATTGCATCCTGTGCTTCGTACACATTGCCGAACACCGGCGGAAGCGGACCATCATCTCTGATAGAGCCACCCAGCACATATGGAATCCCGTTTGACTCACAGGCATGGATGATTCCATTGTCTATATTCTCTTCCTTAATGAAGTTACTTACACTTCCGTGATATCTGACTCTGTTAATGGTCTCAAGGTGGTTATAGTGACCATTAGGCATACTCTTCTGAGAATAAATATTCTGGCCGAGAGCAGTTCCCATATATGCAGCTTCCAGGTCATGAGTAGCTAACGCATTGCCGGCAAGTAACGCGTGAACATAACCACCATCGATAATTTTTGCAAAAGCTTCTCTCGCATCATAGTCAAAAGCAAAGGCAGGTCCCATTACCCACACAATCTTGCCATGATCTTTATCGTGCTTGAGAACCTCATACAGTTCATCATAATCGATGGAGAAGGCAGTCTCTCTTGATCTGGAACTTCTGAAAGCAAAAACATCCGCATCTGCCCTACCTTCGCCGAAACCGTTAGGATATACATAAATACCCTCCTCACACTTCTCTGTGCGACCTACTACAACAAGATCGCCCTTAGTGAGGTTACGGAACTCCACAACGTGAATTCTTCCGTCTTTATATACGGCAACACAGTCCATGCGGCTCTCTTCAGCAAGAAGCCACTCCCCGTTAATCTTGAAATACTCTGGAAAAATGCTCATTGCATGGAAATTCTCAGGTGCTACACCATCGAAAGGTGCAGGTTCAAGAGTTGCATCAGGACTCTGAACAAACTGTGGCTCAGTAAAGTCAGGTGCTGTGTATTTTCTTAATCTAAGTGTCATATAACCCTCCAGTAATAGTCC
>JAGHUT010000057.1 GCA_018064645.1 Candidatus Crickella merdequi | reverse complement strand
CGGGCACTTCGATCTCATCTCTAAGGTAAATGAGAAGGATCATCTTTTCGATGAGCATCATCCAAGGTATGTGGCTGCATGGCAGAAGGCTGCAGATAAACTTCTTGAGAGCGGCAGGCCTTTCGAAATCAACACAGGTGCAATCTCAAGAGGCTATAGAACACAGCCTTATCCAAGTCTTGAGATGATTGAATATCTTAAGGAGCGAGGAGCGTCTTTCGTACTGGCCAGCGACAGTCACAACACAGAAACTCTTTGTTATGATTTTGATAAGTATGAAAAATACTTATAAAACCATAAGATTTTGGCATAAATATTACGAAAAATGGGAAAATGGGGACCAAAATCCCCATTTTTTTAGTGTTTGGCAGAAATATAAGCAAAACTGATATTTCTATAAAATAGTCTATCTTCCAACCCTCTTGCAAAAGAATTACAATGGCGTTGCCAAGGAAAAAGAAAGAATAAATTTAGGCAACGAAAGGGGAATACAACAATGAACAAGAGCATGAAATTTAACTGCCAGGACAAGAACGAGCTGCTGAAGGCATTTGTAACAAGTGATAAATTATTTAAGGCAGAGGAGAGTATTTCTACTTTCAATCAGAAGCTTGAGCTCCTCGTAACTTCAACAAACAAGGCAAGAGTCCCTGCATCAGAGAAGATTGCTGTAGCAACAGGTAAGGCAAAGCTTTCAAAGAAAGGAAACTCAAAGATCAACATCAGAGTTGCTGATGATGGAGCGCAGTCAGTTGTTACACTTTCAGTAAACGGCAAGAACGATCTTACTGAGGAAATCTGGGGACACGTTAACGCATTCCTCGATGATCTTGAGGCAAGAGGATCCAGCTTCGAGAGAAACTGGTCATAAAATAACTTTAAGTTACCTAAATACTAATATATGTGAAGAGCCTGAGGCAGATGCTTCAGGCTCTTTGCGTTGAGCGGCAATGGGTGGTAGAATGAAGGCATCAACTGATATATAAGGAGATGTTATGGCCATTAACATTGTGCTGGTGGAGCCGGAGATTCCACCTAATACTGGTAATATTGCAAGATCAGTCGCAGCCACTGACAGTGTTCTCCATCTGGTTAAGCCTCTTGGTTTCAGCATAGACGAGAAGAGCGTCCGTCGTGCCGGCCTCGACTACTGGCCTTATGTCAGACTGGAGGTTCATGAAAGTCTGGATGATTTTATGGCCAGGTATGGAGATTGTCGTCTTTTCCTTGGTACAACCAAGGGGGGACAGAAGTACACGGATGTATCTTATCAGGATGGGGATTTTCTTCTCTTCGGACGTGAGACTGCCGGACTGCCAAGAGACTTTATTGAAGCTCACAAGGAGTCCGCAATCAGAATCCCAATGTCAGAGAATACAAGGCTCAGGTCGCTTAATCTGTCAAATGCAGTTAATATAGTTCTCTTTGAGGCGCTAAGACAGATTGGGTTCCCTGGACTGGAGTAAAATGGAGGTAATTCAAATGAAAGTTCTAATTATTTCAACAAGCATTAGAGGCGGAAGCAATTCAGAGATTCTCGCAAAGGAGTGCGAGCGTGGTGCAGCTGATGCCGGCCACGAGGTAGAATTCGTAACACTTAAGGGCAAAGACATCAAGTATTGCATTGGATGCCTTTCCTGCCTTGATACACATAAGTGTGTAATTCAGGATGATGTGGCAGAAATTCGCGAGAAGGTCAAGGATGCAGAGGCAATCGTATTTGCAACGCCAATCTACTATTTCGAGATGTGCGGTCAGATGAAGACTCTTCTTGACAGAATGAATCCGCTATACACTGATGACTACAAGTTCAGAAAGATTTACATGATTGCAACAGCAGCAGAAGAAGGTGATGAGGTCTTCGAAAAGGCTTACAACGGTCTCCTTGGATGGGTAGACTGTTTCTCAAAGGCTGAACGTTCAGGTCTTCTTGCAGCCGGCGGAATAGATGATCCTAAGCTGGCACTTGATCACGAGGATAAGCTTAAGGCTGCGTATGAATTCGGAAAGTCGCTGTAGACTTGCACACTTACGAATCACTTTCACAATCCGTTTCTGGCGAATATACACATAGGGTCATTCTTGAGACCCGGTAAAAGATCGCTTTTCACGAATAATTGAGAGTGTTTCTGGCGAATACGGAGCACGGGTCCCTTTTGGGACCCTTTTTTCATGCAAAAAACAGCCCCAAATGCCGATTCAGCGGGTCTCAAACCAAGGGGTAGCACTCTATACGCCAAATTTCAATTGTGAAGATAAATCTACTCGCAAAAAAACCAATCCCTATTAAGGAGCAATAGGGCTCCGACACTCAAAGTCTATTGACTTGGCCGCAGGGCGAAGTTGTAGGCTATACGAAAGGTAGGGTTTGTATGATCTACAGAGCTGGATGGATAGAGAAAAACATGGGTGTTTCGCGCAAGTCGCTTCGTGTCTACGAGGCGAAGGGGCTCATTAGTCCGGCAATTAATAAGCGAAACAACAAATACAGGGATTACACGGAACGTGACCTGGTTGATATCTGGAATATCAAGCTTCTAAGAGGGTTAGGTGTGCCTCTTTCCGAAATCAAAATGGTTCTTCTTAATACAGCGAAACTTGGCGAGGTGCTTGAAAGCAGAATTGCGGAACTCGAGGCGGAAGTGGAGAGGCTTGAACGAAATATCAGAGTTGCTGTGATGATTCGTGAGGCGGGGAAGCTTCCGGAACCACCAGAAATGGGGTCCGTGACATATAGTGATTATTTAAATGATTTATGTGAGAAAGGATGCAGATTATGAAATTAAAGAAGTATGTGAGTATACTGGCAGTTATTGCTATGCTTTGTGGAACCTGTATGGCGGTCACAGGCTGCGGTTCATCTGATGACCTGGATAACCAGGGAACTCAGCAGGAGGAAACTGTTAAAAGTGCTTCAACCTCTGCTGTCACACCGGACTTCAAGAAGATGATGGATGAGTATGAGGCTTTTATGGACGAGTACATTGCGTTTATGAAGAAGTACGAGAGTAGCGATGACACGACTTCCATGATGTCTGATTATATGTCGATAATGTCGAAGTATGCGGATTTTGCCGATAAAGTCGATGCAGTCGATGAGGATTCGCTCTCCGACGCAGATTATGAGTATTACATCGATGTGACTTCGAGAGTAAGTCAGAAACTCCTTGCGATGTAACAAAACAAAGAAAAACCGCGCATTTCGCGCGGTTTTGTATTGTCTTACGCAGCTTCATTTGCTGTCGCAGGAAAAAGTCTCGATCTGAAAGGTACCAGTGCATTCAGAAGAAGATTGCCGAGAATACCTACTGATAAAACCTCTCCAATTCCTACAGTCAGCATCATGTATGGAACCAGCTCATCTACTCCATAAGCATATTTGAGAACGAATGGAATGATGATTGCGTTGGCCAGAATCGGTGGAATGCATACCAGCCATTTGTTGCTTCTGAGCTTATAGGATATTACTGCTCCGATAAGTGTTGCAAGTGTTCCGAAAATTACATCCCATATAACGGCTCCACCCATGAAGTTAGCAAACAGGCAGCCGATGGCAAGACCTGGAATTGCTGCCGGTGTGAAGAAAGGCAGAATGCAGAGAGACTCGGCGATTCTGAACTGAATCGGTCCGAATGCAAAGGATGCAAAAGGAAGTGTCAGCACCACATACATAGCTGCAATGATTGCACTGTATGTCAGGTGCATTGCTGTGTTTCTGTTCTGATTCATATTTAATTGTCTCCTTTAGTTTTGATTTGGGTGAGGAAGGTCTCGAACTCACCATGATAATTATTGCGACCTTATGGCCACTCGAAAGATTTTAACAGATATCATACGTATAATCAAACTAATTTAAACCTTTGCGTGTGATTTGCAGCAATATGTGCTACACTTTGCTCAAATAGAGATGGGAGGTAGAACTATGATTCTATATTTCACAGGAACAGGTAACAGCAGATATGTGGCTGAGAAGGTTGCGGAGGCTACAGGCGATACGCTTCTTGACATAGGTGAAAGATACAAGTCAGGTGATGTATCTCCAATAGATGCAGGAGAAAGACTTGTAATCTGCACACCAACATATGCATGGAGAATACCTGCTTTTATTGATGAATGGCTTAGGCAGGTCGAGTTCACAGGTTCAAGAAGGACATGGTTCGTAATGACCTGTGGCGGTAATATCTGCAACGCCGGCAAGTACAACGAGGCGCTGTGCAGAGCTAAACATCTCAACTATATGGGAACAGCAGAGATAAAGATGCCTGAGAACTATATTGCAATGTTTGATGCGCCTGAAGATGATCGTGCAAGAGAGATTATTGCTGAGGCAGAGCCGTCAATTCAGGAGGCAATAGAATCAATCAGAATCTATCGTGAGTTCAAACCCGTTATTCTTAAAGGAGCTGCAAAGCTTATGAGCGGACCTGTAAATAAGGTTTTCTACGCAGCAGCGGTAAAGGATAAGAAGTTCCGGACTCTTGATAACTGCATAGGCTGTGGCAAGTGCGTATCCGCCTGTGTAATGAACAATATCGCAATGGAAGACGGCAAGCCAGTATGGAATGGCAACTGCACACATTGTATGGCCTGTATTGCTCACTGTCCTGTAGAGGCAATCGAGTATGGTGACAAGAGCGTCGGTCAGCCAAGATATCACATTTAACTGATTATTAACGACAAGCAAAAACTGCACCGGAAACGGTGCAGTTTTCTATTGGTTATTTGTTCAGCTCGTAGATCGAATCTCTGATTCTCTCAAGACCTGTCTGAATAATGCTCCTTGGCATTGCCAGGTTAAGCCTTACATAGCCTGAAGCGTTTCCTACAAAGAGACCATTGCCTCCCTCAAGGAGAACGCCTGCTTTGTTAGCGAAGAAATCACACATGTCATCGATTCCAGGCATGCATGGCTGGAGATTAACCCACGCGAGATAAGTTGATTCCGGAAGTGAGAAGACAGCATCAGGCAGATATTCTGCCAGGAATTCCTTAACGAGGCTGAAATTGTCATCAAGATAAACTTTAAGCTGTTCAAGCCACTGACCACATTCCTCGTAAGCAGTCTGATGAGCAACAATTGAAAGAGGGTTAAGGAAACCTGCAGTTTTGTCTCTCTCGATGAAGCGCTCTCTTGTTGCCTTGTCGCGGATAATGATATCTGACATCATCAGACCAGCCATGTTGAAGGTCTTGCTTGCAGACATACATGTTATCAGCTTAGGATAGTCTGGCATAATCTTACCCATAGGTGTGTGCCTGTTACCTGAGCGTACGAGGTCGCAGTGAATCTCATCAGAGATAATCCAGAGCTGGTATTTCTCAACGATTGCCGCAACCTTCTTAAGCTCCTCCTCAGTCCAGATACGGCCTGACGGATTGTGCGGGTTACACCAGATAAGCAGCTTGGATTTAGGATCAGCACATCTGGCTTCAAGATCGTCGAAGTCGATTGTGAAATATCCATTATCGTCAATAAGAAGCGGTGACTGAAGAAGTTCGATATTGTTATATTCAGCTGTGTGCAGGAAGTAACCATAGCTTGGAGTTACTGCGATAGCTTTTTCGTCACGACTGCAGAGAATCTCGGCAAGCTGATAAAGTGCCGGAATGATACCTGCTGAGAAGCAGAGCTCCTCTCTAGGAAAATCCCAGTCATAACGGTCACGGCACCATTTTACAAAAGCATTGTAATAGTCGGCGCTGTAAACTGTGCTGTATCCGAAAATTCGCTTGTCAATACGAGCTTTCATTGCATCGCAGATCTCAGGTGGAGTAGCGAACTCCATATCAGCAACCCACATTCTTACAAATTCCTCATCCTTGAACGGGAATTTCTTCTCAGGGCCAGCATGGAAAATATAACCGCGGAATCCATCGGTATTCAGTGCGTTAGTATTCCTTCTGTCGATGATTTCGTCGAAATTGTATTTCATGGTCTGTTCCTTTCATAGCAGATTGTATTGATTTCAGTTCAATTTTACTCTACAGCAAAACAACACACAAGAACTATTGCTTAATACACATTCATGGTATTATAAGAGCATGGATATTAAGGAACTGGAGTACTACACAATAGGTGATTCCTTCGGCGGCAATCAGGACTGGATGCACGACTGGTGGATGAGAATCGGTGGCTGTGCTGCACTTACTGCAGTTGACAGCCTGATTTGTATTGAGCGGACTTTCGGTATTGAAGGCCTTTGCGCTGTTGATCCATGGTCGCTTACCAAAGACACTTATCGAGATTTCGGAATGATTATGAAACCGTATATAAGTCCTAGGTTTCGAGGAGTAGATAAGCTTTCTATCTTTGTAAAAGGCCTCGGCAAGTACCTTGCCGAGCGTTCTGTCAAGTCCATTCTAATGGAAGAGTTATCTATGTCGGAGGATTATTCGACAGCTTGTGAAGCATTAACAAGTCAGCTGGATATGAATATTCCTGTGCCCTTTCTCAACCTCAGGCACCAGGATAAGGAGTTCAAGGAGTTTATCTGGCACTGGTTTATCCTGTCCGGCTATAAGTGGGAGGATGGAGAACTGTATGCTAAATTCACAACATATGGCGGCTATGAATGGCACAGTTTCAGAAAACTCTGGAATAGCGGATGTGATGAGAAAGGCGGCATGATTATTATTAATTTGGATGAATTTGTGAAAATACATAAATCTATACAGATAAACTGTTGACATAAACAAAGAAACTGAGTTATATTTGTCTTAAGTCATAGGAAAGGGTCGCATGACAATGTTTAGAATCAGTAATGCAGCAGACTATTATTATTACTATTACTTCTCCAGACAATTGAAGAAGCAGTTTGCTGTGCGATGATAATAGATATAGACGACTCGATTTACCTCATCTAATTATATTAGAAATTCACGCAGCAAGAAGCTGCGTGAATTTTTTTAGTAATTATTATCGGTTGTGTGAAGTGAAGATATATATATCTAAACTTTTTGAGCCAGGGCGTTACATAAATGTAGCGTCCTGGTTCTTTTTTTGGTCATTCTTCAAATGAGTGAGTGGTATAATGTTAAGCAGCAAAGGAGTATGAATATGATATATATTGGAAACCATTTATCTTCATCGAAGGGATACCTTGCTATGGGCAAAGCGGCGACAAAGCTCGGTGGAGATACATTTGCTTTTTTTACACGAAACCCTAGAGGCGGCAAGGCGAAGGATATCGATCCTGCCGATGCAGCTGCGCTAATGACATATCTGAAGGAGCACAACTTTGGCAGAATTGTGGCACACGCTCCATACACTATGAACCTCTGCTCAGATAAGGCTGACATAAGGGAGTTCGCTCTTAATATGCTCAAAGACGATCTTAAGAGAATGGAGTATACACCTGGGCAGTATTATAATTTTCACCCGGGCTCACATGTTGGACAAGGTGTTGAGACTGGAGTGGGTATGATAGCCAGGGCGCTTGATGAAGCGATGTTTGACGAAATGACGACAACAGTGCTTCTAGAGACAATGGCCGGCAAGGGAAGCGAGATTGGAGGGGCTTTCGAGGAACTCAGAATGATCATAGATGCTGTTTCTGACAGCACGAGAGAGCACCTTGGTGTCTGTCTCGACACGTGCCATATCTGGGATGGCGGTTATGATATTGTTGAGTCGCTTGATGCCGTGCTGGATGAGTTCGACAGGGTGATAGGACTGGATAGACTGAAGGCTATACATATCAACGATACCCTTAATCCACTGGCTGCACACAAGGACAGACATGCTAAGATCGGCGAAGGTCATATTGGAAACGAGGCCTTCGAGAAGATTGTGACTAATCCAAGGGTGCAGGGACTGCCTTTTATATTAGAGACACCTAACGATGATGAAGGCTACGCAAGGGAAATTGCACTCATAAGAAGCTGGATGAAGTAGGAGGATATATGAAACTTATTCATCTTTCCGACCTGCATCTGGGTAAACGCGTGAACGAATACTCGATGCTGGAGGACCAGGAGTACATCCTGAAGAAGGTTATTAATATCATTGATGATGAGAAGCCTGATGGAGTTATCATCGCTGGTGATGTATATGACAAGTCTGTACCATCTGCGGAGGCAACACAGCTTTTCGATGACTGGCTTGTCAAGCTGGCTGCGAGGAAGCTTCAGGTTTATATAATAAGTGGTAATCACGATTCTGCTGAGAGACTTGCTTTCGGCGGACGCCTGATGGATTTGAGTGGCATTCATATGTCGCCTGTTTATAATGGCAAGGTTGAACCGATTGTTCAGGAGGATGAGTTTGGTGAGGTTGCAGTCTATATGCTGCCCTTTATCAAGCCTGCGCATGTCCGCGCTTTTTATCCCGATGAGGAGATTGCCAGTTACACCGATGCTGTTCGCGTTGCTGTTTCAAATATGGATATTGACCCTGACCGACGAAATGTGCTAGTTACACACCAGTTCGTAACTGGTGCTGAACGTTCAGAGTCTGAGGAGATTAGTGTAGGTGGAACGGATAATGTTGATGCCAGTGTTTTTGACGCCTTCGATTACGTTGCACTCGGTCATATACACGGACCACAGAATGCTGCAGGGGAGAGAGTTCGCTATTGCGGCACACCGCTTAAATATTCTTTCTCAGAGGCAGCTCACACCAAGTCGATGACCGTTGTTGAGCTGGGTGCTGGTGATGCACTTGAGGTGCGCACAGTGGTTCTTGAGCCGAAGAGGGATATGGTTGAGATAAGAGGCCGGTACACAGATGTGATTGCAGATGCAAAAGGTCATGAGGAAGACTATGTCAGAATAATTCTTCTCGACGAGGAGGATGTGCCTGATGCACTGACCAATCTGAGACTTGTATACCACAACCTCATGAAGCTTGAATACGACAATACAAGAACACGCCACAGTGCAGAGATTCACGGTGCAACTGATGTAAGAGAGAAGTCGATGCTTGAGCATTTTTCTGAACTGTATGAACTTCAGAACGGAATGGCGCTGTCAGAGGACCAGATAATGTTCCTGAATGGAATGATTGAGAAGATAGAGGAGGCGAATATATGAGACCTTTAAGACTTGTTATGTCCGCCTTTGGACCATATGCAGGAAGAGTTGAACTGGATATGACAACTCTCGGAACAGGCGGGCTGTATCTGATTACAGGAGATACAGGCGCAGGAAAGACAACTATTTTTGATGCTGTTGCATACGCGCTATATGGAGAGGCAAGTGGTGACAGCAGAGAAGCAGGGATGTTCAGATCCAAGTATGCTTCAGAAGATACACCAACTTATGTTGAACTGACCTTCCAGTACGGTGGGAAGGAATATACAGTAAAGAGAAATCCAGAGTATCAGCGTAAGTCAAAGCGCGGCGGAGGCTATGCCGTAGAGAAGGCAAGTGCAGAGCTTCACAGACCGGGTCTGCCTCCAGTGACTAAGCTAACAGAAGTAACAAAGGCGGTAGAGGAGATTATGGGTATTAATCGCAAGCAGTTTACACAGATTGCCATGATTGCCCAGGGAGACTTCCGCAAGCTGCTGCTGGCGAGTACTGAAGACAGGAAGAAGATTTTTCAGAAAATATTCGATACAGATAAATATGCCATGCTTCAGGATAAGCTGAAGAATGCATCCAGTGAACTTGGAAGAGAGATTGCTGGAGCAAAGGCCAGCATCAATCAGTATATTGACGGCATTGAAGTAGATGAAGATGATGTACTTGCTATTGATGTCAGAAAGGCAAAGGATAGAGAACTTCTCACTGAGGATGTTATAGCACTTATGGACAAGCTGGTTCAGAAAGATGCCGTCCTGAAGGACGTTCTTAAAGAGAAAGCGGAGGAGCTTGATGCCGCTCTTATTAAGGCTGCAGAAGAGCTGACTAAGGCTTCAGAGCAGAGGAAGAACAAGAAGGCGCTTATTGATGCAAAGGAATCACTTGAACAGCTTGAACCAGAGCTTCAGATATCTAAAACTGCCGTGGATGAGGCTGAGAAGAAGCGTCCGCAGATTGAGTTGATCACCAGCGAGATTGCTGTTATGAGAGAAGATCTTCAGGAGTACACAGAGCTTACAAGGAGCAGGGAGATTATCTCGGAACTGGAGCAGAGACTTGAAGCAATCAACAGAAGCAGCAAGCAGAAGAATACTGCAATTGAGGGTCAGGAAGAAGCTGTCGAGAATTGTAAGAACATACTGAAATCACTAGCAAACATCGAAGCAGACAAGGTTGCAGTGTTAAATCGCGTTGAGGACAATAAGAGGAAACAATCTGCCATCAAAGGTATAGAGGATTCAGTTAAAAAGATAGAAGTGGAAGAGACTGCCCTTGCTAAGGCTCAGGATATCTACACAGGCTTTGCCGATAGGGCTGCGGCATCTCTCGAACTCTTCAGTGATAGGCAGAGAGCGTTCTTCGATGAGCAGGCAGGAATTCTAGCAGAAACTCTGGTTGAAGGAGAACCTTGCCCTGTGTGTGGATCGACTTCTCATCCGCGCAAGGCATGCAAGACGGAAGCTGCTCCGACACAGGACGAACTCGAAGTGTTAAGAGCAGCTGCTGATGAAGACAGGGCGAAAGCGGGCAGTGCAGCTCAGAAGGCAGGAGAACTCAAGGCTTCTATAAGTGCAATGCAGGCGGGTCTTGTGGAGTCTGCCAGAGAGCAGTTTGGCATAGAGGATTACGAATCTGTTGCCGTAGAAGTAGCAGAGGAGAAAAAGGGACTTTTGGCAGAAGCGAATGTTCTTGAAGGAGAACTGCACAAGATTAACGAAGACATTGCGACTAAAGAACTAACTGCAAAGCGACTTGCGGAAGTAGAGCAAGGCATATCAACGAACAAGGCTGCACTGGCTGAAGAGGAAAAAGAATCAGCTGCCATTATGGCAAAGAAAGAGTTAACACAGAAGCGAATTGCTGAGCTTGAAGCTAAACTCAAATTCGAGACAGAGGAAGAAGCAAAGAACGAGATTGCGGACAAAGAACTTTTAAAGAATCAGATTGCTTCGGAGATTAAGGCTGCTGCAGAGGAACATGGCAGAATCGAGAAGGCGATTGCCGAGAAGAAGTCGGTAATTGTCGAAATGATGAAGCTGCTTGAGGACAAGGTAGAGATAGACGAAGAAGCGCTCAGATCAAAACAGAAAGCTCTGAACGACGAGAAATCTTCTATAGCCAGAGATACCCAGACAGTTCACAGCAGATTGAACAGGAATCTCGACACAAGGAGTAAGATTGTCGATAAATTCGCCGATGTTGCCGAGACAGAGAAGAGATACCAGTGGGTCAAGGCTCTTGCTGATACTGCCAACGGCAATATCAACGGCAAGGACAAAATCATGCTGGAAACCTACATCCAGATGACCTACTTCGACAGAATCATCGACCGCGCCAACTTAAGGCTCAGGGTAATGACGAGCGGTCGTTACGAGCTTAAGCGTCAGGAGGAAGCATCAAGCAAACAGAGCCAGAGTGGTCTGGAACTAAATGTAGTTGATCATAATAACGGAAGTGAGAGAAGTGTTAAGTCGCTTTCAGGAGGAGAGTCATTCCTTGCTTCGCTTGCGCTTGCGCTTGGTCTTTCTGATGAGATTCAGTCATCTGCCGGAGGCATCAGACTTGATACCATGTTTGTTGATGAAGGTTTCGGTTCACTCGATGAAGATACTCTGAGACAGGCGATACAGGCACTTAATGGACTGGCAGAAGGGGACAGACTGGTTGGCATCATTTCCCATGTAAGTGAGCTTAAAGAGAGAATTGACAAGCAAATTGTTGTTAAGAAGGAAAGAAGCGGCGGAAGCAGCGTTTCCATAAGTATTTAAAATAGTTAGCGTAAGTTAACTGAGTTAGATTGACATAACCGCCATAACTGATATAATTATGTGACAAATTTAGTTATGGCGGTTTTGTTATGAATTTAAAAGAACTTGAAATTGGAAAAAGTGCCCGTATCAAGGCGGTCGGAGGCGAAGGTGCGCTGAGACAGCATTTTCTTGATATGGGAGTAATCCCAGGCGCGGAGGCTACTCTTGTTAAACTTGCACCTATGGGCGATCCGATGGAATTACAGATACATGGTTATGAGCTTACACTTCGACTGGATGATGCAGCAAAGATTGAAATCGAGCCGATTGAAGAGAGAAGTAAGTCTCATATTCATATTGAGCGAGTTGCTGACCTGGAACACCCGGGTCTTGGAGAAGAAGGTCGTTATCACAATGAAGAGGAGGCTAATCCGCTTCCGTCGGGAACGACACTGAACTTTGCACTTGTTGGAAATCAGAACTGTGGCAAGACAACTCTTTTCAACAGACTGACTGGTTCCAATCAGCATGTCGGCAATTTTCCTGGAGTTACAGTTGACCGAAAGACAGGTGTCATCATCGATCATCCCGAGACGCTTGTTACAGATCTTCCTGGAATATATTCAATGTCTCCGTACAGCAGCGAGGAGATTGTGTCGAGGAATTTTGTCCTTGATGAGCATCCGCAGGCAATAATCAATATTCTTGATGCCACAAATATAGAGAGAAATCTTTATCTCACAATGCAGCTTCTAGAAATGGATATACCAATGGTAGTTGCGCTGAATATGATGGATGAGGTTATCGGTAATGGCGGAAGTATTGATGTTAATGCTATGGAGCATCTTCTTGGTGTTCCTGTTATTCCAATATCTGCCAGCAAGAATGAGGGTATAGATGAGCTTGTAGAGCATGCTGTTCATATTGCATATAACCAGGAAAAACCTAAAGTTCACGATTTCTGTAAGGAGTCTGACCACGGCGGAGCAGTTCATCGCTGTATTCACAGCGTGATTCATCTTTTCAGAGACCATGCAGAGGACTCTGGCGTTCCAATAAGATTTGCTGCGACCAAAGCCATTGAGGGCGATGATCTTATAATTGAGAGGCTTAAGCTGGATGATAATGAGAAAGAGATGCTTGAACACATAGTTCTCCAGATGGAGAAAGAGCGTGGCCTTGACAAAAGTGCTGCCATCGCAGACATGCGTTTCGAGTTCATTGAGCATCTCTGTGAACAGACCGTTATCAGGCCTCGTGAAAGCAAAGAGAGAGTAAGAAGTGAGCGAATCGACAGAATCCTGACTGGCAAATACACAGCTATTCCTGCTTTTGTTGCAATCATGGCTATGACATTCTATCTGACCTTCAATGTTATAGGTGCATGGCTTCAGGGTCTGATGGAAGCTGGAGTAGAGTGGCTGACAGTGGTTGTAGATAGTGCACTGACAGCAGGTAATGTCAATCCGGCAATTCACGGACTTGTCATTGATGGAGTTTTTGCAGGAGTTGGCTGCGTAGTCACCTTCCTGCCGATAATCGTTACATTGTTCTTCTTCCTTTCAATTATGGAAGACAGTGGTTATATATCGAGAGTAGCTTTTGTTATGGATAAGCTTCTTCGTCGTATTGGTCTCTCTGGCAAAAGCATTGTTCCGATGCTCATTGGTTTCGGCTGCACTGTTCCGGCGGTAATGTCCACAAGAACTCTGCCTTCCGGTCGAGACCGTAAGATGACAATTCTTATGACACCGTTTATGAGCTGTACTGCAAAGCTCCCGATTTATGCATTCTTTGTAAGTGCTTTCTTCCCGGGTAAGGGAGGTCTGATCATGACAGGCCTTTACGTTCTTGGAATTCTTGTTGGAATTCTGATGGCGTACATCTCAAAGAACACTGTTTTCAAGGGAACTGCTGCACCTTTTGTAATGGAACTTCCTAATTACAGACTTCCTGGGGCTAAGAATGTTGCGAGACTTCTCTGGGACAAAGCTAAAGATTTCCTCCAGAGAGCTTTCTCTGTAATTCTTATTGCAACAATTGTAGTATGGTTCCTTCAGAGTTTTGATATTCACATGAACCTTGTAGCAGATTCATCTGATAGTATGCTTGCGGCAATTGCAGGAGTTCTTGCTATAATTCTTGCACCTGTCGGCCTCGGTGACTGGAGAATCGCAACCTCTCTGATTTGCGGATTCATGGCAAAAGAAAGCGTTGTATCATCAATGCAGATTCTTTTCACCGGTTCGATTACTTCATATCTGACACCGCTTGCTGCTGCAAGTCTGCTGGTATTCAGTCTGCTTTACACTCCATGTGTAGCAGCTATTGCGGCTATCAGAAGAGAGCTTGGTAGTAAGTGGGCAGTTGGAGTTGTTATATGGCAGTGCGGAATCGCATGGATTGCGGCACTTGTTGTGAGACTCATCGGTCTTGCCATGGGCATTGTATAGAGGAGGATGATATGAACGTCTGGGATGTATTAGTAGTTCTCCTTCTGGCAGTAGTCGTGGGGTTTGCATTCAGAGCAATAAAGAATGGAAAGACTGGCGGATGCTCAGGGAATTGCAGTGGTTGTACCATGGATTGCAAAAAGAGAAAAGAATAGTATATCAGTGGAGCCCTTGCGATGGGCTCCTTTTTTCTTATATAATAACCATTTAGATAATAGGAAAAAAGGATAATTAAATGGATATAAGAGAGGCAAATCAGATTGTCAAAATAATCCTCGATGTAGGAGAGGAGTTCATAAAAAGCGGAGCAGAGATATGGCGTGCAGAGGATTCTCTGTACAGAATTTGTAATGCGTATGGTTTCAAGAAGATAAATATCTGGCTCATCACTACTAACATTCAGGTAAGTGTTGAGACACCTGAGGGCAACATTATCACCCAGGTAAGATACGTACCTTCCGGTTCATATAACTATGACAGACTTGATTACCTTAACGACCTTTCCCGTAAGGTATGTGCAACAACACCTGACTCTGTAACGTTCAGGGCGATGCTTGATGAGGTTCTCACAAGACCGGAGCAGAATGTCTGGATTACTTACTTTGCGGCAGTTCTCAGTGCATCTGCTTTCGGAGTGTTCTTCAACTGCGACTGGCTTGATGCCATAGCAGTCGGCGTTATTGCTGTAATTATGACAGCTATAGGAAGACAGCTTGGCAAGGTTGAGAGCAATCCACTGACATATAACGCTATTCTTGCTTTTATAGGGGAAGTATGCGTTCTCCTTTGTGTCGCCGTTGGCTTTGGCCATCATCGTTCGTATATGACCATCGGAATAGTAATGCTGCTTATTGGTTGTGTAGGATTCGCAAATGGAGTAAGGGATCTGCTTAACAGAGATATTATTTCAGGTGGAATCAATATCTTCAATTCTATTCTTGGAGCTGCAGGTATTGCAGTTGGAATTGCCATGGCATTCCTTCTTCTGAGGGGGGTGATCTAGTATGGCACAGATTAATCCAAATATGCTTGTGCAGTTCATCTCATGCGTTCTCGGCTGTATTGGTTTTGCGCTCATGTTCAAAATCAAAGGCAAGCAGGTTGTGTATTCAGGTCTTGGAGCACTTCTCACCTGGAGTGCATATCTTGTAGTGTATGATCAGACAGAGAACACCTTTATAGCAACACTGGTAGCGTCCATGTTTGTTGCTGCTTATGCCAATATCATGGCAAAGGTTAACAAGGCGCCTGCGACAATATTTCTGTCAGCCTCTGTATTCCCGCTGATTCCAGGTGCGCACCTTTACTACATGATGTATGACATTATGACTGAGGAGACAAAGCAGGCAAGAGTCGAGGCAAGAGCGCTTGTTGTTATCTGCCTTGCCATTGCAATGGGTTTCATCGTTGTTGAGATTTTCAACAAGTATATTAATATCGGAATAAAAGCACTGAAGAAGAGGGCATAGGATGGTTCTACTGACAGCAAAACATATAGCAAAAACATTCTCAGAGAAGCCTCTTCTTTCTGATGTTGACCTTACAATCAACGAGGGAGATAAGATTGGACTTGTCGGCGTAAACGGCAGCGGCAAGTCAACGCTCCTTAGAATTATTGCTGGAAATCTAGAACAGGAAGGTGGAGAGATCCTGAGAAGTAATGAGCTCAGAATAGGTTATCTTCCGCAGAATCCGGAATACAATCCTGACATGACTGTTCTTGAGCAGGCCCTTCATAATGTTAGCGGACAGGTCGAAGAGTATGTTGTAAAGACTCTTCTTACAAAGGTCCACATGGGAAACTATGACCAGAAGATGAGTGAGCTTTCCGGCGGTCAGCGCAAAAGAGTTGCCCTTGCATCTGTAATGTGTAGTGACACAAATCTGCTTATTCTTGATGAGCCTACCAACCACATGGACAATGACATTATCGAATGGATGGAGGAGCAGCTGATCAGCTACAAGGGAGCTGTTTTCATGATTACTCATGACAGATATTTCCTTGAGAGAATTACCGACAGAATCTGTGAGATTGAAAAGGGCAGACTCGTTTCATATGAGGGCAATTATGAGACATATCTCATTCTCAAGGCAGAGAGACTGGAGCGAGCAATTGCCAATGAACGCAAGCGTGCTAATCTGTATCGCAAGGAACTTAAATGGATTCGCTGGACTGCACCTGCACGAACAACCAAGTCAAAGAGCAGAGTCCAGAGATTCAAAGAGATTGAGGCCTCCAAAGAGACCTTTGACAATCCGAGACTTGAACTGGATACTTTAAGTACAAGACTTGGCAAGAAGATTATTGAGATTAACGGAATCAGCAAATCATATGGTGAGAACAGGCTGATAGATAATTTCAGTTACATAATACTTCGTAATGATAGAATAGGAATTGTTGGCGATAACGGCTGCGGCAAGACAACACTGCTCAAACTCATAATGGGACAGATTGAACCAGATGAGGGCACCATAGAGACAGGTGATACTGTTAAGATTGGATACTTCTCACAGGAATCGGAAGAGATGGATCCAAATCTCAGAGTAATCAAGTTCGTAGAAGAAATCGCCCGGGGCGTCAAAACAAAAGACGGCTATATGTCAGCATCTCAGATGCTTGAGAAGTTTCTTTTTCCGACATATATGCATTCAGTAAAAATAGAAAAGCTTTCGGGTGGTGAGAAGAGAAGACTGTATCTGCTGTCGGTTCTCATGCAGGCGCCAAATATTCTTATCCTTGATGAGCCGACTAACGACCTTGATATCGACACGCTGACAGTACTCGAGGATTATCTGGACGATTTTCCAGGAGCGGTTATAATCGTATCCCACGACAGATACTTCCTTGACAGACTTGTAATCAGAACTTTTGCATTCGAGGAGAATGGCCACATCGGTCATTATACTGGCGGATACAGCAAGTATATGAACGAGAAGGACGAGCGTGAGGCAGCAGCTGCAGAGGCAGCTAAAGCCCAAATAAAAGCCTCTTCACCTGCAAATCCTGCGGCCAAAGCAGACGGAAGGAATCAGAGAGCTCCTAAACTCAAATTCACATACCATGAGAAGAAAGAATTTGATACTATAGATGATGATATAGCATCTATCGAGGAGGAGCTGGATGCTATAGATAAAGAGATGCTTGCCAATGCCACAAACGCACTGCTGCTGGCAGACCTGGCGAAGCGCAAGGATGAACTTGACAATCTACTGCTTGAGAAAATGGACAGGTGGGAATACCTTAATGAACTTGCAGAGAAAATAGCTAACCAATAAACGGAGAAAGGTAGAAAGACATGACAGAGACAAGACCTTATGTTGACTGGAAATTAATGAACGATTTCATGGTAGATGTTTTCGTTAAGTACGGAGTGCCAGAGGAGGATGCAAAGATTTGTGCAGATGTACTTCTCGAGAGTGACCGTCGCGGAATTGAGAGCCACGGCTGCAACCGTTTCAAGCCAATCTACCTGGACCGTATCAAGCTTGGAACACTTCTTCCTACAACTGAGATTGAAATCGTCAAGGAGACTCCAACAACAGTTGTAATCGATGCTCATGATGGAATGGGTATGGTTGCCAGCCACAAGATGATGGAGATGCTCATCGAGAAGGCAAAGATATACGGATTAGCCGGCGGTGCCATCTACAATTCAACTCACTACGGAATTGCAGGATACTGGACTGGAATGGCGGAGAAGGCTGGAATGATTGGAATCTCAGGAACTAACGCAAGACCTTCTGTAGCACCTACTTTCGGAGTGGAGCCAATGATGGGAACAAACCCTATGACTTTTACTATTCCAACAGATGAGGAGTTCCCATTCAACTTCGATTGCGCTACATGTATCATGCAGAATGGCAAAATCGAGTTCTATGAGAGACAGGGCAAAGAGACACCGGAGGGCTGCGTAGTAAGCAAGTCTGGTGAGACAATGACTGATTCAGGTCAGATTCTTAAGGATATCAGAGCTGGTAAGGCTGCACTGCTTCCTCTTGGCGGACTTGGTGAAGCGACATCAGGATATAAGGGCTACGGATTCACAACAATCGTTGAGATTTTCTCGGCTGCCTTTGCCGGAGGTCCTTTCATGAAGGCGCTCAGCGGAGTTGATGAGAATGGAGATCCTAAGATGTACAAGCTTGGACATTTCTTCTTTGTTATCAATCCAGAGTTCTTTATGGGACTCGATGTGTTCAAAAAGACTGCCGGAGATATCTGCCGCGGTCTCAGAGCTTCAGAGAAGGCACCTGGTGTAGAGAGAATCTATACTGCCGGTGAGAAGGAGTATCTTGCATGGCAGGATCGTAAGGACAAGGGTGTTCCTGTTGGCGAGTCAATTCAGAAGGAGCTTATTCAGCTTAGAGATGAGCTTGGTCTTACACAGTACAGGTTCCCATTCGAATAAAATGGATCAGGATAAAACAGTTCTGCATTATTGCAGAACTGTTTTTTTAAACAAGCAAGGATTGCTTCGTTGACTTTAGTATGTACTAATGTTAAAATTCAGACATACTTTTTAGACTGCGGTCTAAACGCGAGTACAGATATTTCAGAGAGGTTAAGCAATGAATCACATCACGAATATTCAGAAGTTCTCAATTCATGATGGTGACGGAATAAGGACAACGGTTTTCTTTAAAGGATGTCCTCTCAAGTGTCAGTGGTGTCACAACCCTGAGACTCAGAGATACGAGAAGGAGATGCAGCTTGATGCATCCAAATGCGCATCCTGCGGGTCTTGTGCAAAGGTCTGCCCTAATGGAGCCATTTCAATGACAGATGGACTTCCTGAGGTTGATAAGAGCAAGTGTACATTCTGTGAGAAATGTACAGTTTACTGCCCAGCCGATGTCAGAGAGGTAGTCGGTAAGGACTATGACATCAGGTCACTGATGAAAGAGCTTAAGAAGGACCTCATGTTCTATGAGGATTCAGGCGGCGGAGTAACGCTTTCCGGAGGAGAAGTCATGGCCATGGACATTGACTATATTCTCCAGATTGCAAAGATGCTCAAGAAGGAAGATATCACCCTTACGATTGATACATGCGGATTTGCGCCATATGAGAAGTTTGAAGCAATTCTTCCGTATGTAAATACGTTCCTGTATGACGTTAAGATGATGGATCCGGAACTCCACAAAGAATACATTGGAGTAGACAACGAACTGATTCTCGAGAATCTAGTTAAGCTCGCTCATGCAGGAGCAAGAATATATATCCGCATACCGACAATCAAAGGCCTGTCGGGAACAGTGGAGAATATGCAGAAGACCATAGATTTTATGAAAGAGAATGACATCCACCCTGCACAGGTTAACCTGCTTCCTTACCACGATACAGGAAGCCACAAGTACGCAAAGGTTGGAATGACATACCAGGGAACAGAGCTTGAGGCTCCAACCCAGGACGAAATGGAAGCTTACGTAGAGATGTTTAAGAACGCCGGTTACAGCAATACACGTATAGGAGGATAGACATGGCGAGAGGAATGAACGAAAGAATCCAGAAACTTAGAGAAATCTCAGTGAACACACCTGTTCACATCGATCTGGAGAGAGCAAGAATCGAAACAGAAGTATATAAGGAGTGGGAAGGAAAAGTTTCTATTCCAGTACTGAGATCACTTTCACTCAAAGAATATTTCAGCAGAAAAACTCTTTATCTTGGCGAAGGTGAGCTTATTGTAGGAGAGAAAGGATGTGATCCACAGGCTTCTCCTACTTTCCCTGAGATCTGCTGTCACAGTATTGAAGATATGGTAGTTATGAGTGAGAGAGAACTCGTATCATTCCATACAACTGATGAGGACAGAAGAATCCAGGCTGAGGAGATTATTCCTTTCTGGACAGGCAAAGCAACAAGAGACAAGGTTCTCGCAGCTATGACTCCTGAGTGGAAGAAGTGCTACGGCGCTGGAATGTTTACAGAGTTCATGGAGCAGAGAGGTCCTGGACATACTTGCGGAGGAGAGCAGGTATTTACAACTGGTTTCATGGATTACAAGGCTCAGATCAAGGAGTCAATGGAGGCACTGGACTTCTTCAACGATCCTGAGGCTTATGACAAGATGGAAGAGCTGAAGGGAATGGATATTGCCTGCGATGCAATCATCATTCTTGGAGAGAGATACCACAAGCTGGTTCTCGAGACAGCTGAGAAGGAGACAGATGAGGTAAGAAAAGCAGAGCTTATGCAGATTGCAGCTAACCTCGAGGTAGTTCCTGCTCATGCTCCACAGACATACTGGCAGGCAATTCAGCTGTACTGGTTCGCACACCTTGGTGTTACAACAGACCTGAATCCATGGGATGCTTTCTCACCAGGAAGAATGGACCAGCACCTGAT
>JAGHUT010000093.1 GCA_018064645.1 Candidatus Crickella merdequi | reverse complement strand
AACACTGGAACTCTCTCATTGTTACCGTATACGATTGGAAGTGTTGGATGGAATGCGCAGTAACGAGGATTCAATCCAGCTTCTACGACAACCTTTGAAGTTTCAACGATCTTCTCATCAACAATCTTGATAGTCTTGATCGCATCTCCGCCACAATCTGCAACCAGGAAGAAATCCTTGCCCGGAGCACTGTAGATTGAGTGCAGCTGAGTCTTCTTCTCATTCTTCATGATGTAACGGTCTACCATCACACCAATGCTTCCATCAGCATTAAGCTTGTACAGATTGATTGGACATCCGATCTTCTCATCTGCGCAATCAACTGATGGGCCATCGTGATGGGCAACAACAAGATACTTGCCATCATTCGACAGAGCGCACATTGTTGTGTTGCATCCATCTGTCTTAACTCTGCTCAGAAGCTTTCCATCTGTCATTCTGATAGCGATGATATATCCACCTGAGCCAGGTCCAAGCACGCCATTAGTAATCTCTTCTGTCAGGTATAGAACCTTAGTCTCTTCATTGAATGTCTGTGATCCAACGTTGGCATCTGGAAGGATTGTCTTAACCTTCTCACCATTTTCGAAAATATGAATACCCTTTGCTCCATCACTGTTCCATGGATAATCCCATGCACCAATAACTACTGTTTTCTTATTAGCCATATCAACCTCCTAATACCGTATTGTTTTCCGCAGGTCTTTTGATACTGTAATTATATTCTGCTTGGGTAATAACAGATAATCCTAAAAGCGGATAGCTCTATACATAATCTGGATACACCTCGCATTACTAATGCAGGCTGTCCAAAAGAGCTGACCTTCGGCCAGCTCTTCAAATAGTCTTATTCGTAATTTCCCGGCTACTCAGCAGCAAGCATTGCCTTGCCCTTCTCCAGGCCGTAACGATATGCCTTCTCGTTCAGTTCATTGAACTCAGGATGTCTTGCACCAAGCTTCTCGAAGATAGTCTCGAGTACAAGCTCCTCAGGAAGGATATTAGTATATCCAACAAGGATTCCAAGGATAACCATATTCTCGCCCTTTGGGTTCTGAACTTCGTCAGCCATTCCCTGTCCGTCGAATAGAACGAACTTGTTAGCGCCGTAATCCTCAGCCTTAACATCGTTAGGTGTGTTCATGAACAGAATTGTATCCTCTCTCAGCTTGTTAGCTGGGTTCTCAGGAGTCTCTGTTGTGAATGCAACTACGATATCTGCCTTGGCAAATACAGGAGCAGTGATTGTCTTGTCTGAAATTGCAACGAAGCAGTCAGACATTCCGCCTCTCTTTGCTCTGCCGTACAGAGCATAGTTAGTTGCCTGAAGGCCATCAACCTTACATGCAGCATAGCATAGAATCTCGCCGGCAAGCTTAACGCCCTGTCCACCGATTCCGGTCATGATAATTGTTTTCTCCATGGTTCCCTCCTATCTGTCTCTTACGATGCCAAGTGGGTACTCAGGCAGCATCTTCTCATTGATGAAATCGATTGACTTAAGTGGTGACAGACCCCAGTTGCTTGGGCAGGCTGATACGATCTCACCCAGTGAGAAGCCCTTGCCTTCAAGCTGATTCTGGAAAGCCTGCTTGATGTACTTCTTAGTCTGGATGATGTTCTTAGGATCGGTACATGTTCCTCTTGCAAGGAATGTAGGGTTGTCCAGCGTATCCAGAATTTCACATACGTGCATTGGAGCACCATCAGCCTTAGGGTCTCTTCCGTAAGGTGTTGTAGTTGTCTTCATGCCAGCAAGTGTTGTAGGAGCCATCTGACCACCTGTCATACCATACTGAGCGTTGTTAACGAAGATAACGGTCACGTTCTCACCTCTGTTAGCAGCGTGCATTGTCTCAGCACAACCGATAGCAATGAGGTCACCATCACCCTGATATGTGAATACCACATTCTCAGGGTTACATCTCTTGTAAGCTGATGCTACAGCAAGAGCTCTGCCATGTGGGCTGATTACAGTATCGATATCTAAATATCCGAATGCGCCATTACCATCGCATCCTACGCCTGCGAACATTACCGAGGAATTGACAACATTCAATTCCTCAAGAACTTCTGCAACCAATCTGACAACTATAGAGTGCATGCATCCTGGGCAGTATGAATTTGGCTTCTTATTACCGATACATTCCGGTTTCTTATATACTGTTTTCATGAATGTGCCTCCTTTCCTACTTCATCATTTCTCTTGCATGATTAGCAATCTCAACAGCGTCAAGGATTACACCACCAGATGTGCTGTAGTTGTATACAGGAGCTCTGCCCTTAACTGCAATCTGTACATCGTGGATGAACTGTGCAGGAATTGACATCTCTGTGCTCAGGATACCCTTAACCTTGGAGTAATCAATCGCATCATATGCTTCAAATGGGAAAGGATAGATATTGATTGGACGAATCATACCAACTTTGTATCCTTCTTCTCTCAGGATATTAACAGCAGCTCTTGCGAATCTTGAACCGATTCCGTAAGCAGTGATTACATACTCAGCATCTTCCATCAGATAGTTCTCGTACTTAACCTCGTTCTTCTCCATCTCCAGGTACTTTGCTTCGAGTTTCTGATTAAGAGTCTGTAATGGCAAACCACTATCTGCTCCACCGACGATTTCTCGCCTCTCTCTTCCCTCCATCTTACCAACAGCCCATTCCTCCTTAGCCTTCTGCTTCAGAGCAGCAACTTCTTCGTCGCTGATTGCATCAGGCATCATAACAGACTCCATCATGCCGCCTGAGATACCATCTAGCTGAATATATACTGGTGTTCTGTACTTATTGGCTTTCTCGAATGCTTCGAATACAGCATCAATCGCTTCCTGCAGTGATCCTGGTGACATTACGAGCATTCTTCCACCACCGTTGGAATGAGCCTTAGTTGCCTGGAAGTAGTCCTGCTGTGTAGGTCCGATATCTCCGATACCAGGGCCGCCTCTCTGGAAGTTGGCGATTACTACCGGTAGTTCAGCACTAATAAGCCATCCAATAGTCTCACTCATCAGAGACAGACCGCAGCTTGATGATGTAATCATGCTTCTTGTTCCGCCAACCGCAGCTCCATAAATCATGTTGATTGATGCTACTTCACTCTCGCCCTGCATGAACACGCCGCCAAGCTTAGGCATCTTGCGTGATATATATTCCGGGACCTGATTCTGTGGTGTGATAGGATAACCGGCATAGTAACGGCATCCAGCTCTCATTGCCGCTTCAGCAACAGCTTCGCAGCCTTTCATAAATACTTTCTCCATGCTTGCCTCCTCTTAATCCTTATATACCTCAATAGCCGCTTCAGGACACATGATAGCGCACATTCCGCAACCGATACATGCATCCGGATTAACAACTTCAACAGGCTTGTATCCAAATCTGTTGGACTTGGAAGCAAGCGCGATAACATCCTTCTTGCAGGCAGTCAGACAATAGCGACAGCTCTTGCACATGTCTGCTGTGATAACAACCTTACCCATTAACAACCTCCTTCGAATATTTCTTATATGTGATATAGCTTCTGTTCTGGTCATAACCGGAACTCGTACAGCTCAAATAAGCTTGTTTTCTCAATTGAAATAATTGCGGGGATGCGTCACCACATCCCCGGCAAAAGTGTATTATGAAAGAAGATTATCCCATAATCTGAGGAATTACTGTACTGTACAGCAAAGTGATTAGCACAAGATCGCCTATAATGAACGCCAGACTGTACTTGAACATTTCTTTCATTGATGCTTCTGGTCCCATAATCATAGGAGTACCTACAGTCGCACTTGGTGTCAGGCATGCAGCACTGCACAGCATGATAATCATTGTACCAACAGAATATGCAAGTGAGTTGCTTGCGCCCATCTGAAGGATCAGCGGAATGAATACTGAAATACCGATTACGCAAGTTACTGTATTAGAGATGAAGTTACTTAGTACTGTAACAACGATTGCGCCGACGATGATTACCGCTGGTAGAGACAACTTAGTAGCAATCGGGAACAGCAGCTTAGTTACTGTAGGAACAATACCGAAGTCTTCGCTGCCAATTGTTGCACTGAATGTCATAATACCACTCATGAAAATGATAATAGTCCAAGGCACCTTAGCGGCATCCTTTGCCGATACGATAGGCTCACCCTTAACCTGAATAATGCAGAGAACGCCAACCATGAAGAAGTTGAAACCTGCAATACCTACACTTGAAGCCCACGCTGAGATTGCACCAAGTGCTGACAGACCTGGAAGCAGTCCACCAAAAAGGATCCACAGCAGGAAGAATGTTATTGCAATCTTACCTTCTGTACAGATAGTTTCCTGCTTCAACTCAGCTCTCTTAGCTGCGTCATCATAATTATCAAACAGCGATGTATCTGGCTTAAGCATGAACCTGATTACAAGCTGAGAAATCAGAACAGGTACAATAATTCCAGGCACAATACTGCGTACAAGATACTGAACGGTTGACATTGGCAGATTCATACCAGCAAGGATTCCAAGTCCAGTCAAGTCTGTCATAGAGCAGAATGGGAATACTGATTCTGCAATAATACCTGTCCATAGAGTGAGCAGAATGAACATAAGATAGAATTTCTCACCCTTCTTAACACCGATTTCTGCGCATACATCGTGAGCCAGTGGAATGAATAGAAGATATGCGATAACATGACCACCACTTAATCCTACTACAGCGAAGATGGCCAGAGACCATACTGCTGCAAATACGAAAGGTCTTCCGTGAACGATCTTTCGTGAAATCATCCATCTAGCGATATAACGAAGAACACCGAATTCCTGCAGCTTACTTGCAACAACCATAGAGCAGATCAGTGACATTACAAGCATGCTTCCCCAACCTGTAGCTCCAATAGTTCCAATAGGTAAAGTGCCTGTCATAAGCAGCGCTGCCATGGACAGCAGTGTTGGCCATGCTGAACCTACAAATATCCAGCATAGAACAGTACCTAAGAATATAGCCAGATAAGTTACTCCCGCTGGAGTTAAATCATATGCTGGGTGCACAATCATTTTAAAAGCAACCGCAATAGCAATTATTATGAAAAACTTAATAAGAGTTTTCCTGTTATCCAATGTTTTATCCATGGATACACTCCTTCCTTATATAGAGCAATGTGTTTACGACCTTATAACCTGCGGAGTTACTAGATTCAAGTAGATTATAAACAAATATACGTTCATTTATGTATTCGTACATCGGATACTACCATCCGATGTACGAATAACTCATCATTCCTGGTATGACATAGTAGATTTCTGAAGCATCTACCGTCAAAGCCATATCGAATCCTGCACATGGCTTTCAAGTATTAAAAAAACAGACACGCTTTGAAAAGCATGTCTGTATCAAACTTCTCACCACGGAACATGTTATTGTCCATGGATATAATTGTTATTTACTCTCCAGCATCATTGCCAGACTGTCATCGCCTGCAAACGTATTCGCATTATACAGGAACAGCACATCAGTGATTCCCTCGACCTGGATCAGGTCATTCAGGTTCTCAAAGTAGTATCTTGGGTCTACGACCACGATTTCTCTATAATACTGGCTCAGCATTGGGATCATGCTGTTAGCATATGAATCCTTGATCAGCAGCAGTCTCTGTCTGTTCTTGACTGGAGTCTTGATCGTATACATAGGATAATTGCTTCCTCCGAATACGGTATACGCATCCTTCGTATCCAGGTTCTTAAGCTGATAGAACTCGGTTGTCTTATCCGTATCATCAGGATAATCTATAACGGAATTCTTATATATCTTCTCGTTCTTAGGAACGTATATCTTGATCTCATCGCTCAGACCGTTGGTGAATCCGCTCTTGGAATACAGCGTACCCTTGAAGTCGTTCTTGACTACCAGCGGCTCGAACACCTTATACTTCTTGAATCCAAGCTTCTTGATAGCTATCTTGTATGCTTCATAAGCGCCATCACTAGTCCAGTGATGATCTGTGCTGTAGTACAGCTGAACAT
>JAGHUT010000091.1 GCA_018064645.1 Candidatus Crickella merdequi | reverse complement strand
CTGGAATATGGATGATTACCATCTATACCCTTGCCTATGCAGCAAGCATTCCGGTTATGGGCAAGCTGGCCGATAGAATGGGAAGACGAACAGTATATCTTGTGAGCATTTTCCTCTTCGGATTAGGCTCACTTCTTTGTGGTTTCTCACATGGTGCCGAAAGCTTCTCGATGCTTATAGTCACAAGAGCGCTTCAGGCCATTGGCGGCGGTGGAATCGTTCCTATTGCCAATGCAGAATTCGGCACAACCTTCCCTGAAGAAAAGCGTGGAATGGCTCTTGGAATGGTTGGTGGTGTCTATGGAATAGCCAACATATTCGGTGCAAGTGCTGGATCCCTGGTTCTGGACCTTTTTGGCACGGAGCATTGGGAATTCATATTCTACGTTAATGTACCTATCGCTATATTTATTCTCATTGCGGGTTATATTGCCCTTCCTAACACTAAAGAGAAGTCAGACCTTCCAATTGACGGTATGGGAACCTGTCTTCTCGTTGTAATGGTTCTTTCTCTTATGTACGGTCTCAAGAATATTGATTTCTTTGACTTCAAGGCAACCCTTCAGAATCCTGAGGTCTACGGTTTCCTGCTGGCCTTTGCTGTACTCCTCCCTGCCTTTATTTTCGTGGAGAAGAGAGCCAAAGACCCTGTAATGAACCTTAAGTACTTCAGCAATTTCAGAATTGTTATGACTCTTCTGATTACCATTATCACCGGAATCGTAATGATGGGCGTAGTATTCGTACCTCAGTTCTGCGAAAATGCTCTAATGGTTCCTTCTGGTAACGGCGGCTATTTCGTTATTATTCTTGGAATCTGTGCCGGTGTTGGTGCCATGTCTTCTGGCAAAATGACCGATAAATACGGTCCTCGTTTAGTCTTAGGCATCGGCTTCGTTGCAGCTGTTATCGGTGCGATGATAGTAATATTCTTCTCATCGCAGAACCCGAACAGGTTCAACGTCTTCGCATCACTGGTATTCATCGGACTGGGAATAGGTTTCACAATGGGAGCACCTCTCAACTACATGATGCTTGGAGAAGTCGATCAAAGAGAAGCCAACTCAGCACTTGCTACTCTTTCCCTTGTCCGCTCTCTCGGTACAGTAGTTGCCCCTGCCATTATGGTTGGTTTTATTGCCAATGCCGGAGGCAATGTTATGGGAGAAGTAATGAAGATTCTTCCAAATGAGGTTACCATGCCGGAGCTTCCATACGCAGAAGAACTGTGGGATCAGATGGAAGCTCAGGGAATTGAAGGAATGCCGGATTATAGCTCAATGAAAACCGTAAAATTCGATATGACCAGTACCTCTGACATGGATATCGAGATTCCTGACACCCTTCTTGATGAACTAAAGAACGCGGATGTAACAACAATAACTTCAAGCATGATGCATATGGCAGATTACATGTTTGACCAGATGGTCCCTGCTGTCCAGGACAGAATACTTTCCGGATTGAACAGCGGCATTGACGGAATAAGCTCAGGACTGAGCAGTATGAATGACTCAGCCGGTAAGATGAAAGACACTAGTTCCAAGATGCAGGATGGAATTAATGGAATGAATTCAACCATTAACAAGCAGAATTCTACACTGGCCGAAATGACCAAGGGACGAGATGCCCTAAACGAACAGATATCACAGATGGAGAATGGTCTAAACGGTATCAACAGTCAGATTGCTGCCAAAGAAGCAGATCTTGCTGCAGAGAGACAGAAGCCAGAACCTGACGAAGCTGTAATCGCTTCTCTCCAGCAGGAGCTTGGCAAGCTTCGTGGACAGGCATCCGGCCTCGAGTCAGCAATCTCACAGATGAAAAGCAAGCGAGATGAGCTTCAGGCTGGTATTGCCGGTATCAGTAGCGGTATCGAGTCTGTAACTTCAAAGAGGAATGAGCTTTCCAATGCAAAGAAACAGATAGACTCAGGAATAAACGGAATTGAGAGCGGTATCCTTTCGGCTACCGATTCAAGGAACAAGATGCTTGCTCTCCGCAACGCAATTCCAGGCGCATTCCAGACAGCCAAGGAAGAATACCTCGCCTCAATAAGACAGCATGACACCGAAATCAAAAAAGCTTTTCAGTCTACGCTCAATGTAGGCTTCAGACAGATATTTGTCCTGACGGCAATAGGTTCCATCCTTGGAATACTCCTTCTTCTTCTGAGTGCTGCCGGAACAAGACGTCGGAATACAAAAGTTTAGTTAAAATTTTATAAAAAATCACATAATCCCTCTTGTTTCTTCTGTCATTTTTGTTATAATTAACAAAACAAAGAAGAACGAGGGATTCCCGAGTGGCCAAAGGGGGCGGACTGTAAATCCGTTAGCACTGCTTTCGATGGTTCGAATCCATCTCCCTCGACCAAGTACAAAAGGAAGTGCAAATGCACTTCTTTTTTTATATAATTGAACCAGAACAAACACTATGGAGAATAACTATGCAATATAAATTTAAGGATCGAATTGCTGTCATCACCGGTGGCGCACAAGGAATCGGCAAAGCCATCGCGGAGGCTTTTCAGCGTGCACTTAATGTAGGTGTAACAGCACCCTTCTATCTCAGTAAGCTTCTGGCTCCTCACTTTGCACCAGATGGCGCAATAGTAAATATCTCTTCGTCACGTGACAGAATGAGTCAGCCACAGACAGAAAGCTACACAGCTGCCAAAGGAGGTATTGCTGCACTCACCCACGCTCTTGCAGTAAGTTTTGCTGGGAAGATTCGCGTTAACTCAATTTCACCTGGATGGATTGATACTGACTACATCGAATACAGTGGGCCGGATGCAATCCAGCAGCCGGCAGGCAGAGCTGGCAATCCTGACGATATCGCAAATATGGTACTGTATCTTTGCAGCGATATGGCTGGTTTCATAACCGGTGAGAACATCTGTATTGATGGTGGAATGACTCGCCAGATGATATACCATGATGATAATAACTGGAGGCTGGATGTATGACAGACAACACATTATTAATTCAGCTGCAGGATTCAGATGACAAGAAGGCCTATGCCCTTATGAAGGAGATTGTTGAGACATCAGCCTTCACCAACAGGTACTATGAATATATCGATGATTTCGCTTCCCTTCTCGGCAGCGAGAAGACATATATCAGAACCCGCGCTTTTCTAATCTGCTGCGCACTGGCGCGCTGGGATGATGAGCATCGAATTCAGGGATTTCTTCCGGATATGCTTAAGCTTTTTCATGATAAGAAGTCCATTGTTGTGAGACAATGCCTTGCAGCAGCAAAAGACCTTGTAGAATACAGACCTGAGCTTCGAGCTTCAATCGAAGAGGAAGCCCGTTCCATAGATTTGACGCAGTACAGGGAGAGCATGATTCCACTGCTTCAGAAAGACATCGACAAACTGTTGTACGTATGCAGCCTATATGTTATAACCGCAGACAGACAATTCTAACCATTGACAGGAGGTACGATATGTAAAAAAAACCAGAAAACGGCCAGGTATGGGTAATGAGAGATGATGTACTCGTTGAATCCACACCAACCTACAGCGAGCGCAGAATCATGGCTTACGGCGATGAGATGATGTGCGTTGAGAACACCTTCGTAGTCGGCGATACTGCACCGCCACACCACCACCCTAACATTCAGATTTCCTACATCCCAAAGGGAAAGTTCGAATTCACAATCAACGGTGAGACTAAGGTTCTGAACCCGGGCGACTCAGCATATATTGGTTCAGATGTAGAGCACAGCGTACTCTGTCTGGAAGACGGAATCGTGCTGGATCTGTTTACACCGATGAGAAAGGATTTCGTGTAAAGCGAAGGAGTTACTATGCCGGATATCCTTATTAAAAGCAGAAACACTTCCGCCATCTCTATGCTTCGTCAGTACAAGAAACCTGGCTACGAACTTATAGAGGTTCCTTTGGAGTACGATTTTTGCGAACTCACTGCTTCAGGCAGTAATATCCACGGCATCATTGCAGACTGTGACCTTATTACCCCTCCCGAAGTGAGCAGAATCAAAGACACAGCTTGCGACAATATGTTTCCTGTGGTGCTGCTTTCAGGGGATAACAATTCCATGAGTGATAAGGAAGCGGGAATGTGGCTAAATGCCGGAGTGTCCGACATTATTCAGTTGCCTATGCCCGCCCCTGTGATGTGCAAGAGACTTGGCTCCATTATTCAGCTGTACTGTGTAGTTCACCAGCTCCATGGACAGGTTACGGATAATCTGACAGGTTTAAATAACCGTGAGGCATTCTATCATTTTGCCCATGAGATGGTTAGTCAGAAGCCTGATGATGAATACATGGTTATCCTGTCTGATATTGAGAATTTCAAGAGGATCAATGAGAATTTCGGTGAGCACAAAGGCGACTCACTACTTAGATACATTGGTCATACACTTGACTCAATGAACGATGAGAAATGCCTGTTCGCAAGATATGGCGGCGACCAGTTCGTAGGTATAATAAGAATGCCTGATGAGCCTTATGCAGATGCAGAAAGCTTTATTAATATGAGCATGCAGCAGTTGTATGCAAATGCTCCATTACGTAATTTTTCTGTCAAGTTCGGTATATACGAGAAAGTTGACAAGACAATTCCTATTTCCATAATGTGTGACCGTGCTCTTATGGCACTTAAGACTATCAAGTATCAGTATGGACGTAGTGTAGGTGTATATACAGCTCAGCTGCAGCAGCAGTTCAACAGAGAACAGCAGATTCTCGACTCGATGGAAAGCGCTCTCAACGATAACCAGTTCAAAGTGTACTACCAGCCGAAGCACGATATTGCCACATCTGCAATTGTCGGAGCTGAAGCACTCGTTCGCTGGAATCATCCGGTCTTCGGATTCATGTCTCCCGGCGAATTCATCCCCCTGTTTGAAAGAGGGGGTTTTATCAGAGAACTGGACAAATACGTATGGGAACAGGTCTGTCTCGATGTCAAAAAAATGATTAATCAGGGCATTCACGTTGTTCCTGTTTCAATTAATGCGTCAAGGAAAGATCTTCGCAAAGAGATTATTGAAATTGTAAAGAAGCCCCTTGATGCCCTTGAGCTTGATGGAAGCCTGTTCCATATAGAACTTACCGAAACTGTATATATGGAGGATGCAGAGCTTATTGCACCTCTCATGGAGCAGCTTAAGGAATTAGGAATAAAGATAGAGCTTGACGATTTTGGTTCAGGCTTCTCTTCTCTGGGAATTCTATCTAAATTCCCTGTCGATATCATTAAACTCGATATCAGCCTTATAAGGGAACTTCAGACTCAGCCTGAGATTGTTGACAGTATTGTTCATCTTATGCACAGACTTGGCTACACTGTAACTGCAGAAGGTGTAGAGAATTATGTTCAGCTGGAGATGCTCAAAAGAATAGGCTGCGATTATGTTCAGGGCTACTATTTCTCAAAGCCTCTGACATTTGAAGGATTTTGTGAATATATCAAAGACCAGGAGTACGACTTATGATAACGAACACTATTCACAGATTGATAATAAGGTTGTTGGTTTCGGTGACTCAATGACCCTTGCCGCTATGGATATGTATAACAGGCTGTCATCACACAACATCGTTCATGACCCGGCAACTGCAAAGGACAATGATGAGTTCATCGAAATTGCCAAGAGAACACTTACAACCGATGTTTTTCTTGTTTCCGCAAATGCAGTAACAGAGACCGGTGAGATGGTTAACATCGATGGCACAGGTAACAGAGTTGCAGGCTCTATTTTCGGTCACGACAAATATATTTCGTAATAGGAACTAACAAAATCTGCCCTACTCTTGATGATGCCATCTATAGAGCACGTAACATTGCTAGAGATTATACTGATTAATGAGGAGCTTGGATTCTAGAATATGAGTATTTACTGGCCAATATTGTTAGCAGTAGCAGCTGATATCTTCTATCAGATTACTGCAAAGTCAACACCGCAGAACCTCAACCCTTTTGCGGCTCTCACAATTACATATCTTGTAAGTTCAGCAGTCTGCTTCCTGATTTTCTATTTGACGAAAGGCGGCAGCCTTCTTCAGGAGTGGTCTAAACTCAACTGGACAGCTTTTGTAATGGGTCTTGCAATCATTGGCCTTGAAGCCGGCAGCATCTATATGTACAAAGTAGGCTGGAATGTCAATACTGGATTCATTGTCAAAGCTATTTGTGTTGGAATCGCTCTGATCTTCGTTGGCTATCTTCTGTTCAACGAGAGCATTACTATGACTAAAGTCGCAGGAATAGCAGTTTGTCTTATTGGACTTTATCTTATTAACAAGTAAGGACCTTTGCTGAGCCGGATTTGATTACAGGTGAATACACATGAGTTCAATTATTACAATAAGCGGCAAATACTTTGATCCGACAGCTCCGGACCCAAAGCTCATTGACATCAATGACATAGCCCACGCCCTGTCGTTCCTTTGCAGAGCCAACGGCCACGAGAAGTGCTTCTATTCAGTAGCCCAGCATTCAATTGCCTGCGCTAGAGAAGCAATCGCACAGGAGCTGCCGCGAGACATTATCCTTGGCTGTCTTCTCCACGATGCAAGCGAGGCATATCTCTCAGATGTAACTCGTCCCATCAAGAAAGACCTCCCCTATTATCTGGAGGTTGAAGACATACTGCAGAGTCTCATCTGGGAGCACTTCCTTGGAAGAAGCTTAACCGATGAGGAGCGCAATATAATATTTGGAATAGATGACCTTCTCCTGTCGATGGAATTCCACGTGAATCTTGCCTGTGATCTTAACGAAGATTATCTCAAGCTAAGGACAGAACCTTCTTTTGAATTCAGAGATTTTGCTGAAGTCCGGAAAGAGTTTCTCGAATTATTTAATCAATATGCATAAAAAACTCGGTCTTTCGACCGAGTTTTATTTGTTATTCGAAAGTATATCCAAGCTTCCTGATAACTGCCATTGGCAATTCCATTCTGCAGGTCTTTTTGGGATTAACAACCTGATTGATTCTCAGGTCTCCGCTAAGGCTCATAAGCATTCCTGCATCCTCCGATGGAACACCGCAGCACTCCATGAGGAAATCTCTCATCTGAAGAACAGCTCTGTCAGCTGCCTCGTCAAGAGTAACACACGAACACATTGTTGCGCAGAGGTCATCATTAACCACGAAAGGCAGCGGTAGCTTGCAATCCTTGAGAACTGTCACTCTGACAGTAACAAGTCCAGGAATCTCAGCGCCTGACACTCCAACCTCTCCGTCGCCCATGCAGGCATGAAGATCGCCCATTCCGAGAAGCGCGCCCTCTACCATTACAGGAAGATAAAGAGTTGCACCCTCTCCAATTCGTATGCAGTCCAGATTACCGCCATGATAGTCAGGAGTCTCTGTGTTGACCCACTCCTTTGAATTGGCAGTTCCGATAACTCCTATCATAGGGTTCAGAGGGAGCTGCATATCATCTGAGAAGTGACAGATTCCATCAGCAACCTGCATGACTTTGACAGACTCTACATTGACTACCTGTCCAGTAACGCCTTCGCCTGGAATCTCACAGGCTACTGCAACCGGACCAAGCTCCATCTTGAGAATCTCCACTTTAAGTGTGTCTCCTGGCTCTGCGCCATTGATATATACAGGACCTGTTGCAGGGTTGGCATTTGTCTCGTCGATGTCTGCCATTCTCTGGGAAGCATCCGTAATCTGATTAGCGAAACAATCAAGTGTTTCGAATTCTATGATTGAACCATTCTCTGCAGTTGCAACCGCCTTCATATCAGGTCCAAAAGCGAGAACTGTGTGTTCTCCTGAGATTCTTAAATTAGCCATTTTTACTCTGCCTCTACAGCTGTCTCAGCAACCTCTGCTGGAGCCTTATCCTTGTACTTGATTGAGAATCCTGTGAATCCGTAGATGATTGCCATGATTGGGTTCATCCAGTTGAGGATTGCAAATGGAGCATATACGAGTGGTCCTACGCCGAAGAGACCTGTAAGGAACGCTCCGCAAGTGTTCCAAGGAACGAGAGCTGATGTGAGAGTACCTGCATCCTCGAGAGTTCTCGAGAGGACTTTTCTCTCAAGGCCGAGCTCATCGTACTTGCCCTTGTACATGTTTGATGGGAACAGAATTGCAAGATACTGGTCTGAAGCTGTGAAGTTCATGAAGATACATGTAACAACAGTTGTTGCAATAAGTCCGCCTGCAGTCTTTACCTTAGCAAGCATTGTCTCAACGATTACTGAGAATACTCCTACTGATTCCATAATTCCGCCGAGAATCATAGCACAGAATACAAGTGATACTGTCCACATTACGTAGTCAAGTCCACCACCTGCAATAAGTGAATCGATTACTTCGTTGCCTGTCTCCATCGCTACACCGTAGTGCATTGCAGAGAGAACCTCTTCAAGACTGCATCCCTGGAAAATCATTGCAAAGGCTGATCCGATAAGAGCTCCACACATGAGTGATGGAATTGGTGGAACCTTCAGAATAATCATTGCAATTACGAATACCGGTGCAAGAAGAAGAACCGGGCTGATGTTCACAGCATCCTTAAGTCCGTTAAGAAGTTCTGTAAGCTCTGCCATATCTACATTGTTAGCATACTTGAGTCCAAGGAAGAAGTATGCGATAAGTGCGATACAAAGACTAGGAACTGTTGTATAAAGCATATACTTAACGTGCTCGAAGATGTTAACCTCACAAGTTCCTGATGCGAGAAGTGTTGTATCTGACATTGGTGAAAGCTTGTCTCCGAAGTATGAGCCGGAAATAACAGCTCCGATAACGAGAGCCATTGGCATTCCCATTCCAATACCGATACCAAGAAGAGCAATACCTACTGTACCGGCAGTTCCCCATGAATCTCCTGTAGCAAGTGATGTCATTGAGCAGAGCAGACATGCTGTAGGAAGGAAGAACTTAGGTGAAATAACAAGTCCTCCATAGTAAATCATTGAAGGAACAACTCCTGACTGGAGCCATGTTCCGAGCATGATTCCGATAACAAGAAGTACAACTACTGCCTGAAGAACAGCTGTAAGTGAGTTCATGATTGAAGCTTCCATCTTCTCCCACTTTACTCCGTTAACGAAACCAACAAGTGTTGTAAATACAGCAGCAAGCAGAATTGGAATCTGTGCATCGAGTCCATAGATGATTACGCCTACTACAATGAATGCAAGCAGAACAAGCATAATCATGATTGCCTGCCAGAGAGAAACTCTCTTTTCAATTCTTTCGATCTTTTCCATCTCTAGTCCTTTCGTTAGATAAACATAAATAAAGAGGATTGCGAAAAAACCACAATCCTCATGATAAACAAAGCAAATGACAGTTCTCCGCATTCAGCGACAGTCTTAAGAATATTCTCCTTAAGCCCGGATCTGCTCGAGTTGGGTCCCAAAGCAGTCCTCGGCGGTCAGCCTTTCACATTCAGATTACCCAAAATTCCATGAATGCTACTTATCTTACCCGCGCCTCTATCTACATATTAAATACATAGCGCTAAATGTCCCTAAATACCCTCATTTACGCCACAAACTAAACTATCAAATAAATGTATTAAAGTCAATACATTTATACTGGAATATAAAGAATCGTATTGCTTCCTCCGCAAATCATTCCAATGTTCGCACTTTCTCTGTCGCTAAGGTCATATTGACACATCTTGGCGCACTCAATGGATCTTGCTTCCTCAATGACTGCAGCCTCCATTGCTCCACCGCCAATGCTATCGATAACCTCATCGCCTACAAGCATCATGCTGCCAATACTTCGCGGTGAAGACCCTGTCTTATCAACAATAATGCAGAGCGTTCCGTGGGCATCAGTATCTCTAAGGGCAGAAGAGATGGATGACGTGCTTTTTTTGTTTTTTACTTCGATAATTTCGGCCAGAATGCTTACTGCAATCTCACCTGGATTAGCTGCACCGATTGGCAGTCCAATAGGTGCATGTATTGTGTCAAGGCGTGACCTGTCAAGTCCTTCCCTGTCCAGATCCTCTCCAAGCATGTCCACTGTCTTTGCAACTTTGATTCTGCTTCCAATCATTCCTAGATAGCGATAAGATGTTCGCAGAATCTGTTTAACGCATATGTAGTCATCTCTATGACCGCGAGTAACCACAACATAGAAAGAATCCCCCTCAAGATAATTATGAAGATTCTCGAACTCATCACAGATTACCTCTTCAGCCTCCGGGAATCGCTCTTCATTTGCAAATTCTTCACGATTGTCCATAACCCTGATTCTGAAATCAAGCATTGAAGCCATCTTAATCAGTTCTTTAGCCACATGACCGCCACCACACACAAAGAGACAAGGTTTCTTCTCGAACCACTCTTCGTTAATTAGATTTACATCTAAATCCGCCTTAATCAGTCCAGCAATTGCGCGCTGATATAAGGTTCCGTCGTGTGTCGGGTGAATACTGATTCTTTTGTCATCGTAAAAAGTCTTCATTCTTTCCAGGTATCCTCTTCGAACAAGCTTCTGTATGTGTTCAGGAGTTACTCTTGTTTTTTCATCAATCTCGAGACACTCCTTAGCTTTCTCAAGTCTGAAAGCAGTTTCCCTTAATGGCTTCCCTATTGCATGAAGCCCGCATACCACGATAATCTCGTCTACATTATCATATATAACAGGCTCTGTCTCAATTGGATACTTGAGAGGCATATTCTTTGAACCATCTGCTTCAACAAGAACTATATCTGCATGCCTGCATACTTCCTCATAGACGGGAAGCGGAAGCGAAGTGATTTTCTCGCCCTCCTGCACACCTGCCATTACATATCCATCTGACTCAAGCATTCTTATGATCTGAGCCGCATCATCTGTAAGCAAAGTGTCTTCTTCAATTAACATATGTGTTGATGTTGTTACAAAGACTTTCTTTCCTTCTCTGCGATACTTGTCAGCCATCTGGTGAATCAGGGTGGTCTTGCCACCCGAACCTGTTACAGCGATTATCATAGACCACGCTCCCTCTTAAGATACATGATTGCCTCAAGAACTCCGCCTGCAATACATCTTGCTTTGTCAGAAACAGTCATACAATTATTATATTCATCGATTCTTGGATCAATATCAGCGATTTTGAGACCCTCTCTGACATAATATCCATTTCTGATAAGACCTCTAAGTATTCCATCCATTGTCGCATTAACAGGAACTCTACTATCACCATTTTCAATATATGCGATAATATCACCCTTTGACACAATGTCTGTTATTTCGCATTCATTATTAATAACACCCTCTGCAGGGCTGTATATTACACGTTCTCTGCTGAAGCCTTCAATATCACCTGGTATACCTGTATTTGGTGCTGCACTTCCCTCATAAATGACACGGCCAAGGTTATGCCCGCGCTGAGTTTCGATAACTGCATCGACATCCTCCCCTGCAGTAAAGCCAGGGCCAAGAGCTATGGTGATAGGCGCCATGCTTCTGGAAGTTCCAAGATTTCGCTTTGCAAGTATTCCATCTATAACCACCTGCGGCTTCAGCTCCTGAATAGATGTTCCAGACGGGTCAACCATAAGTACCAGTTTGTTATCCTCAATCATTGTTTTCACTTCTTCAATAGATTTAGCAAGATAACAATCAATTCCTTCTACAGTCTGTACCCCTTGAAAAACAGCTTCTGAGAATGCCACATTTCTCCTGATTGCGGAGGGTTTATCAGTCTCAAGAAGAAGCACAGGGAAGCCTGCTTTAACAAGTCGACAGATTGTGCCCGTTGCAACATCACCGGCGCCGCGAACTATAATCAGGTCCTTTTCCTTATTAATCAGTTGAATGCACTTCCCATAATCTTCCTTTGTATCTATATCTATCAGTTCTCTTGCACTGACCTCCACAAAGCTCATCTTATCCTTGTGTTCGCTAATTACTACGCCGCCACCTTTTCCCTCAGGCAGATTCTTCAGTTCATCAAAAGCCCAGGAAGGAAAACAAACAGGGCTTCCTATGCTGTCGCCACTTGCAGCACGATAAATCTTATTTTTGTCAGAAGCCACCGCATCTTTAAACTGCCTAAGCGATGCTGATGTAATAAACGGCTGATCAGCAGGACAGAAAACACACGCATCCAGCTCATCCCCTAACGCCTCAAGTCCCAGACGGATTGTGTCATTTCTTCCAGGATAGTTGTGAAGTACAACTCTTACTCCCTGCCTGTCGCATAATCGCTTAATTTCTTCGTGACGAGTTACTATAACAAGTTCAGCAAAAACATCCTTCGCTGCATCGATTATATGCTGAATCATTGCTTTTCCATCGAAAGGTGTCAGCAGCTTGTTCTCCCCGAATCGCCTGCTTTCTCCTGAAGCCATTATCACACAGCCGATTCTTACATTTGCATTCCCAAAGAATTGCTCAAACAGATTCTCATTCGCTTCAAAGCAGGCATCTCGATATGCTTCGTATTTGTCTAACCACAAGCTGCCTTCAGGTGTATGAATACTGCCGGCGCCGTTTTTGGGGCCGGTTGCTCCTACTGTAAGTT